>CAZBQO010000085.1:0-9302 GCA_964494125.1 uncultured Nitrospira sp. | reverse complement strand
ATGTGTAGGAGTATGAGTCACGGTCAGATTGAAATGCGCGTCAGAATATCCCCGAACTTTAACATGGACCGCAGTCCCATTGGTTGGCACATCTAGGACGCACTTTTCTTCCGCACCCGAGAGATAAGGACGGCAATCATAGGCAGTCGTTGTGGGATCCTGGTTGAACCGAACATAGAGATCGGGATCACCGGGATTGGCTTCTCCATGCATAACCACTTCCACTAATGTTCCCGGAACCACCATAAAGGGTCCATAGGTTTTCTCTGCATTCTTGGCCACATTTTGTCCGACAAAAGTTTCCGTTTTGGGTCCGCAGGCTATGGGTCCCGTCGGTTCGTCGGGTCCCTGACAAATTGCGGTATCAATGGTGAATCCCTGCGCAGGGCCATACAAACACGCTGCCCCATTTTTATCGATGTTGGTTAGGATCAGGGCCCAATCCCCTTTACCGTTACATTGCGGATAATGCATGACCGAGAAGGCATCGTAACTGGTTAACGGCCGCCAATTACTATCTTCGAAACACGTACCCGAATCCGGGCGGGTATGTTCATGCCGGAATCCAATCGTATGACCTAATTCATGTCGCAATATCCCTTGTAACGATAACTTGCCATTTGGATCCAATTGAAAAGAACTGTTATCCACCAAGACATTTCGCGAGGACCGTTGTTCATTCGGGAAAAAGGCTCGAGCCAGATATTGGCCATTCACGTTGACCGGGCGCACATCAAAAACTACATTTGGGTTAGACGCCGTGCATGAATCATCCTCTCCCCCCACATAAATGAAATCAACAGCAGCCACCGCCTCCCATGCATTTCCGGCCGTCTCCATGTCGGACTTCATTTTTTCATAGTTCGCGCCAAATGTTTTGCTCACGCAGTAGGTCAGTTGCCGTTTTTCTATAGAATTCCATACTGCGTCCTGACCATTGACTTGATGAACGGTTAATTTCGTTCGAACCCCCTCCCGAGAGTTGATCGACTCCTTTATTCGGGTTTCAAAAAATTCCTGTAGGAGTTTTTCATTGAGAATGGGGGTATCACCGTTCACAATATATTTCCCACCTTCAAACGGTTCCTTATAGGTTTGGGCTTTAAACTCCTCAAAGGTTTTGGTTTTCCACTCGTCTCGTTTCTGTTTTGCGTTATCCGACAAAATTTGCTTGCCCTGGTCCGGGGTATTTTTGAGCCCACTGTCAACAGCTGGTAGTGGAGTTGTATGGAGTTGGGAACAGGCGGCCAATCCGATGACCATTCCAACCACCGTCAATGCTTGATTGAGAAAAAATCGACAACTTTTCATAATTCCACTCCTTTGAAAGTTATGATGAACCTCCCTGCTGATCAACAAAAACACCAGCGCAACCGATGGCGTCTACCCCAAAAAAGATTCGTGGAGAATAGAAGTTGATCATGGCGGACACGGCTCAACCTTTACGTTGATCAAATCCACTCCCTGGCCGAATTGCTGAATCTGCTCAATTATTGAATGAGCTGATTCCGCATCAGAAAATTCCGCACAGAGCCTCGTCTCCCCTTCTATTCCAATACGTTGCTCAACCATCCGCCGGACCTCCCCGCGTTCCTGGGCAGACTTGAGAAGGGTGCGAGAGTGAGCTAGCACCTCGATGGCCTGATCAGGTACGCCTTTCCCACGGGAAAGAGCATAAACCGCAATACTTTGTGGAGCAGGAGCGAGGGTTTCCGGAGGCTTGGCCTCTGCACACCCCTTGCTGGCCCCCATCATCATGACCCCCATTACCAACAAGGTCAGGACAAGTCGAAGAGACCCAATTAACCCGCTTTGCCTAAAAGGAAACAGTCGAGCATCTTCCAATGGTGTGTATGTCATAAAGTATTCCTTTCATAAAGCAAGACCTATTCCCATGATAATGCAGTATGACATACACGGGGGGTGAAGAAAAAACCTAGGGAATATCCAACGCGTATTCTTCTTTGTCGATCTGGCACCTTATCCTTTGCTATTCATAACATTCTCCTTTTTCGATACACATTGTATCTAAATGGATAAAATCCTTAGAAACCATTTCATTCGGTGTCGATATCCTTTTGGACAATTGGCTCTCAAAATTCCCTGAGGCCTCATGACCAATTAAATAAATATCGCCCTAATCCATTTCATTTGAACTGGTATGGACCCCTAACCCGGAAGGAGGCAATCCCGTCGAAATGAAATGGTTCTGAAGAAAATTCCTATTTCTAAGAACTTAAAGGAGGGGCAGGAGCACGAGTCACCAAATGGTGCAACCGAGCCTGATGACTATCACAGGGCTCAGAGCCCACATCGGATTCCTGAGTGACAACAATTGCTGCAGGGAGCAGCTCCCAATGACGTAAATCCGGACGTACGGTATTCTGAAACACTGTGGGGGCAACTTGCATTAACTGCGTGCCACCCAGAATGGATAAGGCACACAAATCACCACTGCCTCTTCCTCCGAGTGACGCTGCCCCCGCACATCCACCAACAGCCACACCGACCCCAAGAGAAAAGGGCACTAATCCATATACCACGCCGACAGGTAAACGAATCCAACTCTGAATGTTCAAAAGAGGGTGGTAAGCATGGTCATGCCTGTGCGCGATTTTTGCAAACCAACTTTCCGTTGAAAGACGTAGGCCCGTTTCAGAAACACACAACTCCTGAAAAGGCGGCTTGGGATGAATCACAAAGTATCCATTGGGGGCGCCAAACAATTTGAAATCCCAATCGACCTCAGGAAAGCGACCAACCCCATAGACCTCCCACCGTGGGGTAAGACGAGCACCCTGATCCAGCCTGATCACCTGCTTTTGGGCAAACGTTTGAAGAGCAGGAGTCACATGCAGAAGAAAAGAACTGGTGGGCTCCGCTAGCCTGAACCAATCGGTTCTGGCATCTCCTGGTTCACCAAGGACTTCCCATAGCACGGCGGAAAGCACAAGATTGACAGGGTCTTCACCAAAATTGTACAACGGGGCGAACAGTTCATGGTCCAACCGCCGTAATTCCACTTTTGCATCCTCGACATGTCCCGTCCTCAGATAACTCGCGGCAAGCAAAACGCTTAAATATGCCCGCTCATACGATTCCAACACATAATCCGTTAGCACCCCATCAGATAAAAAGACTCCGGCCATTTCACGAGAAAAAGAAAAAGTCTTATCGCGAAATCCAGATTGGGCTTGTTCCGTGTACTCAATGACTGCGTCATCGCATTTTTGTGAAAAGGCCAGGCTTAGGAGGTTCAACACCTTAATCCGATTGGACCAATCAACGTTGGAACGAAGAATCCCACATTCATCCTTAAATGTTGGTTGCACCTCTCGCATCTGACAACCCAAAATAGAAAGACAGAGCACCACTCCCACCCATCTCCATACACACATCACCCGGCCCATACGCGAAGAGAGAATTACCTTTTTCGATTCTAGGCTACTGCGAGAGTCTTTCATACTTCCGGTGTTAAGGCAGGAGTCATTCAATCTGGCCTTCATCCAGTGGAAGAAATATATCAGACTACAACTGAAGATGTCGGTTAAGATGCAGTCATTTGTTAGTGACCAGGTTGAAAGAATCGCGATCCACCAGCCAAAAGGGAGGGAGAGGGGCTAATGCGGTCTTGGGACATTGCTCATTCTTATGCGCAATATCCCTTACTGAAGGGACGGTGAATTAATATACACTACGATGGTCATTTTCCGGACAGGAAGGATTTGGCCAAGATTTCCGGAATCCTTTCGCACAGCTCACTAGCATAGATACAGGAATAGACTGGACTTTTAGATTTTGCTGCAGTGCCTCGCCACAGAATTCCATTATAGAACCATCAAAAATAAAGGATCACTGGCTACCTCATCCTACTCCCCCACTGCCCGTGAGCAGCCGGAAAAAAAAGGATTTGTCCGACGTCAGCAACGAGGATCATGTCAGGCAAGCTCACACGGTATGTGCCGGCTGTGAAAGGTCAAGAGAACAAGAAAAAGGCTACCACCCTTTCAAAACCAAGACTATAAAGTAAATACCAGAAAAGGGTGGGGTGGTATGTTCTATAGGAGGATTATGGCTTTCCCCATAACTCTTCCAAACGCTGCGAACGTCCACAATTCCATTTATAGAATTTGTACCGGACAGGATTCTTTTTATAAAAATCCTGATGATAGTCTTCGGCAGAGAAGAAGACCGAATACGGAATAATCTCGGTCACGATTGGTTGCGGAAATGATTTGGAACTCTCCACTGCCTGCTTGGATTCGTCGATTAACATTTTTTGCTTTTCGTCATGGTAAAAGATCGCAGTTCGATATTGATTGCCATGATCACAGAACTGGGCATTCGGCGTCGTAGGGTCAACATTATGCCAAAACACCTCCAACAGGCGTTGATACGTGACCTTGGTGGAATCGTAAGTTACTTCAACGGCTTCAGCATGCCCAGTTCCTCCGGCCGACACTTGCTCATATGTTGGATTGGCCAGCTGTCCTCCCGTATATCCGGAGACGACAGATACCACCCCCTCAACTTTTTCATACACCTCTTCCATGCACCAAAAGCAGCCTCCGGCAAACGTGGCTTTGGCATATTCAGTCTTTTCTGCTGCAAGACTTCCCTGAGGCAAGGCTGCCATTCCCCCTATCGACAGTACCGCCAATCCTATGCTGAATAAAAAATACAGAATTCGGTTCATCAATACCTCCATTTTATCACCCATTCCTTTAAGAACTCATGGGCGTTGATGAATTAAATATATATCTTCCCATGAAAATGAGCATACTCGTTAGTCTCAAGAAACTGAATATCATTACGGGACCTGATTCTTGTGAAATTACGAGGCTTTTCATAATGCCAAAATTCCTCGCCAAACTCCCGCACTTGATGAGATGAAAAGTAGCAACAATAGGGATCCACTATTCCCCAAATTCATTTTTGGCGTCATTGCGTTTTGAAGGTGCAGCGGTCGTTCACGCATAAAAATGCCTATAGGCTAACCACATCTCTGATGCCAAGACCTTTCCTGTATTTCTATTCCATCGAATTCTCGTCCCAACGATGCCAGGAAATTGACCCGATAGAATGGTCTGCCCTTTAGGATTATACAAATCCATTGGCTTTTGAGGAGCCGACTACACAGATTTTCCAGTAAAAAAATTAATGGCCATAGTCGTCATTTATATCGTTTTGGGCATCCTTTGTGACTTTTGGATACAGACTTTTGATTTTTACAAGATTTGCCATCGAGGAATAGACAATTGATTCACCGAATTTGGGTTGGTCCGCTATCTAACTCTGCTTTATATCTTCCCTGTTTCACCGCAGTTCCTATGTGGCTATAAAACCACAGGGAACCTGTGTCTGGAATCCCGCAGACTCCCTCACGTTTTTCTGCGGATAGGAATAGTTTTCCAGTTTCAGAATTGTCGCAATCGCCAATATTGGTAATGAGATCAATTCTTTTCTTTTTCTTCTGACACAACGCAACAATCAGAGAGGAAATTTCTGCCCTTTTTACACTACGGCATCTGTGTTGCTTACCGATAAGGAATAGGAGAAAAAATTATAAATAAGGGGGCAGGTGATGGTGCGGACTGTTCTCTGGTTGATTCTGGGAGGTTTGCTTCTCCCATTCGTGGGCAGCTCCGCCTTTTCGGCGGATTCGATCCCGCTTGTTGATCGACTAGGCCTGCGAACCGACCCACATTCCAATGCATGTGGCTCTCCAATCTATTCCTCTTTAGGACGTTCCTCCCCGTTATTCTCCCCAAGCACGCCCTGCACTGAACCCAAGGATGAATATGCTCTCACTCGTTTCAACTTTACCCAAAAACGTGAACCCTTCAACCTTCAGGGCGCTCGTGATATGCCTTCCCTGGTGAACCAAGGTGGTAGCAGATTGTACGAAGCGTCAAATGATATTTCTCTTTTTCAGGAAGCTTTGAAAGCTGGAATCCAGATGGTGTATCGGGACCCATTGGTAACGGACAACTCCGCCACACCCTTTACCAACCGCATGGGAGCTCAAATCGTCATCAAGGGGACCACGGCCAACATGAAGTATCATGCTCAGTATGGCTTCTCCGGGCAAGAAACCGGGAACACCTCATTTACCACACCTAATGACCGTATAGGAGGAAAACTGATGTGGGAATGGAATCTTCCCCTCCTCACTCCCAAGATTGAACTTAGCCGATTCACCAGTAATGTGGAGGGAGATCTGGCCCGTGCCCAGACCATTGCTACCCAGCAAAAATTTTCATTGCTCTTGGCTGCTCCCAATTGGCCCAGCCTATCCCTTGGATATGCCCGGCAACAGACAGACATCTTCACTCGACCCGAAGGACCTCTCTCCGATGCCATTACCACAGAATCCCTCTCGGCGAATCTGTCGTTCCTATACGGAGCGGGCAAAGGCGATTGGTCCTCATACTATAAAACGTCTCAAAGTGAGTTTGTGGAGAAGGAATCAGAGGAAGAAATCGGAACCAAAATGAGGGGAACTTTGAATTTATTAGAGCCAGTAGATCTCGCGCCCCAGTGGGGGTTTACTCGGCGATTCAAATCCCGTGGGACTATGGTAAACGATCGCTTCTTTGCCAGGCTTGGCTCAAATTTCCGAGTTTCCCCAACTTCGACGCTTAACCCGGGAGTTGAATTCGCCCGGGACCTGAATCGATTTGATGCCCTTCGTACCGACACACTTGCCGCTAAGCTTGGATATGCCTATCTTGCTGTGGATGACTCCTTGCATGTCTCCATTCTCGGACAATATGTTCTCAACCAACGCACTAATACCCCAACCAATCCTCAAATCTACGACATTTCATTGCTATTCAAAAAAGATGTCCGGGACTACTTGCATCTGAACCATCGGCAGCAAACCCTCAGCCTCAAAATCGCACACAACAAGCAAATGAACACCTCCTCTTCTCAAACCCAATCCGGCCAGACCTCTGCCATGTTGCTCGTAAGCATCATTCCCTGAGTATTCAGAATCTCCCTCTTTCCTCCAAAACAACTTTTTCCATAACTTTCCAGTGGCATAGGCCCAACGTATTTTAAATCCAATGCAGAATCAAAAGATGGAGTGTTCAAAATGGCCCGTCCATCAGGACTACTCCTGATTGGACAAGCTGAGAATACCGAGGAGGTGGTGAGCATGCCTAGGTGACCAGAACACTTTTTCCCGAATTTTTAAGACTTCCCTAAAAGAATACCTCATTCAAGAAGCGGAGAGTAGGCAAAGGGAAAAATGGGGTATGCCCAGAGCAACAGGATCCTTTACTCAAGGTCAGAATATCGGCATGGTAGGAGCAGAGAGCAGTTTCTGCTGTTAACCATACGAATTTTCCAATAGGAGGGGTCCGCTCTAATCAGTATGAATCATTCCCTGAATAGAACGAACTCACTGCTAAATACTCTTGCATAATAGTTCTGCCTTTTCTCCTTTAAATTTAGAGCAGCCTGTCCTGCCAATAAGTGGTAAGACAGTGGGGAGAGCTATTGGAATGATTTTATGGGCTCAGGGGAAGCAGCATTTCTTGTTGCATATGCTTCGGAACGGGTTGAATATTCATAGGAGGATATGCGGTCGGAGGAATGATGTTCATCACGCGCCCACTATTTCCTCCCGGAGTTATCGGCATGTCCCTACTACTGGCTGGGAAAATTGACATGGAAGCTCCAGGGGCAGGCGGACGAATCTCCATGGGAACATTCCTTATGGGAAATACCTGTCCACTGGAACTTCTTTTCCCATGAGATTGCCGTTCAGATCTGGACATATTCCTGTTCATCTGATTTTCACGCTCCATATCTAACTCATGGTCTGCTAACCCGTATTTTGGGATTGCTCTGGTCTTTTGCCCGGAAGATTCCGGTCCCCAGCCTTTAGCCTTCTTATCCGATAGGGATACTTCTGGTGCCCCCCTAGCCATCACATGGAGTGTGGTGATATTTCCAGCCGCATTCAATGTAAAGGCATAGTCCCACTGAACCAGGATCTTCGAGAGTGCCCTGTGCAAAGGCTCTTTCTGTAATCTAACCGAAATGACTTTCTCCAATTCTGCATCCGGTGCCACATAATTAAGTCCTAATTCTTTATGCAACTGACCAAGGACTGTGCGCAGAGATACCTGGCGCAACTGACCCGTCACTCGTCCGGAGTCGACATGAAGCGGAATCTGCCGATCAAAGGCCAACGCCCAATCCGGCAATCCGCATACACTGATGCCCAGGAGTACTCCGCCACACACCATGAAGAAGTGGCGTCCGCTCCCTAGTTTTCGTTGAATTAGATTTGTCATCGCTCACCCCTGCATGCACCGCAGACCGATCACTTTTTGAAAACTGACTCGACTGGTGATGTTGTAACCACCCATCCTATTTTTGAATTTCCCAGTTCACCGGGGTACTGCCCGGAAACCCCACCGAACCGATTTTCAAACCATCCATCAGCCACACCGCCACTTTGCCATTCGTCCGATTTTGCAAGATAACATCTCCTTTACCATCTCCATCCGCATCACTCACCTGCCTAATTTCCCATTCGAGGGGTATGCCTCCTATAAAACCTGCTAAGGGTGTCGTCGCCCCGTTCATCAGCCACACCGACACCATTCCACTTTTCTTATTGCGCCAGATCACATCCCGCTTACTGTCCCCATTGACATCTCCAAGTAGTTGAATCTCCCAATCCAGCGAAGTGCTTGCGGGAAATCCCACCGACGTAATGGTCAACCCGTTCATTAACCAGACCGCCACTGTGCCATTCGTCCGATTTTGCCAAACCAGGTCGGCCCTCCCATCGCCATTGATATCACCGACTTGCTCTATTTCCCACACTGTTGGAGTGCCTCCAAGGAGGCCGACTGAGTGAATCGACAGCCCATCCATAAACCATACAGTCACCATTCCACTATCCAGATTGCGCCAGATCACATCCGCTTTGCCATCCCCATTGATATCACCGACCCCCTTAACCACCCATTCGGCTGAAACACCCCCGAGAAAGCCGGACGATTGTATTTCCCCTTCCTTCATAAGCCAAATACCCACCACTCCACTTATGGTGTTCTGCCAAAGGATGTCTCCTTCACCATCACCATTGATATCTCCCACCTGCTTAATCTTCCATTCCGTGGAAGTACTTCCAGGGAAACCGACCGACGTAATGGTCAGCCCGTTCATCCGCCAAATAGCCACTTCACCACTACTCGCATTGCGCCAAAGCACATTGGTAGTCGGAGGCGTGATATCGGGAGCGGGACCCTCTGCTGGTTGAACGATGACGGAATACA
>CAZBQO010000084.1:7514-9394 GCA_964494125.1 uncultured Nitrospira sp. | reverse complement strand
CTCATGCAGGCACAATCCAGAACAGGCTTTTGTTGACACCGAAAAAATTACCATATTATAGTCGAATGAGCGGTAAGCCTCATCCTTGGATAATGCCTCCAGGCAGAATCAACTCTATCAAAGGCCAAGAGCTGCTATACTCCGTAACAATCCGTCTATATCGAGGACTCTTTAAGAGGCGACCCATCATTTTTCTGAGAAAGAAGGTGACATTATGAACGCCACCCACGTAGAACCAGCAACCGCCTTAGCCGAGCTCAAAGAAACCAAACCCGATAAAGTGACACTTGTCGTCCTGAGTGGAGACATGGACCGCGTCATGGCCGCCCTGATTATCGCCACGGGCGCTGCAGCCATGGGCATGCAGGTAACGATGTTTTTTACCTTTTGGGGGTTGAATGCCATCCGGAAGGAAAATGTGAGTAGCTCCCCTAAGGATTGGCTTCGTCGAGCCTTTGGATGGCTGAACAAAGGGGGAGCCAGCCGCCTGCCCCTCTCACGATTTCATTTTGGAGGTCTCGGAACCACCATGATGAAAAAGGTGATGAAAGATAATCGCATGCCCGGCATACCCGAACTCATGGAAACCGCTAAAGACCTGGATGTGAAGATGATTGCCTGCACCACGACCCTGGGACTCATGGGTATTTCAAAGGATACGCTCATTGATGGCATCGACCAACTTGCAGGAGTCACCACCTATTTGGCGGAAGCCCGGCACGGATCCGTAAACTTATTTATCTAACGACCACCACAAAAGGATGTACCATGATACCAGCCGACGTTAAACTCGATACATTGGGATATTTTTGCCCGATGCCCATCATTCTGACCTCAAAAAAAATCAAAGAACTCGCCTCAGGGCAAGTCCTTGAAGTGATTTCGGATGACGAAGGGATTAAAAAAGATATGCCGGCCTGGTGCGAAACAACCGGACACGCCATGGTCGGTATGGAAGAAGAAGGTGCCGCCGACAAAAAAGTCTACAAGGCCTACGTCAAAAAGGCTTGAGATTCTGCTCTTGTAGAATATCTCTTTTCCAGAGTCTCATAACTGATCAGTCACCGAGGCATTGAACGCTGGGGCAACATCCGTCAATCTCCGAAATTTCACAAAAAATATCCTCTCCAGACGGTCCTACTTAAAAAAGTGATCCTCGCCTTCCCTCGTCCGGTCATTTTCTCCGGCGAGGGAATATGATTGAATCCCCGATGACATGCGTCAGTTGGGTAATGCCATGTTTAGAATATGGAAAGTCGAGCCGTCGCTACAGGAACTTGTCTCCTTACACATTGATTAACTTGGCTCTTTTCATGCGCACAGCTTTTTTATTATGGACATTCACGTTTTTGACGAAGGCAAAGCATTGGAGGAGTGCTCAGTGAGTGGGCTCTTCAACTAACCTTTAATACTACTCTGAACCTTGCTTCACCACTCATCATGCGATCATAGGCCTCAGCCGCGCGTTCAAGAGGATACTCCTCTATCATCGGCCTTATACCCGTCATCACACTGAAGGCCAACGTATCCTGCGAATCCGACGACGTACCGGACGGCCAGCCCTGAACTGAATGTCGACCCATAATAAACTGAACGATGGGTACTTCCACCGGCTCTTCAGAGGCGCCAACCATAATTAATTTACCGTCAATGGCCAGTCCCCCGATAGTCGCACTCATGGCCTTTCCACTCGTGACGGTTGCAAGGATAATTTTCGCTCCACCAAGACCCTTAAGCGTTTCCGATACATTTTGGGCCATGCTGTCGATATAGTGCCGCGCGCCCAACTTCTTGGCCAGAGCCTCTTTGTCTTTTCCTCTGGCAATGGCGACCGTCTCGAATCCCATCTTGTTGGCATACTGTACCCCTAAATGTCCAAG
>CAZBQO010000084.1:0-7414 GCA_964494125.1 uncultured Nitrospira sp. | reverse complement strand
CCTCGGCGGCATGGCTCACAACGGCCACAATGTCCTCCGTGCCACCCCACGCCAACACGTTGGCCCAGTGTCCATCCTTCCACGCCCGAACCCATCTCTTCAATAATACCGGCAATTTCATGTCCGGGAATACGAGGATATTCAAGACCGGGCCATAGACCTTCCTTTGTGAACACGTCGCTGTGACAGATGCCGCATGCCTGGACCTTAACGAGAACCTGACCTGAGCCAGGATTAGGCACCTCACGCTCCACGAGTTGTAAAGCACCCTTTGCCTGCCGGACTTCTACGGCTTCCATCTTTTTCATGTGAATACTCCTTTTTTATTCACTATTACATGACTCCTGGCTTGGAGAGGATCGAACCACAAGCCTCGGGCAGGTACCGAACATATCCATGCCATCTATCGTGACAGATTAGGAAATTCAAGGAAAGGGGATAGGGCGGAACCGGGCATTTGTTCACATTCACCGTTACTGCCGCCATAGCCATAGAACTTCCCGCATAAATTCCTGTAAACCATACTGTTGGTGAGCCAACAGTATCCGCACGCGCCAGTTAAAACCAAGGGTTCTACAGAGGTGAGTCTTACATTCATCACTGATACCATCAGGTTTCAGCACAGATTCCGGCCGGCGGCGTCTTAATCCTAATCCAGTTTTCCTGTGCAATGAGATAGGGGGTTGCGGAGAAGCATGAAAGAAAAGAGGTTAAGGAAAGGAGAAATCTATGGCACGCTTTGTCATTGCCGGAAGTAAGGGGACGGATGATCCAACAATGGCCACCCTTCCGTTTATCGCCTCACAGGCGGCTCACGAACAAGGGCATGAGGTCGTTTTGTGGCTTCAGGCCGAGGCCGTCGTCTTAGCAAAAAAGGGTATGGTAGACGGTGTACAGGGAGTCGGGCTACCGGCATTGAAGGTGTTAGCCAATACCATTCTGTCTCAGGGCATTCCTCTGTGGGTCTGTTCAGCCTGTGCGATCGCCCGACAAATTAACGAATCTGATCTCGAGGTGGGTGCGGTAATGAAGGGCATGGAGGATTATGTAAAAGCTGTGTCAGAAAGAGATCGCAATCTTTCGTTTTAAATTCCTGCCCGGATGGATCCAGAATGCTAGGTGACGTGAGGTTACTCTGGACGAACCATCTGTTCCGGACGGATCAAGGTATTGAATTCTTCTTCAGTCACAAATCCGCTAGCAATAGCTTCTTCTCGCAGAGTGCGTCCATTTTTTAAGGCCCCTTGAGCAATTTTAGCAGCCTTATCGTAACCAATGTGAGGAACCAATGCCGTGACCAGCATCAGGGATTGTTCCATCAGCTCGGAAATACGGCCGATATTGGGCTCAATGCCCACAATGCATTTATCGGTCAGGCTCATGGCAGCATCGCCGAGGAGGCGGATGGATTGGAGCACGTTGTACGCAATGACGGGTTTGAACACATTGAGTTCAAGATGCCCCTGTGCGCCGGACATCGTGATAGTCATGTGATTCCCGATAACCTGCGCACAAACCATGGTCATGGCTTCACATTGAGTGGGATTCACCTTTCCCGGCATGATGGAAGAGCCCGGTTCATTTTCCGGCAGGGAGAGTTCTCCAAGACCGGAGCGCGGACCCGAACTTAACAGGCGAATATCATTGGCAATTTTATTCAGACTTACGGCAAGAACATTGAGCACACCGGAGATTTCCACCATGGCATCATGCGTAGCCAAGGCTTCGAACTTATTGGGAGCCGAGAGAAAGGGCAGCTGCGTATACCTTGCGACTTCTTCGGCAAACGTCTCACCAAACCCGGGCTTTGCGTTCAATCCCGTACCCACAGCCGTACCGCCTTGCGCAAGGGGATACAGCCGTTTAAAACCATCATGAATCCGATCGATCCCCAATTGCACCTGAGCTGCATATCCTGAAAATTCCTGACCCAACGTGAGAGGAGTGGCGTCCTGCAAATGGGTTCGTCCGATTTTGATAATACCTTCCCAGGCTTGCGACTTCTCCAACAAGACTTGGTGCAGATGTGCCAAGGATGGAATCAGAACATGGTGCAGTTGCTCAACCGTCGCGATATGCATCGCCGTCGGGAAGACATCATTGGAAGACTGGCTGCAGTTGCAGTGATCATTCGGATGGACGGGCGTTTTTGATCCCAGCGTCCCGCCCAGACGTTCGATGGCCAGATTGGCGATCACCTCATTGGCATTCATGTTGGACTGCGTGCCGGAACCGGTTTGCCAGATCACAAGGGGAAAATGATCGTCCAACTTGCCGTCGATCACATCCTGTGCCGCATCAGCAATAGCCTTGCCGGTTGTTTCATTAATGGTGCTCAGGGTGACATTGGATAGGGCCGCGCAACGCTTGACGATACCCAACGCCCGGATTAGAGGGCGAGGCAAACGCTCCTGGCCTATTTGAAAATTTTTCAAGGAACGTTGAGTCTGTGCACCCCAATATTTGTCAGCCGACACGGGAATCGAACCAAAGGAGTCGGTTTCAATGCGAACGTCGCCTGGCTTTTCGTTCATTGCTGTCCTGTTAGCTTGTAAGCTGTTGGTTCGTACTATCCGGCAATGATCTACCCCGATGAGACTCTACTCTCCCGAGCCTACATGACTTCTGCCAAGGCTGAATGCAACGTCAGGCTCCAACACAATCACCCTAAATTTTCACCCGGCCTGATTCGCAATCTCCTGTGCACACTCCCGGTATTTCATGAGAATAATCTGTTACCCCTCACTAAACCAGAATAATTAGGAACGTTGGCTACCACATAAGCTGAAGGCCAGGCAAAGCCAGCCTTCAGCGGAACCGGACAGATGAAGATCGACCGCCAAAAGCTGGACAATAAATCCGTCTATTAGGCCATATGAGCCGGCATCCGTTTGACAATGACGGTGGGCCGATTCTTGGTTATTTCATGAAATTAGTCAAGGCACAAGTCAAGATCGTGAGGCAGTTGGTTTAGCAGTTGGTTTAAATGTGACTACCCCAAAGGAATTAATCCCATGTGTTTATATAACCCTTCAGTCCGTTGCGTATTTCAATTGGAGGAAATGATGCACCACCGTTCTATCCTCTCCAAGGTACATCCAAGAGAGCGGACAACAGTGGTCTTCGAAAACAGGTCAGGTTTTCGGAAGGCATTCGTTCGTGCGCACATGCTCACAGCGAATCCCATAGCCGATCAAACGGGCGGGGATATTTCGTACGGGACGGAATCGTAACAGCCATCGAAAAATCGCCGGAAATTCCGGTGAGTCTCCCGATCTCTCCAGGGCATTGGAGATTAGACGATTCTGAGCTTGCACCTGCAGAGCCTGGATGATTTTGGTCGGTAACAGACGGCGTTGCTGTACCTCGCGCAACAGTGTTTCTTGTATCGGGTTTCCGTTCCGTAGGTTCGAAGCGAGAGCATTCGTAGCGGCGACGGCGTCTTGAATGGCCAAATTGATTCCGACACCCCCGATAGGTGACATCGCGTGCGCGGCATCTCCGATCAGCAGCAGACCCGGCCGGTACCACCGTTCCAGGCGATCGACCCGCACAACCAATGTTTTCACCTCATCCCAGGTGGCCAAAGCTCGGACAGAGTTCTTCAGAAAAGGTGCCAGCTTGGCAACCGAATTGCGTAGGGGCTCGACCGGTTGGGCCCGCAGTGTTTCATCACTACCCTTTGGCACCACATAAGCAGCCTGCCAATAATCGGTCCGATTGAGCAGCACCATCATATGGCCGGAGTCCACGATAGCGAAGGTATCTTCCGGATCGCTATGCTTTCGTGGCACACGAAACCACAGCACATCCATTGGCGCTCCATAGTCCCGCCTTGGCATGTCAGCAGCTTCGCGCAAAGTCGAATGACGGCCATCACAGGCGACGATCAGATCTGCCAGGACCGACACCTCGCCCTCGGGCGAGCGCACACGGACACCGGCCACGCATCCCTCTTTTTCAATCAGCCCAATGGCCTCGTGTCGCATGCGCAAATCGAAGTGCGGGTACCTTTGGCCTTCATTGGCCAATAAATCAAGAAAATCCCATTGCGGCACCAATGACAAGTAGGCAAATGGCTTCAGTCCACGAAAGTCAATCACCTGTTGCAACCGTCCCCGGATGCTCACACTCAAATGATCGACTTTGCGTTGAGGCAGTCGATCAAATTTTTTCAGCAAACCGACTTCATTAAGGATCTGAAGCGTCGATGGATGCACGGTATCGCCGCGAAAGTCACGCAGAAAATCGGCATGCTTTTCCAGAATGACGACGGAAACCCCGGACCGGGCCAGCAAATATCCGAGCATTATCCCGGCCGGACCACCACCAACAATACAGCAACGGGTATCAGCAATTGAAGACATCATTGTCCTTCATACCCAGAGGCTGGCTAGGCTGTTTGTTGGATGACCTTCCCATCAAACAAATAGAAACCGAAGGTCGCCCACTCACCAATTGCAGCCAGACTCTTATGCCCTTGTAATTTTGGGGTCGCTCCTTCGTTCCAAAGAGGCGCGATCCCACTTTGCCAAATTGGCTGCTGCTTCATAGGTCGTTTGCAGGAATTCAAGAAGGGTATCGTCCGGCGATGTTGCCTCCCTGACAATATCGTAGGGAAGAATAAATTCATGCAGATCGTTACTATAGAACGCCCCATCCGGTTTTACGGATGCTGCGGAGAAGTCCGGCTGGGCCGGATAGGCATAGGAATAGAACGCCGCATAGGGAATCGGCCCTCCTCCGGGCCAGAACCCGCAACTACTGACTTCCTCCGAGTAGGCTTCCCGCGTGACCCAATCCGGCAAATGGGGAATCCCGCCGGGATGTTTCGGCGCCGGGCGCCCCGAAAATCTGGTAACGGCCAGATCCGGAGCACCCCAGAAAAAATGCACGGGGCTGCATTTACCGATAAAGTGTGCACGGAACGTTGCAAAGACTCGATGGGCCTGTACCAGGACTTGCCAAAACCGGTTGGCATAGGCGGCATCGTAGGCTCGATGCGTTTCATCCTCATCAAAGGGAATTGGATCAGAGACTTCATTCGGCACGCGGTGGATATGTACCGGCACATCCAGCTTTCTTAACTCAGCCATGAGAGAGGCATAGAATGTGGCAACCGACTGCGGTTGAAGTGGAATCCGACCGCTGAGGCCATCACTCGTCTGCACAATCACCTGATGGTCGATAAAATCGAAATCGATTTGGAACGTGCGGTCTCCATAGGGGATAGGGGATGTGGTCAGGCCTCTCGTGGTCACATAGAGCGTGACATGCCAGGAATGATTGATCCAGGGGCTCTGGGTGAGGCGAACCTTGCCGACAATCTGCGTCCACATATGCAAGGTTGCATAGGTATCCTTCCACTCCTCGAGAGGCAGGGACGGCCATGTTTCCGATTTCGTGGGAGTAGTCATCAATCCTCCTTCCACACAACACCGCTACCCTACAATGAAATTGTTACATAAGCAGAAAGTTGGGAAGATTCTTAGTTAATTCTGACAATTAGTCAAGGTATAAAGTTTGTAAACCAAGCCTTCAGAAATACCCCCAAAAAGCGGGAAAGAATATTTCGCCGAAACATTTTTTACGATAGGGTTGGAACGGAATGCACAGTTACCACTCTGCCTTCCCGAAAGATTCACAAGGCAAATCCATCCCTCCCCTTTTCTCTAAAAGGAAGCCGACGTGGAATGTGTGTTCTTTGTTTGAGGTAATTGTTTGTGGATTTCCTAAAAACTTCCGTTAGATACCAAATATCGTCTGTCAGTGAGATCGAACCCGTCACCACGAACCAGATACACTCAACATGATTCCACGCAAGCATATGAGAACAACATCGACATATCTTCTCCGGGCAATGCTGATTGCTGTGAGCGCCTTCTGTGCTTCTTGCGATCTTTTGGGGGGCGCCTTCGATCATGAACCCAAGGATTTGGAAAAAGAGATTAGTGCCGGGGCCCGCTCGCTGGTCGAACAGGCGTTCGGGGGCATACAGGGTGACGCGCTTCGCGACTATCATGTTCATACGTTGGGCATGAATGAGGACATCAATGGAACTTTTGTCAATGAGGAATGGCAATCCGCCTGGAGCGGATTAACCCACTTTTTCCAGTTTGAAATCTATAAGAGTGCGGCGGTGATTACCGACGAGCAGCAGGCCGACGCCCAATACCTTGCTCGCTTGAAAGACCTTATTCAGTTCATGCCTGAACGGGGAAAATTCGGCATCATGGCGTTTGATTTTTTCCATGATGAGCAAGGACATCCCGATCGGGAATTATCAACGTTTCATGTGCCCAATGAATATGTGATGACCATCGCCAGGAAGAATCCCGATATCTTTTTCCCTATCATCTCCATTCATCCTTATCGGGAGGATGCCACAACCGCGCTTCGTCATTATGCACAACAAGGTGTTCGGTTTGTGAAATGGCTGCCCAATGCCATGGGTATTCAGCCGGCGTCAGAAACCATGCAGGACAAACTCGTTCCGTATTACCGCATCATGAAAGAGTACGACATGGTCCTGATTTCCCATACGGGCGTGGAGGTTGCCACGGAAGCAGAAGAATTTCAGCGGTTTGGAAATCCCTTGTTATTAAAAATGCCCTTGGACATGGGAGTGAAAGTCGTGATGGCGCATGTCGCCAGTTTGGGGGAATGCGAAAAACATGAGGAGACCCTCTGTCCACCCGGCACGCCATATATCGATCTGGCCATTCAAATGCTTGAAGACCCCAAGTATGCAGGTTTAGTGTTTGTTGATATTTCGGCCGTGACCCAATACAATCGGCATCACAACCTCGATAAGATCTTATCCAAGCCCTCCATTCATTCCAAACTCATCAATGGGAGCGATTATCCGCTGCCCGCAATCAATATCGTGATTCAGACCCGATCACTCGTGTCTTCCGGTCATATCAACTCTGAAGAACGGGACGCCCTCAATGAAATCTATGACTACAATCCATTGCTGTTTGACTTCGTCCTGAAACGAACCCTTCGCCATTCTACAACCGGTGCCAAGTTTCCACCTTCTGTGTTTGTCGAACACCCTGATCTGACTACCGACTAGAAACAGGACCCACGACATCGCACGATGCCTCAACACAACCCTATGTAGCCGCAATTGAGACGTGTTGGTTGTCTTCACCTGACATCTTCCGTTTTCGGCAACGGGAAACGAACCCTTCCAGGGTATTCAAGGATTCCCCGACATCGTGCCCGGTTTTGTCTAAAATTATTGAATCCAATCGGGACATTTCTCAGGCCAAAAGGCAGATTTTTCAGGGTAGAGCTGGGCGTTCAGGGATACATCGGTAACCTCCCATTTCAAATGCAGCATTGTCTCCCTGGGAGGAAGACCTTTCCAAAAATATGTGGTAGTCTTTCGTTAAGACAGCACTGCAGA
>CAZBQO010000083.1:6119-9405 GCA_964494125.1 uncultured Nitrospira sp. | reverse complement strand
AATGCATACCGGGGTCGGCACAAACTGCGACGGCTCCAAAAACCTGCCGTCGACAAACCCATTGACGAACTCCTCAAAGGACTGCGACCCAAGCCTTCAGCCTCGAGCAATAGCTCCTATCGGGAACAGTCACTGAAGATTCACGGGCTTATTTGTGCCAAATGCGCCAGAGAATTCGACCTCAAGACCAGACATCTGCTCACGGTGCACCATAAAGACGGCAATCACCACAACAATCCACCGGACGGATCGAACTGGGAGAACCTCTGCATATACTGCCACGATGATGAACACAGCCGGGGAATCCTTGGTGATTATTTGCGAAAGGCAAAAGAGGACAAGGCTTAGGGAATCGGTCTACAATCCCTGAGCGGACGCAAAACACTTGTTATTGGCTAGAACGAATTGACGGAGAGGTTGATCATCCTATGCTGAGGAAAGAATCACTAAGGGGGATACATGGCATCTATGTAGTTGTTGAGGACCTAGGTCCTGAGCTGAGGGGAGTATTAAACCGAAGTGAGTTGCGAAAACGAGTGGAGGCACAATTGCAAACGGCGGGGATTCGCCTGGTCAAAGAACTCGAAGCCGCCAAATTGCCTGGAGAGCCCTATTTATATGTCAATATGGCGGCTCTTCCCTTGGGCCCAAAGCGTTACGCCTGTCGGATCGACCTTGAAGTCCACCAACTGGTCGCCCTTGTTCATAACTCCTCCACGGGACACGCCATCACCTGGGAACAAGGCGTCGTGACGGCGGGTGGGGTCAAAACCATTTTCAACAATTTTGACGAATTGGTTTTGGATTTTATTTGTGATTACCTGGCGATGAATCCCGACAACTAACCTATCAACTCCATCACCGCCTCTCGTTCTTGCGTATCTCGTGCACTTTTACCAGGACTTTTCCCCTTTCACCGGCCTTCAGTCTCACATGATCACAGCGCCTCGTTCACCCGACCCGTTTCTGATCACCAGCACATTCGCCCTTTCACAATGAGTTATGAACAAGAGGATTTCACGGATTGCGCCCGCTGATTCTCATGAAATTTGACCTTGGCTGGTCAATCATGAGAAAAGGACTATTGTCTAATTTTCTAGCTTAGAAGGAGAATGCTCATGGCGAAAGCGCGCGCCCGTCACATTTTGGTTTCAACAGAAGAAGCATGCAAAAACTTAAAAACACAAATTGAGGGTGGTGGAGATTTTGCTGCCGCCGCGAAGGAACATTCCACCTGTCCATCAGGCAAACAAGGTGGCGATCTGGGCGAGTTCGGCCCCGGTCAAATGGTCAAAGAATTTGATGAGGTGGTGTTTAGCGGGGAACTCGGCAAGGTCCACGGCCCGGTTAAAACCCAGTTCGGTTATCATCTTCTTGAGATCACCAGCCGCACTCCATAAATTGTTCACTGTTCATATGGACAAGGGCATGGTCTCGTGGCTATGCCCTTTTCCTGACCCCATCATCTTCAAAACCTGTCACAAGCCTTGGGGTCAATCATTCTGTCACTCGTTCATCCGACAGATTCCGGCCCCAAACGTCTTTCCGGATTCCCAATCAGATACGGAATGGTTTGGCATCAAGATTCCCCTTGATGTAGACTTCACTACTTCATTGAACGATCTGAAACACTGTCACATTAACTGATTATGCCAAGCGAACCCCGTCCGCAAAAATCAACGCAATTCAAAAAGCTCCTCTTGTCTCCCCAGCTTGAATTTATCTGCGAGGCGCACAATGGGCTGAGCGCCAAGATCGTGGAAGAAGCAGGATTCCATGGCATCTGGGCCAGCGGACTTTCGATCTCGGCTCAATTCGGCGTGCGAGATAACAACGAGGCCAGTTGGACCCAGGTCCTGGACAACCTGGAATTTATGTCTGACGCGGCCCGCATTCCGATTCTCCTCGATGGAGATACAGGCTACGGCAACTTCAATAATATGCAGCGTCTCATTCGCAAATTGGAACAACGGCATATCGCGGCCGTGTGCATTGAGGACAAGTTGTTTCCGAAGACGAATAGCTTTCTCAAGGGTGACACACAACCCATGGCCGACATGGAAGAATTTTGTGGAAAAATTAAAGCCGGAAAAGATGCGCAATCGGATCCGGATTTCTGCATCATCGCCCGGGTTGAAGCGTTCATCTGCGGATGGGGACTGGCGGAAGCCTTGCGACGGGCAGAGGCGTATCGTCAGGCCGGAGCGGATGGCATTCTGATTCACAGTGCGCTGGCGGTGCCGGATGAGATTCTGGCGTTCAAACGGGAATGGAGCAATCGATCACCCGTGGTGATTGTGCCGACAAAATATTATTCCACTCCCACCGATGTGTTCCGGCAGCATGGCTTTTCCATGGTGATTTGGGCAAATCACATGCTCCGCGCCGCAGTCGCCACCATGCAAACGACCGCTCGCGTCCTGAAGGAACAGGAAAATCTTTTATTCATTGAGGATAACATTGTGCCGGTATCTGAGGTTTTTCGTCTGCAAGGTGCCGATGAACTCATGGAAGCCGAGGAACGCTACCTTCCTAAAAGTGCCGACCGCGCATCGGCTATTGTCCTCGCCGCTTCCCGTGGGGATGAGTTAGGGGACCTCACCGAAGACAAACCAAAAACCATGGTGAATATTCGTGGCGTCCCGCTCCTTGCTCATATCGTTGACGCCTACAACAGCGTCGGCATCAAGGAGATTCTTGTGGTCCGGGGATATAAGAAAGAAGCCGTCAATCTTCCCAATCTGACCTATGTCGATAATGATGCCTTCGCGGAAACGGGAGAATTGGATTCCTTATTGAAAGCGCTTCAATCAAAAGAAGCCCGATTCCAGGACACCATCGTATCCTATGGCGATGTCTTGTTTAACACGTACATTCCTCAGGCGCTGCTGCAAGCCAAGGATGACTTTGTCATTTTTGTGGATAGCGACTGGCAGGAAAAAACGAGTTACACGAGGCTTGGCGGGTTTGCCGAATGTACCGCTCCGAATTCCCGAAAGGCCTTTAACGCCGAGATTCATCTCAAGCAATTAGGCAGGGCAGTGCCTTCGGACATGATTCATGGCGTATGGATGGGGTTTTTTAAAGTCTCGGCTCAAGGTGTCACACAATTGCATGAGATCCTTACCGAACTTCTTGCCGACCCGAATCACCGGAAAGCAGGAATGGCCATCCTGTTCCAGGAATTATTACGAAGAAACTATCCGATTAGGGTGCTCTACACCGTCGGGCATTGGCTGGACATTAACAGCCTCGATGATGTCGTGGAAGCGGGAAGTTTCTAAAC
>CAZBQO010000083.1:0-6019 GCA_964494125.1 uncultured Nitrospira sp. | reverse complement strand
AAAGAACTGGTTAATAGCATGGTGGATGACCGGTTGTGTGAACTGCTAGGCGACCCCGATCTTGGCCTGGCTCTGGATGACAAGGTGCGCGCACAATTAAAACAAGTATTAAATTCCCCGGAGCGGGTGACGGGAGAAACCGTCGCAGAACGACTGGGTCTCAAGTGGTGAGATGACATGGCCTGGTATCGCGTCACCTATCAGCCTTCAATCCTGGACGACCTTCAAGCAACCGACCAGGGTATGGCCCAGCGCCTGTTGGATAAGACCAAGTGGTTGGCCTCGAATGTCGCCAACCTTCGACATGAACCCCTGCACGAGGATCTTCCCGGCCTCGTCCAATACGCCGTGGGAGACTGGCGCATTCTCTACTCCATCGACCCGGACGAGCATGTCGTCCACATCCATCGAATTGCGACCAGGCGGGAATTGTACGCCAATCGCACCACGCATCAGGATTTATGAATCGGTCTGAACAGATCGAACAGGAACTCACCAAAGCCGCCAACGGGCTCCAAAATGGGAACGATGGGTTAGCCAGAGTCTGCGCACGACGAGCCGTTGCACTGGCCTCCCAACAATGGGCCGCGCAACAGAAACTGGCAAACTGGAAGGGAGATTCCATGCATCACCTTCGGCAGATCCAAGGAGAAACCACGTTTCCACCACCGGTGAGAGCGGCCGCGCAACGACTTCTGACCAAAGTGACGGAACAGACACAGTTGCCCATGACCACGGATCCCATCACCGACGCCCGCATCATCCTTGACCACCTGAATGCAAAAATTTGAAGGCAGGCATTCGGAAATCCATCCCGGTCTTCCAGCTTTCCTCAGAGAACCCTCACTCCTGGGCTAACCAATGCGTTTTTTCAGCATCCAACAACGATTTCGCAAATCCAATTGTCATAGTGCACTGATTGGACTCCAACTCCTCTTTCTGACGATCATGGTGATGATAGCTCACCCCGGACTAGTGAGAGGAGCCGCCTCCCCCCAATTCATCATTGAAGCCCCGGAATCCTTGGAACCCTTAGCTGCCCACTTGAAGGACAGCAACCCACAAGCCCTTCAGCGTATGATGGACTTTATGGGACTTGAACATCCCGGATTTCCCATTCAAGTCATCCTGGCGCCAAAGGAATCGCCCCTTGCACAGGAAGCGCCGGAATGGATGTCTGGTTACGCAGTCAGTCAGACTTCCACAATTGTGCTCCTCACTGACCGGAGTTTGACCTATCCGAATGATTCACTCAACGAAGTCTTCCTGCATGAAATCGCCCATATCCTGGCCCATCGGGCGGCAGGAGAAAAGCCTTTGCCTCGATGGTTTGATGAGGGATTAGCGATGATGGCCGCCAGAAGGTGGGATTTGGAAGACCGAGCCCGACTAGTCTGGGCAATGGTCTCAGATACGCAGGTCTCCCTGAATGAACTCAATACCCTCTTCAGCAAAGACGAGACCTCTGTCCGACGGGCCTATGTGCTGGCTTACGCCTTTACGCGAGACCTCCTGGAACACACAGGACAGGATACTCCCAAACGTATTCTGGCAAAAATCCAACAAGGCATGTCCTTTCCTGAAGCCTTTGCGCAAACCACCTTCATGACACTCGCGCAAGCAGAAGCGCAGTTCTGGAGTCGGCAGACACTCTGGAATCGCTGGATCCCTGTGGCCACCAGTTCCGGAATGGTCTGGCTCGCGATCACCCTCCTGGCCTTTTGGGCGTTTACCAGGCAACGGAAGCGAGCCGCAGCCATCAAAAGAGAATGGGAAGAAGATGACGGTGAGCTCTGATGATTCGTCTCACGATAAACACCTCAGAACCATTCAGCAATACGTTGTTGGAAGAGAGATGAAAATTTCATTCTAAAATGTTTTACTGGAGTGACACACGATTGGAATGTTCTCTATCCACCTTGAAAGGAAAATTCCTATGTCTCAAAGACTCAAAGACAAAGTGGCCGTCATTACGGGTGGCAATAGTGGGATTGGTTTGGCCACAGCCAAATTATTTCAGGCTGAAGGGGCCAGGGTGATCATTACGGGAAGAAGGAAAGAGGCGGTGGAAACGGCAGTAAAAGAGGTCGGAGGAGGGAGTGCCGGCTTCGTATCTGATACCGGGAATCTCAATGACATCGCGGATTTGTATCAACAAATACACAAGACGGCGGGAAGGATCGATGTTCTCTTCCTCAATGCCGGCATTGCGATCTTTGGCCCCTTTGACACCGTAGACGAAGCGACATTCGATAGGATGGTCAATGTCAATTTCAAAGGCCTGTTCTTTAATATTCAAAAAGCCTCGCCGCTTCTGAATGAAGGAGCGTCGATTATTATCAATTCGTCCATCGCGGACCAGAAAGGGTTTCCCAATTCCAGTGTCTATGGCGCAACCAAAGCGGCCGTTCGGAATCTTGCCAGAACCTTGTCGACTGAATTTCTCGAGAGAAAAATCCGGGTGAACGCTCTGGCCCCTGGGCCAATTGATACCCCTATTTTTGAGAAAGTGGGCGTTCCTGCAGAAGAAGTCCCAGGCATGAAAGCCAGCTTTGGTGACCAAAACCCCATGAAACGAATGGGCAGCTCACATGAAGTTGCCACAGCCGCGCTATTTCTCGCATCAGATGATTCATCTTACATTACAGGGATTGACCTCACCGTCGATGGAGGCGCCACACAACTCTAATTTTTCACAGATGATGGCAGCCAACCAGGGGGGGGGCGATCAGTTGCTTTCCCCTGAAAGAAAGCCTCTCATTCCAGGAAAGACGGGCAAATACTTTTCAGGAAGAAAGATAAAGGCTGCCATGGCTCAGCAAATCGAGGAGTAAGGAATCATGCCCTTCCGACGGGACGAAGTGCTCCGAACCGATTTGGCGTTCGGCGCACAAGGTTTTCACCAGATCTGTCATGAGCCCACTGCAGGTGTACTGACATCCATCAACAAATAGCCAGAGATTCTGTCCATGTTCATGAAACGCAAAACGTGAACCTTCATTTCTGACAAGTTTTCCTCCCTCCGAAAGATGGGTACGAACTTCTTGCAGACGGTGTTCCTCCGGCGCCGTCTCCTCGTCGTGGTATTTCGGAGAGGTCATATAACAACCAAACCATTGAGCCAGCTTGGCCTCATCCTCGACATACCTGGTGAAAATCCTTTGAACTTTTCTAACAGCCTCGGATGTAATCTGGCCGGGATTGGCTTGAGGAACCAGATCCGGATCCGCATAGCGAACCTCTTCGCTCAATGCTTCTCCAACAGACTCGGAATAATCGAGCAAGATATCCCGATGAGACGGCGCGCGAAATCCCACTGAACAGGTCATGCAATCCTCACCCACGGCTATCCCGTTATGTCCGACACGCGGGGGTACATAGAGCAGATCGCCGGGCTCTAATATCCACCGTTGCTCCGGTTTCCATTCGGACAGGATCTTGACCGGAACATCGGAACGACGAGGAGACGTTTCATCATAGATACCACCCACTTCCCACTGACGACGGCCACTGACCTGCACCAGAAACACATCATAATTATCATAATGAGGCCCGACACCACCCTTGTCGCCGGAATAGCTGATCATCAAATCATCAACCCGCCAACTGGGAATAAAATAAAATTGCGCAAGAAAGTCAGCGGCGGCCGGCACCCAATGATCCACAGCCTGGACCAACAAGGTCCAATGCGCGGCTGGCAGAGCGGAAAATGTCGCATCAGTAAACGGACCATGAGAAAGTTCCCATTGGTCGCTTATGGGATCTTGAATGATCAGCCTCGATTCAACGTCTTCTTCGCAAGCGAGACCGGCCAATTCATCAGCCGCAATCGGCGGCTTGATCCCGGGCAAGGCCTGCCGAATCAACAACGGCTTCTTCTGCCAATATTCACCTAAAAATGTTTCAAGCGACAAATCGCCCAACGGTAAGTTTTTCATAAGGGACTATATTTACTGTCTTCATACCCTCCCATTTTTAAGAGGAGGATAAAGGTGGGTAGAACCGTTGAGAACCGCTTACATATAACGATAAGAAAGAACTACAAAAACGATTAACCCTCTTTCACCATTTCAACATGAGGAATGCCATCTTCGAGATAGCCATCTGATACCTGGATAAACCCATACTGCGCATAAAATCTGTGCAGGTACGTTTGTGCCGACATTTTTATAGGCATCTCAGGCCACCAACCGGCTATTTTCTCCAAGGCTGTCTGTAACAATTGATGCCCAATCCCCTGCTGACGAAAATCTGCCTTCACCACAAACCGCCCCAGATTCACCTCAGGATGACAGAGTCCAGGCGGGAGAATCCGTGCATAAGCAATCAGTTCTCCACCCTCATTGCGGCCAGAAAGGTGTTTAGTCTCCGGGTGTCGGTCATACTCATCCAATTCCCGATAGGCACATTGTTGCTCCACCACAAACACCTCCACGCGCAGCTTCAGCAGGTCATATAACTGATTTGATTCCAATTTTTGAAAAGTCGCAATGTTCCACTGAATATCGTTCATGAACCTTAAAATCTCATGGTACAACAGATATTTTACTGACCGGGAACAAATCCTTCACCACTTTGCAATATGCTCCCTATACATTGAATAAAAACTATTTTACTTAGGGAGGCAACAATGATTGACAGGCTCCTCATCTCAGTAATTCATTTTTTATTATGCTCACGGATTTTTAAATTTTTCATGCCAAACATTCACGCCATTCTAATCCAATTGGTCTTTGTCAATAGTCATCCATTCCCACCACCACATTCTATCAGGGCAAATTCCATTCAAAATTATGTTGGTTCATTCCGGCTAAAGAAACCTTTCCTCTCATACTCCCCTCCCCAACCCGAGATTAAGTTTAATAAGCTATAGGAATGTGGAAGCACAACAATTCAAGAGTGTGCGATTTCTACATTCGCCCTATCCTGTCAGATATGGATGAAAAGGCCATCACGGAGATTGGGGTCAAACCAGGTGCTTTTGGGGGAGCAACGTGATCCGCATCTGCCACCGCCAACTGTTACTCACCCCTTGTCAGATATACCCAGAAGGCGACTCCATTTAAATATCATGCGTGACAATCGTTAATTGTATTGTTTGAGATTGGGCAATGAACATACGATCATACTGGTTAGCATGGTGACGGGGTAGATTTCCAGCAATAAGTCTATGTCGGGTTGAGTTTGAAAGCTGGTGAATACTATTCGACGCTAGAATTTCTTCCAGTTCATCAGGGGCCTTGAGCTTTCCCCGTGCCCGATTAATGGAAATTACCCATTCGGTGACGGCACTCACAAATATCGCATTTTCTCCATTCTTGATCACCACAGCAGCTTTGGTAGCGAGTGATTTATGATCACTCAGCCACCAGAGCAAGACATGGGTATCCAATAAGAATTTCACCCGGGCTCACCTCTGAAGGCCCGGGAGAGGTCCTCGGGAAGTTCATCAAAATCCTTGGAGATTTTGACTTTGCCCTTCCAGGACCCTGGCTTTCTCGACTGTTGTTTAACTTGATAGGAAATGAGCTTAGCCATTGGTCTTCCAGCTCGAGCAATAACCACTTCTTCCCCAGATACCGCTAAATCAAGCAGTTGCGAAAGGTGAGTCTTGGCTTCATAGACATTAACCGTTTTCATGAGATTCTTCCCACGCTTTGGTCTAGCCTGACCAACTCATCCATTGGCCGACTTCCCCCAAACCTGAGAGCTATTTTTCTTTAGTCGTGCAGCATGTGAATGAAGAGGCCATCACGGAGTTTGGGTTCAAACCATGTGCTTTTGGGAGGCATGACGCGATCCGCATCAGCCACCGCCATCAATTCCTCAACCGTGGTCGGATACAACCAGAAGGCGATAGCCCAGTCCCCACTGTCCACCAAGGCTGCAAGGTGTTGGGTTCCTCGAATACCGCCCACAAAATCTATGCGTGGATCTGACCGTTGGTCTTTTATGCCTAACAACGGATCTAACACCCGCTCTGTCAATTCTGAAACGGCTAGCGCACGCACCGGATCCT
>CAZBQO010000082.1:0-9424 GCA_964494125.1 uncultured Nitrospira sp. | reverse complement strand
TGGCTCCGGATGGGACCCGTGTCGAACGGACGGAAGTGTTGACGAAGGAAATTCTAGAAACGATCAAACAGGAAATCGGTCCGGAACGGATTAATATCAGTCTGGGGTTCGCGGGAGTTCACCCGTCAAGTTACCCGGTGAATACCTTGTATATGTGGAGCAGCGGACCTCATGAAGCAGTGCTGTTGGTGGCGCTGAACCGGGGTTCCGATGTTTCCTTGGAGCAGGTGAAAGAACGATTGAGAGAACTGTTACCCAAGCGTTTTCCCGGGACACGCTATACCTTTGAGGGCGGTGATATTGTCACGCAGGTCATGAGCATGGGATCTCCAACCCCGATTGAAATCGCGATGAGCGGACCGAATATGGAGGCTAACCGGGCGTATGCGGAACGAGTGCGAGAGGAACTCTCGCATCTACCTGCCATCCGGGACCTGCGCTTCGGACAACCTCTGGATTATCCCACCCTGGCAGTGCGCGTGGATCGAGTGCGAGGAGGCCAGCTTGGCGTGACGGCCGGTGAAGTAGCCAGGGCGGTGGTCTCGGCGACTTCCTCAACCCGTTTTGTGGAACCGATTTATTGGCGTGATCCTCAATCTGGAAGAGCCTATCAGGTGCAGGTGGAAATTCCCCAATCGGAATTTCAGTCCGTACAGGATATGCTCAATCTTCCGGTGATGCTTGAAGGCGGACATGGGCCGTTGCTTCGTGACGTGGCAGAGGTCATTCCGGGAACCTCTATTGGAGAGTATGCGCGGTATAATATGCAACGGATGGTTACGATTGTGGCCAATGTGACGGGCGAAGATTTAGGTCGGGCGGCGGAACATATTGAGGCCGCGTTAAATCGGGTCGGTCCACCTCCGAAAGGGGTTCGGGTGGACGTTCGAGGGCAAATTGCCCCGATGAGGGAGATGTTTGTCAACCTCCAACTGGGATTGGCCCTGGCATTGCTGAGCATCTTCCTGCTCTTAGCCGCAAACTTTCAATCCTGGCGAAGTGCCTTGGTCGTCTTGCTGACGACCCCTGCCGTATTGATGGGAGTCGTGCTTGTTCTGGCATTTTTCGGGACCACGCTGAATATTCAGTCGTTTTTGGGGACCATTATGGCCATGGGAGTGGCTGTGGCGAATGCGATCCTTTTAGTGTCGTTTGCCGAACAGCATCGGAAGAAAGGACTCTCATCTTTCGATGCTGCTTGGGAAGGGGCATGCAGCCGGGCTCGCCCGATCCTCATGACCGGGTTGGCCATGATTGTTGGAATGTTGCCGATGGCATTGGGCATCATGGAAGGAGGGGAGCAGGTTGCCCCTCTAGGACAGGCAGTGATTGGCGGGTTAGTGCTGGCTACCGTGTCCAGTTTGCTGATCTTGCCCGCAATATATGCGATTCTGGAGAAGGGGGGAGCCACTCAGTCTCTTTCATTAGATCCCGACGATCCGATGAGTGTCCACTATGAACCCTCGCACGTCACCGTTACCAATTAGCCGGGAGTTGCTATGTCAGGCAAGATGATTGGAATCGGGTTGGTGTTGCTGGGACTTATTGCGGCAGGTGTGATGGTCCTGAGCAACGAAAGGCATGTTCCTCAGGACCCCACGGTTTCTTCTTCCTCAACTCATTCCCTGGAAATATCAGGAATTCCTGCGGGTAGTACTCAACCGGTCTCGGTTGAAGTGGTGCCGGTTTCCAGCCAACATCTGAAAGAGACGATTCCCTTGCCGGGAGAATTGCTTCCTTTTTTGAGTGTCGATCTTTCTCCAAAGATCACGGGAATCGTGGAATCCGTCAACGTGGATCGTGGGGCAAGAGTAAAGAAGGGAGATATTCTCATCCAATTACGCGCCCCAGAGTTGCAAGCGCAGATGAGGGAAGCGGAAGCCCAGCTTCGTGCGGCAAACATCACGTATACCCGTCTTCAAGCCGCGGCCTCTACGCCAGGTATCGTGGCTGGAAACGATGTGGAATTGGCCCAGCACCATCAGGAAGCTCTGACAGCCCGTCTCCAATCCTTACAAGAAATGGAAAAGTATTTGCGGGTGATGGCGCCATTCGATGGTGTAATCACACAACGGAATATTCATCCGGGAGCGGTTGTGGGGCCTGACGGCGCAGGCGGTCGCGCCTTATCATTGTTACGGTTAGAGCAAATTGTGCACTTGCGATTGATCGTTCCGGTTCCGGAAGCCTATGCCGGGTCAATTGATAAAGGGGCAACCGTGCCATTTAGCGTACCGGCCTATCCGGAGGAAATTTTTCAGGGAGTGGTGTCTCGTATTTCTCAATCGGTAGATCCTAAAACCCGGTCTATGCCCGTGGAAATGGACGTCGAAAATCCGGCTATGCGGTTGGCTGCAGGGATGTTTCCAGAGGTCCGCTGGCCGATTCGCCGATCCACTCCCACATTGTTCGTTCCGGCCACGGCGATTGTCACCACGACGGAAAAGGTTTTTGTACTGTTGGTCAAGGAAAACCTGGTGGAATGGATCACCGTCCGAAAGGGATCAAAGAGTGGCTCAATGGTTGAAGTGTTTGGCGCTCTTCAATCGGGTGATCTCGTTGTAATAAGGGGAACCGACGAAATGAGGCCGGGCACACAAATTATCCCGGTTTCTAAGGATATACCTGCCAACACCCGTACGTAAATCAGCTTCCTTCGAGAAAGCCCCTTCGATTAACGGTGAAAATTCTTCTTTTCATATTCCTAGTTTTTGTGAATGGGTGTCATGCAAGAAATGTTCATGAAGACATCCACCCGGCGATTCAGGGAAAGGTGCTTCTGAGGGTCTATCTTGTGCGGCATGCTGAATCAAAGAAAAATGTGGTGCATTTACCGTGGACTCCAGAGGAAGAGCTTGACACTCTAACAGACGAAGGGCGAAGACAGGCGGTCGCCATAGGGGATTTTCTAAATGATAAAGGCATTGTTGCCATTCTGAGTTCTCCTGCGGGGCGAACGCGTGAGACGGCCAAAGCTATTGGCCAGGTCACTGGATTGAAGGCTGGATATGAGGTTGATCCGGATTTTGCGTCATTGCGTGGTGGAACAAGTGAGGATGGGAATCAGATTACCTGGGCCTGGCGTGAGAAACAGTGGGCGTTAGGACAAGATCCCCGCCCTGAAGGAGGAGAGTCTCTCGCAGATGGGGAATCTCGTGCTAAAGCTGCTGTGAAAAAGCTGGCTGAAAAATTCCCGGAAAAGTCGGTCGTCATTGTCTCGCACGGCGATATTTGTGCTGCATTGTTGGGGTATGCAGCGAATACCCCGATGCCCAAACGAAATGTTACTCACAATGTCCCAACGGGATCTATCAGCGAATTTCTCATGACCGATAAAGGGTGGCACATCATCGAAGAAGGGAGACAATCATTCGAATAGGTCTCCTTCGCCTGCACAAGTAACGGACTCTCTTTGTTTTTTCTCCCAATCCTTAAATTCCTCGTGATGTGTTCCCCTGAGTAACAATATTCCACCATCGGGGGAGTCCCTTCGGTGTTCCTATCCCAAAATCATTTCATCCGCATGATTTTCCGAACCTAAGAGAAGGTTCACCAGCAATTTAAATTGTCCATGCCATTTATGGCTTAGGAAGGTAAAACAAGTTGTGTCAATTATACTTGACATATATTAATTTAAAAATTACATTACGCCAGATTTTTGAGAGGAGAGGACAGGTTCCATTGATCATTCTGACGCATAAGGAATAAAGGGGCGAAATGGGGAAAGTGACAGGGAGGGAAAAAGGCAGGGGTATGGCTGGCTTAGGAATAGCGGTACTGTTCTCCTGTGGTGCTGGATTTGCCGGGGAGCCACCCTCAGTGTCTGTTCCTTTCTCCTCGAATGGGAACGGTTCGGATTATCCGGAAATAATCAATGGCATCCGGGAGAGAGCAGAAGCCCAGACCGGCAAAAAGTGGATTGAACCCGCCGATGCGGTCCTCAATCAACGAAAGGAAGTTGAGTGGGCCCGATACCTGAAAACCACCTTGAACCTGCCTGATTGGGTCGACCTGGGAATTGAAAACCGGACGCGCTTCGAAAGTCTTGATCATCCCTGGCGATCCACTGCAAAAGTGGGAGGTGGGCGAACGGATTCCCAGATCGCCCTCCGGTCCAGGGTGCGGTTCGGATTAGGAGGAAATGGTCCCGTCCGATTCCTTTTTGAAGGGCAGGATTCGCGTGTGTATGGGGAGAAGGCTGGAGGTTTTGTGAATAACACCACGGTCGATGAATGGGACATCTTACAGGTATTCGGGTCTTTGACCGCGGATAATCTATTAGGAAGCGGATTGCGAACGGACTTGCATTTTGGACGCATGACCTGGGACTTCGGGAGCCGCCGGTATATCGCCCGCAATGATTTCCGAAATACCACAAATGCCTTTGATGGTGTTCATTGGCAGATTGGGAAAGAGAAGCTGTGGCGATTTCGAACCTTTCTCGTCGAACCGGTTATCAGGGACGAGGTCAAACTCGACGAGCAAAACAACAAATTTTTATTTTGGGGGGCGTATGTGGAAAACCTTCAGATCCCCTGGATGAAGGTCAATGCGTTTTACTACGGATTAAACGATCAACGACAAAAAAATTCGACCCTTCACCGTACGTATGGGACGTACGGCCTTCGCCTCTTCAAGTCTCCCGCGATGAGTGAATTCGATTATGAATTGGAGGGGGCCGTTCAAGTAGGACGATTAGGGCAGGTGGATCATTTTGCATACAATCCCAACGCTCAAGTGGGGTATACGTTTGATGTGCCCTGGACGCCTCGTTTTTTGGTGCAATACACCTATGCCAGTGGCACCCGCACCCCGGGCGGCAGTCAGAACGGAACCTTTGATCCTTTGTTTGGTGCTCGTCGCTTTGATTTAATGCCTACGGGAATTTTCGGGCCCTTTCTCCGGTCCAACCTCAGTTCTCCAGGTTGGCGGGTGATCGTCCAACCCGCGAAGGGGTGGCGAATCCAACTCAAGCAGCGGTTTTGGTACTTGGCTCAAGGCGCTGCGGTGAATGGGGGGATTCTTTTACAAGATCCCTCAGGGGGGGCCGGAAACTATTTGGGGCATGATCTCGAATTTCGTGTGCAATGGGTCGTCAATCAAAATCTGGATTTCGATGCCGGGTACGATCATTGGTTCAAGGGCTCCTATTTCGACCGGCTTCCGGCTTCGTCCAATCTGCCTCAAGGCGGGAACAAGGATACGGATTATTTTTATCTTTCCATGCGCATCAGATTGTGAACAGGCTCCCAGTCCTTAATTAGGGTCAGCCTGTTCTTTAAAATGAGCCATCTGGCGGCACTTATTGTATTGGGAGGTGAATGATGTTTCTCCGAGTCCCTACTTTTGGCTTTATGTTCTTTTTTTATGTATGTGTAACGACCGCCGCCGCCGAGGAAGTCAGGGTGGCCGTTGCCGCGAATTTTTTGGCAACTCTTAACGAAATTATCACGAATTTTCAGGCAGACACGAGTCACACCATACTAGTCAGTTCCGGATCGAGCGGAAAACTCTATGCCCAAATCAAGAACGGTGCACCGTTCGATGTCTTCTTTTCAGCAGATGCCGAGCGGCCAAAATTGTTGGAAGAGGAAGGTCTGGCAGTCAAGGGAAGCCGCTTTGTATACTCTGTGGGGCGTCTGACGTTATGGAGTCCGGATTCAAACGTGATTCAAGGCGAGGCACCACACGTTCTATCAGACGGTCACTTCGATCATCTGGCCATTGCCAATCCAAAGACCGCGCCTTATGGCAGGGCTGCCGAACAAACACTCAAGAAGATGGGACTCTGGGAGTCCCTCAAGGATCGGATCGTTCAAGGCGAAAACATCGGACAAGCGTTTCAATTTGTGTTTTCGAGGAACGCTCAGCTCGGATTTGTGGCCCTTTCCCAGGTTTTGGATCCCAAAATCAACGGGAGCGGCAGCCGGTGGGATGTGCCAACTTCTTTCCACGATACACTCGAACAGGAAGTGGTTCTTTTAATGACTGGTCAGAACCATTCCGGCGCCAAGGCATTCTTGGAGTATGTCAAAGGAAATAAAAGCCGGGCTATTATTGAACGATTCGGCTATGGGCTGCCATAATCGACCACATATCGAACAATGAGAAAAGCACTTTCATTCGATAGGCGATAATGCTACATAAGAAGCCATGACACTATCTGAGGTGGATTTAGGACCTCTCTGGCTGACCTTGCGCCTGGCCGGGGTGACGGTGATTGTGCTTCTGATCATTGGAACGCCGCTTGCCTGGTGGCTTGCACATACCCGATCACGAGCCCGGACGGCCATTGAGGCAATTGTTGCCATGCCTCTCGTATTGCCGCCCACCGTGCTGGGATTTTATTTACTGGTCTTATTGGGTCCTCATGGATGGATCGGGAGCGCCTCGCAGGTGATAACCGGATCGGCGCTTTCGTTCACCTTTACCGGACTCGTTATTGCTTCCTCGTTGTATTCACTTCCTTTCGTCGTTCAACCCTTGCATAGCGCTTTTGAGGCAATCGGGCGAAAGCCGATAGAGGCGGCCTGGTCGCTCAGAGCCTCAAAGCTCGACACCTTTCTTACCATTGTTTCCCCCATGGCTTCTCGCGGCTATCTCACGGCGATTGTCCTTGGATTCGCACATACCCTTGGCGAATTTGGTGTGGTCTTGATGGTGGGAGGGAATATTCCAGGAAGAACAAAGGTACTCTCTATTGCCATCTACGACCATGTGGAAGTGTTGGAATATACCCAGGCTCATGTCCTGTCGGCAGGGCTTCTCGTCTTTTCATTTCTGGTCCTTCTTATGGTCTATACGGTGAACCGCCGCTTGCCTATCCACGTCTCATGAGCGAGTTGACAGCCAGGTTCGGAGTGGTCTTTCCCTCATTTCACCTGCAGGTGAAGGCGAGTGTACCCGCCGAAGGGATCACGGTCGTATTCGGTCCTTCCGGATGCGGTAAGACCACCCTCTTGCGCTGTCTCGCCGGATTAGAACGATCACCGGATGGATTTCTCGCCCTGGGAGAACAGGTTTGGCAGGATGAAGCCCATAATATATTTCTTCCACTCTCCCAACGTCCGGTTGGCTATGTGTTTCAAGAGCCTCGTTTATTTCCTCACCAGAGCGTCCGTTCGAACTTACTATACGGATGGAAGCGGATACCGCAATCGGAGCGCCGTATTTCACTTGATCAGGTGGTCGAGATCCTGGGTTTAAACTCGTTGTTGGAGCGCCGGCCAACCCACCTGTCTGGCGGAGAACAACAACGAGTGGCCATTGGGCGTGCTTTATTAACCAGCCCGCGGCTGCTCCTCATGGATGAACCGCTCAGCTCCCTTGATGTTCAACGAAAGCGGGAAATCATGACATTTATCCAACGGCTGGATAAGGAATTCAGGATTCCCATTATCTACGTGAGTCATGCTCTGCATGAAGTGGTGCAACTCGCCAGGACCCTCATCCTGCTGAAGGAAGGGAGCGTGGCCGCTATCGGTCCTCTTGCTGAAGTGTTTTCTCATGTAGGCAGTCGCCGCGTCATCCCGGACAGCCACATTGGTGCAGTCATTGACACTCGTGTGGCGGACCATGATATGGAATTCGGGCTCACCACACTCAAATTTTCCGGCGGTCAATTGTCCGTGCCCCATCAACATTCATCCATAGGAGAATCATTACGAGTGCAAATTCTTGCCCGGGATGTCAGTCTTGTGGCCAGCCCACCTGCCTTTCAAACCAGTGTACTGAATGTGTTAGAGGCGACCGTTTTGGAAATCGGCCCTATCGAGTCTGATCAACCCTTTGTCGATATCAAATTGGATATTGGTTGTCCCTTGCTGGCCACCATTACCCGAAAATCATTAGCGACCCTCCAACTCCATCCAGGACAGAAAGTCCACGCCCAAATCAAAGCTGTGGCCCTTACCCACGATTCCCTGGAATAAATTTGCCATTCTCCCTACATTCGTTCTTGATGTGAACGGCAACACGTTAATTTCTTGGGTGTGGTTCTCCCCCAGAGTGGCGAAGTGGAATCCAGACTTTTCCGGTGAACGATTGCCCTGCCAACAATGGGATCGAAACCATTGTCTTCAGTCAGGTTATCCCGTGCGGAATGTCGTGGGATAGTGAAAGCACGGGAATGAATGGACTCTCGCTGCTGATGGAACTGCACAGGAACTGTTTGCAACACTTTTTATGGAAACAATACTTAAGTAAAACGAAAAATCTGGTTCTTGAGGGAAATTACATGATTGATGATCCTATGAAATGTATGTATGTGGAGGCCCCATGAGTTTTTTGTCCATACCTTTATTCCCTCTTTAAGCCACTCTCCTTTTGTTCACAGCCCTTTCCTTTGCAACCTGGCTCTACCTCACGTTTGGGCATGGCCGCTTCTGGTATGCCGACCAGCGACTCGGTAGCGATGGGTTAATGACTTTCAACACCACACAATGGCCTACCGTCGTCGTTGTTCCCGCCCGGAATGAAGCGGATGTCATTGAACGGACCTTGCGCTCTCTCTTAGAGCAAGACTACCCAGGGGAATTTCACGTTGTGATGGTGGATGATCAAAGTGAGGATTGTACCGGCGACATTGCACGTCAGCTTGCTACCAAACATCCAAGGGGAGCACGCCTTACTGTGAAAGTCGCCGAGGAATGGCCCTCTGGTTGGCTGGGAAAGGTCTGGGCTCTCCATACCGGATTGCAGTACGCTGAGAAGCATTGGCCTGATGCCCCCTATCGATATTTGACGGATGCTGATATTGAGCACAGTTGGAGAAAACTGCGTGAGCTGGTTTCCAAGGCGGAATTCGGGGGGCTTGATCTCGTGTCGCTCATGGTCCGATTGCACGGTCAACACGTATGGGAGAAGTTGCTGATTCCTGCATTTGTGTATTTCTTTCAAAAACTTTATCCCTTTCCCCTAATTAATGATCACAATTCAACTGTCGGAGGCGCAGCTGGGGTTTCATCCTTGTGAGGAATTGTGCACTGATTCAGATAGGAGAAATCGCAGCCATTCTCGCTGAAGTAATTGATGATTGTGCCGTTGGGGCGGCAATTAAGCGGATAGGAAAGATTTGGGTGGGTCTTACGGATTCAGAGCACAGCATTCGCCCCTATGTCGCGCTTCCTCCTTGATGCTTGTTGGTACCGTCCTGGGTCTGGTTCTCGTCTATCTTCTCCTACCGGTTATCGCCTTGACCTGGCTCATCCATGGAAGTGCTCTGGCGGAAGGGCCGATGGTCTTCGCTTGGCTTATCATGATGTATACGTTTCAACCCACCTTGCGGTTATACGCCCTGGCTCCGACCTATGGTTTGGTATTGCCCATAGCCGCCTTCCTTTCCCTGCGAATGACTGTAGACTCGGCTTGCCGTTATTGGTTAAAGGTCGGGGGACAATGGAAAGGACGGACTGGAATTGGCTGC
>CAZBQO010000081.1:0-9448 GCA_964494125.1 uncultured Nitrospira sp. | reverse complement strand
AAAGTGCAAAAAAAATCTCTGAAATTCGTAAGCTTATTGACCCCCTTTTACCAGAATCCAAACGGGAAGAACCCTTCGCCCGTAAAGCCCTCTGGGCGGTTGCCAGTATCCCGGGTGTAACCTGTGTGCTCAACGGCATGCGACATCCTGTTTATGTGGATGACTCACTGACCATTCTGAAATGGGAAGCCCTCTCTCAGCCCCGGGCACTATTTGAGACCATTCATACATCCGAGGTTCCCTGATACGTGATCCCATATTAATTATTTATAATTTGAAAATGAAACCAAGTTTCATTATTGCCAACAAACTCTAATATTTGATAGGTTTATCTTATGGAAACAATCGGATCATTAATCGGGCTAGGTGCCATTGCGGGGGTTTTCCCGATTTATCTTGGCATCGCCTTGGCCTTAATAGTTGCAAAGGCCTTGAGCAGGACTTGGGAAGGCTATTTAACAGGAATCGCCACCGGTGTACTTGTCTATCTCTTTTTTGACCTCATGCACGAGGCCGTGGAATTCACGGGCGCGACAGACGTCCTTTCGTGGGTCGCCTTTCTCGGAAGCTTGTTGATCGGTTTTGTGGGACTGGTCCTCATTGAGCAACGCCAGCAAGGTCGGAACCGGACAGAGCCATCTAAGCTATTCCTCCCCTATATGATTGCACTAGGAATGGGCCTCCATAATTTGGGCGAAGGCCTGGCGATCGGCGCTGCCTACATGCAGGGCGAATGGGTCTTAAGCGGGATCCTCATTATGGGCTTCGCTCTTCACAATGGGACAGAAGGATTTGCCATCATCGGCTCGGCGGGAAAATCAAGGCCGAGCTTCAAAGATATCATTTTGATGGGATTGCTGGCAGGTCTGCCAACTTGTTTGGGAACTTTAATCAGCGGATTCGCGGTGTCTCACTATTTTACCATCATGTTTTTTGCGTTAGCCGCGGGCTCACTGTTATACGTAATCTTTTCTCTAACTACGATTTTCTATACCGCCACCCGCCGAGTCCAATCGGCCTATGGGGTCTTCACCGGTATCAGTCTCATGTTCCTCACTGCCATGGTTCTGCAGATCGTCAGCGGCATCCGCACATAAGAAGAAGTCGATAATAGCCTGAATTCTAGCACTCCTGAAAATCTAGGGCGGCCAAGAGTTCGCTGCACATCCTTCTGGACAATTACCCTCTTTCTTTTTACACAAGGAGGAGCGAGTCTCTTCTTCTCAGATTTTGATCAAAAAATCCCGATTTCCATTATTGGCATGATCTTTCTAGCCTCCATCGGAAATTCTCCATCACAAATGAAAATATCTTAACTCCTCACAAAGTTCCTTAACTAATCCTCCCCACATACATGAGGATACTCCCTTGAAAGCTGTGCATAGATTGACGGGTCAAGTCGAGCCTGCCGCAACGATTTGGCTTTTGACAATTGGAGGAGAGTCATGTTGCAAAGATCCTGAAGATTCGCCTCCTGCAAATTCACCTGAATCAGTGAAGCCTGCTCAACATTCGCACCCCCTAGATTCGCTTGATTGAGATTGGCCTGCGCCAAATCAGCACGACCAAGATTGGCGTTAGCAAGATCCGCCTCGCCCAGGTTTGCCTCTCGCAGCTTACATCCCTCCAAATTAGCCTCAATGAGTTTTGCGCCTTGCAAATTGGCCAAGAGAAGATTCGCTTCGGTCAGATTCGCTTCGGTCAGATCTGCCCCTGTTAAATCCGTTTTGGCGAGATGAGCCCGCTCAAGATTCGCCCGTATAAGTATGGCCCGGAGAAGGTCCGCGTCACTCACATTCGCATTTTCCAAGTTCGCACCGGTCAAATTTGTTTCCAACAAACTGGACTCAGTCAAATTAGCCCCGGACAATATGGCACCTGAAAGATCCGCCTGATTGAAATTGACATCTTGCAAGTTGGCACCGGCCAAATCGATACAGGACAATTCCAGTCTGGAAAAATTTCCACCACTCAAATCTATGCGAATGGAAGGATTGGCTTTTCTCCATGCATTCCAGACATTTACCCCCGCCTTGATGAGCTTCAATTGCTCTTGATTTGCCATGGGACTCCTTTAAAGACAATAACCGATCTTGATAAATATTTTATCTGTGGCTGACACATCTGTCCTCGACAGTGGCTTAAAACGTTGATACAAAATTTGACACAACCCTCTTCCTCATATGCGGGAATAGACCAACCCCCGCACCAGTTATCGATTACGGCAATTTTATCGTAAAATGTCCACGACAGATTCGCAATGTGGCGAAAAGGCCAATCGGGAGGAAGACCCCGAAGTCCACAAGGCAGGTTATCGGAAAAACCTTTTTATCGATTCCATATTCGAGTCCAATTGCCCCATTCCTCTCCCCACATACGCGGGCCGGCTTGAACCTGGAGCAGACTCCCCTCCCTCGCTGTTTGCACCGTCATGTCGTCCGATCCGAGACTTGCGATGAACCAGACCGCTCCATCGCGATCAGTCCGGTATACAGGAAGGCCTCGCTGTTCATAGGCATCCAACACCTCAGGAGCTGGATGTCCATACCGGTTATGGGCGCCCACCGAAACAACCATCGCCTCAGCTTGAAGGCGATTCACCCATTCTCGATGCAGAGAACTTTTCGCTCCATGATGCGGTACTTTCACGATGCGGGCAGAAAGACCATTAGAAACCTGCAGCAATTCATTCAGAGATTGCTGTTCCGCATCAGCCGTGAACAAAAATGAATGCGGCCCGCACTCGAGCCTGGTGACGAGCGATCGATTATTGAGATCCCTTCCACTAGACACTTTCCAGGGACCATATTCCTCCGTCCCTGGGCTGGGGGAGGGACCAAGAACAGTCAGCGAGCAGGGTCCTGGGCTAACAATGACAGTTCCTGCTGTGCTTGTCTGTTCCTGAAGTCCAGCAGATTTCACCGCCAGGTGGAGACGAGAAAAAAAACGTTCAGGGCGAGAGATGCCATTATCCCAATAGTGTCCCACCTCGAATGTATCCAACACCCACGGCAGGCCACCCACATGATCCCATTGCGGATGCGTCGCAACCACATGATCCAGCCTTCGGATACCCTGATTCCAGAGATACGGCCCGATGACTGCACGTCCCATATCCAATCGTCGATAAGATGGTCCACCATCGATCAAGACCGTTTGACCGTCGGGTAATTCAATGAGGGTGGCATCACCTTGTCCCACATCCAGGAACGTGACTCGTACGGTTCCTGGATCCCACCCAGTGCGCGGGGACCATCCCCACCACAGGAGAATCGCGAGCAGGATTGTGCCACACCCCCATCGGATCAGCTGCCGATGCCACATAGCCACAACCACGGCCAACAGTCCCCAAAAGACGATCATCGAACTCAAGCTCGGCGATGCGACATACCAGGCCGCTCCGGGAACTTGTGAGAGCATCGTCACGACCTGTGCGAGCCAGTCAAAGACCCATTGATTCAGACTGGCCCAAGGAAGAGTCCCTCCTCCCCCCACTAAGACGATCATCCCTGACAACAAACCTAGAGGAATCATTATCGCGCCGACCAAGGGCACAATCACCATATTTGCCAATAACCCCAGCCACGGTATTTGATGAAAGTCATGGGCGACCAAAGGCAACGTGGTCAAGCTGACTGCGAGGGTCATCAGCCAGGCTAGCACGGCCTTTTGCCAGAGACCCAAGAGCCATGTCGGTTTTGCTGGTGGGAAGACTGCATCTAATCCGGATAGATTGGATTCCTTTTCCTTCCGGGCCTGAACCACAAGGGCAATTGCAGCAACTGAGAGATATGATAATTGGAAAGAAATATCCTGAATGGCCTCCGGATGCGGCATTACCATAAGAAGCGCGGCTAGGGCTAACGCCGTCACCAGATTGCGTTCCCTTCCCAACCATATGCCGGCACAACACACCACAATCATGATCCATGAGCGGACCGTCGCCATTTCCGCTCCCGCCAGCAAGGTATAAAAGGAGACGGCCGGCAATGTGATAAGGACCGCAAACCGTGTGGCGGTGAGTCGTAACGAAAGTTGTTCCAGCCAAACCGTCGGTAGCTGGCGCAGGCTCCATCGTGCTCCGGCAAAAATCAACAAGGCCAATAACCCTAAATGAGACCCGGAGATCGAGAGAATATGCACGGTTCCGCTGGCCATAAAAGCGTCTCGAATATCCGACTCAATATAACTTTGCTCTCCCAACACCATCCCTAGGAACAATCCCAATGCAGGATTTGTGAGACTGGAGACCGCCGCATGATGAATCGATTGGCGCCAGCGATCGACCACACCCAATATCAACCCACGGGCGGTCGGCTCTGGGGCGCCCTGAATCCTGATGCCTTCCGGGCCTTGCACGGTCGCGACAGCATGAATTCCTTGGCGTTTTAGATATCGTCCATAATGAAACCCGCCAGGGTTCATTGTTCCATAGGGTTCGCGTACTCGGGCCATAAAGGCGACATGATCACCGTAATTTAATGTAGAAGCACCTGATTCCCGCCAAGTGAGACGGATTCGCCCATGAGCCATCTGCTCCTCTCCCTGTTTCACCATATGGGTCGCCTCCACCAGCAAAATCAGCCCATCCGGGGTCTGCCTAACCGGTGCGACAATAGTTCCTTCAAGGAAGATGGGCTGTTCATCCGCCTCGATAACTAGATTCGAATCCCATTGCGTGGTCGATGCCCAATAAGCATGGCCGATTCCTCCCACCACAAGGGCAAACAGGATGAACCCGGTCTTTCGGGTTAGGTGTCGGTGTTGTTCAAACCAGGTGAGAATGCACCCAAAAATAAAAAGAGCCCCCAAAAGTGATAGGGGGAAGAAGGTTAGAAACGGGCCCAACCACAGCCCAGTGAGGTAGGACACTACTCCATGGAGTATCACATAGGACAATGCATAGGATTAATGGAACTCTTTAGCAAGACCGGCGACAGCGATCCGATCCTTACTGAATGCAGGACTTCACCACTGTGATTAAATCTTCTGCAATCTCCTGAATGACCTGGTTATCCTGACCTTCAACCATCACTCGCAACAACGGTTCCGTACCGGAATAACGTACAAGAATCCGTCCGGTTCCATTCAGCGCCCGCTCTTTGTCTTGAATAGCCTGCTGTAACTGTGGAAGGCTCTGCAGGTCAGGCTTGCGGGGAACGGTGACCCCCACCAATACTTGAGGGGTAGAATGCATACACATGGCAATTTCCGACAATGGTTTTTGAGCCCGCTTCATCAGCTTCAGCATTTGCAAGCCGGAGATCATTCCATCACCACTCGTATGATAATCCAAAAAGATCATATGGCCGGATTGCTCTCCGCCCAGATTAAAATCTTCAGCCACCATTCGCTCCAAGATATATCGATCCCCAACAGCCGTTCGTACCAAATTGATACCAGCCTCTCGCATACAGACCTCAAACCCAAAATTACTCATCACGGTTCCGACCACGGTATTGTGTCGTAATCGGCCTAGCCGTTTAAGGTCAAGAGCAAAAGCCGCCAAGGCATGATCTCCATCGACCACCTGTCCCTTCTCACAGACAAACAAAGCCCGATCCGCGTCTCCGTCCAGGGCAATACCGAGGTCGGCCTTCCGGTCTCGAACCATCTGCTGTAATCGTTCCGGGTGCACCGCGCCACATCCGTCATTAATATTGAGACCGTCAGGCTCATTGCCCATCACCCAGACCTTCGCGCCTAGTTCATGAATGACCTTTGGGAAAACGTGATACGCTGCTCCATGGGCACAATCCAAAACAATTCGCATATTTTGAAAATCCATTTCACGGGGAAGCGAACGCTTGACGAACTCAATATATCGTCCTTCAGCATCATCAATGCGATAGGCTTTCCCGATGGCCTCAGCGGTCGGGCGAATATGCTCTATTTCATTGGAAAGAATAAGATTCTCAATACGATGTTCCAGTTCATCAGGCAATTTCATCCCGTCATTCGAAAAAAACTTTATGCCATTATCCTGATAGGGATTGTGAGAAGCAGAAATCATCACCCCGGCATCGGCTCGCAAGCTACGAGTCATGAACGCAATTGCCGGGGTGGGTAAGGGTCCAACTAATAAGACATCCACACCCATAGAGCATAGTCCGGCAGTTAAGGCCGACTCCAGCATATATCCGGACACACGAGTGTCTTTTCCAATGATGATTTTATGTCGTCCATCACGTTTACGAAAAACATGGGCCGCCGCCCGTCCTAACTTCATGGCCATTTCGCTAGTCATCGGATCCAGGTTCGCGACCCCACGCACCCCATCCGTACCGAATAGTTTCCCCATGTGGTTCCCTTTTTTAGTAATGAACTCAGACCATAAAACAAATTGAGTAGCGAAAACTATATTTTGTCGCACCGCTCATAAGTGCACCAAAGGCCTGGAAAGACAATTCAAAATTCCAGTCCAAGCAGCTGTCGTAAATCGGACAAAGCGGTGAAAACGCCGCGGGGAGAGATCTTACCATCAACTCTATTACTTGTCGCACAAATTTTGTAAAGCTTGAGCCACCTGAATAGCATCGTGCATGGCTCCCACCTCATGAACTCGTACAATATGGGCTCCCTGCCAGACAGCAGCGGCTACCGCAACCGCATTCCCGAATTCCCGTTTACCAACCGGCTTTCCGGTTAATGTGCCTATAAAGGCTTTCCGTGAAACCCCAATTAAAATAGGGTGTCCTAATGGAAGGAATTCCCCAATGTTTCCAAGAATTTCTAAATTATGATCAAGGGTTTTCCCAAACCCGATTCCCGGATCAACTATAATATGATCTGCCGGAATCCCCATCGATCGAGCCATGGAGACTCGTTCCGATAAAAATTCTTTAATTTCAATTACGACATCTTTATATTGTGGGGCATATTGCATATTTATACTATGCCCATGCCGGTGCATGAGGACCACCCCAGCTCCGGTTTCTTCAATTAATTGAGCCATTAGAGGATCATCTTGAAGAGCGCTCACATCATTGATGATATCGGCCCCTAGATCTAATGCGATTCGAGCCACAGCAGCTTTGCGTGTATCAATAGAAATGGGGATATCGGTGAGTTTTCTCAACACCGTCAGAATGGGAGTAATGCGCTTTATTTCCTCATCCTTGTCCACATATGACGCTCCAGGCCTCGTCGATTCTCCTCCGATATCAAGCAAGTCCGCTCCCTCGGCAATCATCTGTTGTGCTCGTTCAATAGCTGTCTCAGGGTTGAGACAATGTCCATCCTCGGAAAAAGAATCTGGGGTCACGTTCAAGATACCCATGATTAGGACCTTTGACCCAATGGGCATTATCTTTTCACGGCATCGAATTGGAGAAAAAGTTGGCCCTGGGACAGCTGAAGGTTTCATGCGCTTATACCGTTAACCCATAATGGTCATGATGTGTTTTAAAATCAAATAGGACATTCTGCCTTATAACTTTCAACGAATTGAATGATTAGAAAAACCGCGAATGGACAAAAATATAAGAAAAGAATAGTGGGTGGTAACGCTTGGTAGATAAATTATTAAGGGGAAGCTCGCACTATAGTGGTTGGCCGACTTAACATGCTCTAAACCCACGGTGGATAAAGAACCATGATCTCAATGGAAACAAGGTGTTCAACCTTTTGGGGATTTCATAACTAAAGGGGATGGGTGGAAAATAAACCTGCCCAGCCTGGAACGAGAATTACCTTGCTATTCTGAATGAGGAAAAAACCTGGAAATCTCGTTACACTGCTGCAGCTTGCTCAAGCGAAGATGACTGTTGAACAATTTTTTCAATTTCTATGCCGTCTAACACCTCTTTCTCCAATAACGCTTCAGCGATGGCCCGTAATGTATGAATGTGTTCCGTTAGCATCCTGGTCGTTCGTTCATAAGATTCAACCACAAGCCGCTTGACTTCCTTGTCAATTTCCAAAGCCACTTGATCACTAAAATCTCGACGAGAACCAAAATCACGCCCCAGGAAAACTTCTTCGTCTTTTTTTCCAAATGTCAACGGACCTAATTTTTCACTCATACCCCATTCGCAAACCATTTTTCTCGCCAAATCAGTGGCCCGCTCAATATCATTCCCAGCCCCGGTCGTTACGCTTTTAAAGATCAATTCCTCTGCCACGCGCCCGCCAAACAGAATAGAGAGTGTATTGTACAAGAAGTCCTTCGAGTAACTATGTCGGTCATCGATGGGCAATTGCATCGTCATGCCCAAAGCCCGTCCCCGAGGGATAATGGTGACCTTATGAACCGGATCCGTTCCTGGTAAAAGTTTCGCCATTAAAGCATGACCGGCCTCATGAAACGCCGTCGTGCGCTTTTCTTCCTCAGTCAGAACCATGCTCTTACGTTCAACGCCCATTAAGACCTTATCTTTGGCGTTTTCAAAATCTATCTGGTCAACAGTTTTTTTATCCAGACGAGCAGCCCACAAGGCTGCTTCGTTAACGAGGTTTTCCAAATCAGCCCCTGAAAAACCTGGAGTCCCTCTGGCAATTTGTTCCAAATCCACATCTGACGAGACAGGAACTTTTTTAGTATGAACCTTGAGAATTTCCCCTCTCCCACGAACATCAGGACGATTCACGACAACTTGCCGATCAAACCGGCCTGGTCGTAATAAGGCAGGATCCAGCACATCAGGTCTATTGGTGGCCGCAATCAGGATCACACCTTCCGTGGTATCGAAACCATCCATTTCAACTAATAATTGATTTAGTGTTTGCTCCCGTTCATCATGCCCTCCCCCAAGACCTGCGCCACGCAAACGGCCTACCGCATCAATTTCATCAATGAAAATGATACAAGGCGCATGTTTTTTCCCCTGTTCAAAGAGATCTCGAACACGGGAAGCCCCAACTCCGACAAACATTTCTACAAAATCCGATCCACTAATGCTGAAAAACGGCACACCAGCCTCGCCAGCAATTGCTTTGGCTAACAAGGTTTTTCCCGTCCCTGGAGGCCCAACAATCAAGACTCCCTTGGGAATACGCCCACCTAATTTTTGAAATTTTGCAGGGTCTTTCAGAAAATCGATGATTTCCACCACTTCCTCTTTTGCCTCATCCACCCCCGCAACATCCGCAAACGTGATTTTTTTCTTCTCTTCGGTTAAAAGGCGGGCTCGGCTTTTCCCAAATGACAGAGCCCGGTTGCCGCCCATTTGCATTTGACGCATCAGGAAAAACCACAATCCCAAAAAGAGCACAAACGGTCCCCAGGAGAGCAGGAAGGTGATGTACCAGGGATTATCTTCCGGTGGTTTAGCTTCAATTTGTACGGATTTTTCTTGCAAAACCTTAACCAGGTCTGGATACTCAACCGAATAGGTTTGGATCCGGGTACCATCTTTCAAAATTGCACTGATATTATTGTTCTTGATGATAACTCGTTCAACATCCCCTTTTTCCAGGTGAGCCATGAAATCACTAAAGATGACCGGAT
>CAZBQO010000080.1:2569-9536 GCA_964494125.1 uncultured Nitrospira sp. | reverse complement strand
GTGAGCACGGAAAAATGGCGAGAACGCCGCTGGCGGCTTTTTTCAACAGCCCCATCAACACGAATGTCGACTCGTCACCCTGCAGGCCGTGCATGAATGAATGGAAACTGACATTTGATCATTGGGATATTAAAGATCAGAAAGCCCGTGAAGCCCTTTGCACACTGGGTAACGGGTATTGGGCCACACGCGGGGCGTTTGAAGAAGCCACACAACACGACGGCCATTATCCCGGAACCTATGTGGCGGGCGTCTATGATCGATGCGAAAGAATAATCGCGGGAGAAACGGTCTCTCATGAAACGATCGTGAACTGGCCCAATTGGCTGTACCTGACATTTGCCATGGATAATGGCCAATGGTTTTCGATGGAACAAGTTCAGGTGAACACCTATCGCCAGGAATTGGACCTGCAACGGGGCGTGCTCAGCCGGTACATACACTTTTCGGAACCTAAAGGCCGCGAAACCATCCTTCAAGCAATCCGGCTGGTACATATGGAGCATCCCCATCTTGCGACCCTGCAATGGACCTTTACTCCTCTGAACTGGTCAGGTCGATTACATGTACGATCTGCCTTGGATTCCGGGATCAGCAACGAAAATGTTGATCGGTACCGTGAGATGAACACCAAACATTATCGACTGCTCGACTCGGGGTTCCATCGAGGCACAATTGATAGGCCATGTAGGCTCCAATGCACTACAGGAAATCGCCCTTCACCCCTTGCGGGCAATGGGTGTCGATGTATCCACCATCCGAAGCATAAAGAACCAAGCCACCGGTGTGTCAGTCATCATTGTTCCACCAAACGAACGAAAAGGGATTATGTTGGCTCCGAATGCCAATGGCATCTGGTCCAGAGAGGATGAAGAATCAATTAGATATGCCATTCAAACGGCCCCATCCGGATCCGTATTGTCTGTGGATTTGGAAGTCTCGCTGTCAATTGTGAAGCAGGCGGTTCGACAATCCGAGGAATATGGAATGCCCATTGTTCTGGATCCTTCACCGGCTGAGAGATTGGATGAGGAATTATTGGAAGCCGGCTGCTATTTGACACCCAACCAATCCGAGGCTCAACGCTTGACAAACATTCCAATTGGTAATCAGGACCAGGCCTTGGAAGCGGCTTCCAGACTTATGAAAAACGGAAATAAAGGAGTCTGCGTGAAACTGGGAACAGGGGGATGCGCGATCGTCACGACGGACATCCAGTTTGTCATCTCCGCTCCAGAGGTCGAGGCAGTGGATACCACCGGAGCGGGCGATGCGTTTGCGGGAGCATTCAGTGTGGCGATTCTGGAACATCTACCCCCTGAGCAAGCCGCAGCATTTGCGGTTGCCGCCTCCACCCACGCTGTGACCGGCTACGGCTCCCAATCGTCATACCCCACCCGACGCCAAATCGAGTCTCTCTATCGGAAAGTTGTCATACAAGAAAAATAACAACTATTGAATCGAAATTTTTTCAGCGCTCTGGCTATTAGCATCTGCTGTTATTTCTCATCGGAAGGGCTTTTTTCCAGTTCTTCCGGGGTCAATCGTTCCAGTTTTTCTTCGGTCATAGGCTGTCGGGTGGTTGGATCCACCGCCATCTCCGGATCCACCACCGGGGGAGTCACCACCGCCTCCGGATTGGGCGGAATATCCGGCTCCACCACCATCTCCGGGTCAATAGGTGGAGTGACCGGAGGTTCTTTATTCAATCCCGTTGGATCCTGCTCGATTGTTTCAGCTGAAATTGCCGTTTTTGGGACACCTGATCCCGACACCCCCATGGGGAGATGAGAGGCATTCATCAGAAGAATCACAAAGATTCCCAGCACCACTGACCACATATCCACTTTTGGTCGTTTCATTTTTTCACCTCGTTTTATATATTTTTTCTTGTCTCTTTCTCATCATTATCCCCCGCATACAGATCAAAAGCATCTGACAAGAACCCTGGGAAAACGCATTAAATTTATAATCGGGGCAAGTTCTTAAGGGGAGAGGACCTCAGATGCAAGGGTTTTACCCAGGCCCATTTTTTTTTGGTTTCCCTACAATCTGAACAAGAAGAAATATTCAAGGAAACTCAGAAAAAACTTATTTCACTCCTAGGAACACAATCCAATGAACTCACTCATCACCATCAAAGAATTTATCGGGCTGGCTTTAAGCTTTACCCTGGCAGGAGGGGGGCTCGTGATGCTTCTTAATGTTTTTGATACGACAAGTCCGGTGAAGAAAACGGTAACGGTTCATGAATTGTTGAGAGATCAGAACCCCGGACAAATTTCCTATATATCGTTTCCCATCACTGAACACTTTCAAAAACAGGTGGTATCCCATCGAAAATCCATACCTTAATCATAAAAGAGATAAAAAGACCAAATCTCAAGCACCATCGTTTAACCACTCTCACAAAGGAAAGTTATCATGATGAACACAAGGCGCAAAAATAGCGGCACGCTCGGATTGGCATTAGCCTTTGCTCTCATAGGAGGAGGCATGTCCTTAGCCCTCAGCGAGTCAGGCCAACCATCCAAGGAACTTCTTCTCAATGCCAATACCCTTATCGGGAATACGGTCATTGACAAGGCGGGCAAAGAACTCGGGACGGTCAAAGATTTACTGATCGATCAAACCACAGGGCAAATATCCTACATAGTACTCTCGTATGGAGGCACATTCGGCGGCACTCTTGGAATCGGGTCGGAAAATTATTCGATCCCCTGGGCAGAGGTGAAGCTGACCAAACAGGATGAGAACATGGTGGTTCAGGTAGCCGAAGCTCCCATTGGCGAAAAACGAACGCCTAAAGACCACGCCTTCATGGGCCACGAGCAAGCTGCCACAGCCCAGAGTAAGAATTTCAATCCTGCAACCGTCGAAACGGTGGAAGGGACTGTGGAAAATGTGGATCACGATATGTTGGAGCCCGGAGTGACCACCACCGATAGTTTGATCGTGTTGGACATCAAAACGCCATCCAGGACCGAACGGGTTCGGGTCGCGCCTGATAATTATCTCATGGAGCAGGGAATCGAGATCAAGGAAGGCGATAAGGTCGAAGTGACCGGATCACGGATCATGCAGGAGGGGGAAAGTCTGATCATCGCCTCTCAAGTTACCCTGAGGGGAAATGGAAAAATTCTGGCCGTGCGAAAGGATGACGGTACTCCCAAATGGGACACAGGGAGTGGAATCCATACGAAGACATCGTCCGGAAATAAATAACATTCCCCCATGGTCTGGTAACGGGAAAAAGCCATCCGGGCTTTTTCCCGTTTCACGTCGTGCTGCCCTTCCCTAATCATCCTCCCCTTTTTAGAACCGCTTCAAGATCTGAGTGTTAAATCCTGCCTGATATTTCTTGGAACCAGGGTTCTTTCCAGTTCATTTTCGATACAAACGCTGATACAAGCTGTAAGTAATTGTTCGGTCTTACTCTTTTGACACGATTACAAGGAGATCCCAGGATGGCACGTTCGACCAAAAGGACATCTGGCTCTAAGAAAATTCGTTACGCGGTGGTGGGGCTGGGCTATATCGCTCAGGTCGCCGTACTTCCGGCATTCGCACATGCGAAAAAAAACTCGCAATTAGCAGCGTTAATTTCCGATGATCCCCAAAAATTAAAGCAATTAGGAGCACAATACGGCATCAACGGACTTTATTCGTATGACCAATATGAAGAATGTCTGGAAAAGGAAGAGATTGACGCCGTGTATATCGCGCTTCCCAATCATTTGCATTGCGAATATACCGTCAGAGCTGCAGAAACGGGCGTTCATGTGTTGTGTGAAAAACCCATGGCCTTATCAGTCAAGGAATGTGAAACCATGATTCGCACAGCGGACCATTATGGGGTCAAATTGATGGTCGCCTATCGGCTTCATTTTGAAGAGGCCAATCTTCGGGCCATACACATGGTTCAATCAGGGAAAATCGGCACGCCCCGGTATTTCCAATCGGCATTTAGTCTCCCGGTTAAAGATAAACAGAATATCCGGTTACGGGAAGAGACCGGTGGAGGCACGCTGTGGGATATCGGCATTTATTGTTTGAATGCCGCCAGGAATCTTTTTCATGCGGAACCCCTTGAGGTGTTTGCCAGTACGGCAGGAAAAGGGATCGACCGATTCGACGAAGTCGAAGAAATGAGCGCCGTTATGCTCCGATTCCCTGATGACCGGTTGGCTACCTTTATCTGTAGTTTCGGAGCCGCCGACGTTTCTGAGTTTCGGATTGTGGGTACAACGGGACAACTGCGGGTGACCTCGGCCTACGAATATGTCGAACCTATTACTCACTACCTGACGTTGAACGGGAAGGAGAAAAAGCACACCTTCTCCAAACGTGATCAATTTGCTCCACAACTTTTAAAATTTTCGGATAGCATCTTAAAGGATAGGGTTCCTGAACCGGCAGGCGATGAGGGCCTCCATGATGTCCGCATTATTGAAGCTCTGTACCGTTCAGCCCAAAAAGGCCAACCGGTCCCGGTTAAAGAAGTTGAGCGGAAACGCCGTCCAACGCTTCGGCAAAACCTTCGCCGTCCGCCGGTTAAAAAGCCCAAACTTATCCATGCTCAAAGTCCGTCAGGATGATGATGGACATGAAATATTTTCATTCATCTTTTACGGGTAAAAGGAAAGGAATCTCTGTATGAATGAACCATTGACCAACATTGATTCCCAGGGGTCACCTTATTCCGGGGATATCGATCAGTCATTGCCTTCTTATCTTCTGGAAGCGGCATTAGATAGGGAATGGGAAAGTCGCTATCGGCAAGGACTTTTTGGAAACGCTCAAGGAACACCAGCAGAAGAGGAAAAGAGTTCATGAATCAATCAATGGGGGCCAAACGGTGGGCCATTCCCGAAGGATATATCCCGGCGGAAAGCCATGGACCTGAACCGCAGATGACGAGTCATGAAACCGCATGCCTGCTGAATGTCTCCAACGATCCGGCGCATGTGCTGGTCACAATTTTTTATGCGGACCGTGATCCGGCGGGGCCTTACAAAATCACCGTTCCACCTCGTCGAACGAGTCATGTCCGTTTTAATGATTTACAAGACCCTGAACCCATACCGAGGGATACAGATTTCGCAAGCTTGTTCGAGTCCGATGTGCCGATTGTGGTGCAACACACCAGGCTGGATTCCCGACAGGCCGAGAATGCTCTCCTGTCTACCATCGCCTATACGGACCATTCGTAATGTATTCCAGCGTCGAGGTACAGATGCGTGTTTCAAACTGGAGAAAACAAGAGAGGAACTCAGAACATGACAAAAACCGCCGCGGACGTGTTGATAGAGAAGCTTCAAAATTGGGGCGTGGAAGTCATATTCGGCCTTCCCGGAGATGGCATTAATGGAATTATGGAAGCCCTGCGTCAACGAAAGGATACCATACGATTCATCCAGGTTCGCCATGAAGAGTCCGCAGCCTGGATGGCCTGCGGGTATGCCAAATATACCGGAAAACTTGGCGTGTGCCTGGCTACATCAGGGCCTGGAGGGCTTCATCTTCTGAATGGTTTGTATGATGCCAAAATGGAGAAACAACCCGTACTGGCTATTACCGGCCATCATTTTCACGATTTGATCGATGCCCATGCCCAACAGGATGTGAATCTTACCAGAGTCTTTGAAGATGTCGTGGTCTATAACACCCGAATCATGAGCGCGACGCATGTGGAGAATGTGGTCGACTTGGCCTGTCGGACCGCGTTGAGCTATCGCGGAGTGGCTCACATTAATTTTCCCGTCGATCTGCAAGAAACAAAAGCTGACAAAGGCTATTCCAAACGCAATATTCCCCACCATTCGATGGAAATCTATTCCCGTAGCGCGCGATTACCCAATCAAGCCGATTTGCAACAGGCCGCCAACGTGCTGAATGAGGGAAAACGTATTGCCATCATGGCCGGGGTTGGAGCCTTGGAAGCCACCGATGAACTGGAACAAATTGCAGAATTGCTGGGAGCGCCCATTATTAAACCGTTATTGGGAAAAGCGTCGGTACCTGACGACAGTCCCTATACGACAGGGGGTATCGGATTGTTAGGTACCGCGCCCTCTCAGGAGGCTCTGGAGGATTGCGATACCCTGTTTCTCATCGGAACGTCGTTTCCTTATATGGAATTTTATCCCAAGCCCGGACAGGCCCGGGCCATCCAGATCGATCTTGATCCGGCGCGAATCGGACTCCGGTACCCGGTAGAAGTCGGCTTGGTTGGCGACTGCCGGAGAACCCTCCAAGAGCTTTTGCCGATGTTGCAACGGAATAAACACCGGAAATTTTTGGAACGGGCACAAGCGGCAATGGCCAAATGGCGGACCTTGATGGAAGAACGCGGAACCCGAAAAGACAAACCCATGAAACCCCAGGTGGTGGCCTGGGAACTCGGCAAACGCCTCTCCGACCATGCCATTGTTTCCTGTGATTCGGGAACAATCACGACCTGGTGGGCCAGACAAATCCCGGCCAAACGAGGGCAGAAACACACGGTATCCGGAACTCTGGCTTCCATGGCCTGCGGGTTACCCTATGCGATTGCCGCCCAAATCGCCTATCCGGATCGTCAATGTATCGCCTTTGTGGGAGATGGGGGATTTTCGATGCTCATGGCTGAGTTCGCCACCTGTGTCAAATATCAATTGCCCGTGAAAGTGTTCGTCATCAAAAACAATACGCTCGGCCAGATTAAATGGGAACAGATGGTGTTTCTGGGAAATCCCGAATATGGGTGCGAACTGCATCCCATCGACTTTGCCCTCGTCGCTCAAGCATGCGGAGGAACCGGACTGACCGTCGACGATCCTGCGGATTGTGGTTCCATCATCGACCAGGCTTTCCAAACGCCGGGGCCGGTATTGATACAAGCCATCGTCGATCCGTTTGAACCTCCGATGCCCGCCAACATTACAATGAGCCAAGCTGCCAAATTTGCGGAATCGTTGGCAAGAGG
>CAZBQO010000080.1:0-2469 GCA_964494125.1 uncultured Nitrospira sp. | reverse complement strand
AATGGTATTGAAAAATTCTTTGAAGTGTGCATTCTCAAGGAATCCGATTTGCGGTGTATCGGCTGTTTGTCGCCTATTATGATAAATACAGAGATGGAGTGGATGAATGAAAACATCGAAGACACCCAAACCATTCTCTCTACGTGTGCAATGGGGTCGGCCATCTCTCTTGCGTACCAATACGTTGAAAGGAAAAGACAAGGCCGGGTTAATTGTGGATACGATGAGGCCGGTGAAAAGGAGCATGTGAATGGTAACGGCGTTGAAAAAGTCAGTGAGGACATCCAAGGTGGAAGATTGGATTGTATGATTCATGTTGTCCCTCCACCGGACCCGGTGCATCTGCCGGATAAGTTAACGCGTTGGTGGAATGATGATGTCTCTGCCGCAGGCTGACACCAGGATTGATCGCTATGAGGTCTCGGCCTATAAAATTCCCACTGACATGTCAGAATCGGATGGAACGTATACCTGGGATTCTACTACGCTGGTGGTGGTGCGGATAGGAACGCGGGCCGGAGAAGGATGGGGATATACCTATGCCGACATCGCCACGGCTATTTTGATTGAAAAGACGTTGTGCTCCGTGTTGAAAGCTCGTGACGCCATGGCTATTCCCGAATGTTGGATGAGCATGAGACGGGCCATACGGAATATGGGAAGACCCGGCATTGCTTCCATGGCCATCGCTGCTGTGGATATGGCCCTATGGGATTTAAAGGCGCGGGCATTAAATATTCCACTGATCATGTTATTCGGGCGTGCTCAGGATGGAATTCCAATTTATGGGAGTGGAGGATTTACCTCCTATTCGGACCAACAGCTGGAGGATCAATTGGGGACGTGGGTCAAGCAAGGGATCTCGCAGGTCAAAATGAAAGTTGGACGTCATCCCGAACAAGATCTTCACAGGGTCCAGGTGGCGCGCAAAGCCCTTCCATCCGGCACCCGCCTCATGGTCGATGCCAATGGAGCCTATTCAGTGAAACAGGCCCAATGGTTTGCCGAACGATTTGCCGACTCGGGGGTAGAATGGTTCGAAGAACCGGTATCATCCGATAATCTCCATGGGCTCAACACAATCAAAAAACATGCGCCGGCATCCATTGAGATCACTGCAGGAGAATATGGATATGATTGCCCGTATTTTCAAAGAATGGTGGATGCTCAATGTGTGGATGTGCTTCAAGCTGACGCCTCGCGTTGCGGTATCACCGGATTTTTACAGGTCGGAGCATTATGTGAAGCCCGGTCTATACCGCTGTCAGCTCATTGTGCGCCGTCACTTCACCTCCATCCAGCCTGTGCGCTCCACCCTTTGCGACACATCGAATATATTCACGATCATGTCAGGATAGAACAGATACTTTTTGACGGCGTCCCGGCTCCGATTAACGGCAGACTCTTTCCTGATTTGAGCCGTGCGGGACATGGCTTGGAATTCAAACGGGCTGATGCCGCTCAATTTGCTCTCTGAACCTTACGGGGGATTTTCTGCCGAGGAGGATCCCATACGGAATTTCGTCAGGTGCACCAGACAAGGACAAAAACTTCATGTTGACCAAATTACTACCCATTCTGAATACCGCTCAGGTCAAAAAAAACCGACAGGAGGATTTCGCCTATCAGGAAATTGCAGGAGAGTTGTCTTCTCATCTTCAGATCTCCATTGAAGGAGAAGTGCGTTTCGATGAAGGAAGCCGGGCGTTATATGCGACTGACGGATCGAATTACCGCCAAGTGCCCGTCGGGGTGGTCATTCCTAAAACCGTGGAAGATGTGATCACGACGGTGGCCGTGTGTCACCGGCATGGAGTCCCGGTTCTCTCACGCGGCGGAGGAACCAGTCTGGCCGGCCAATGCTGTAATGTGGCCGTCGTCATGGATATGTCAAAATATCTCCATTCCATCATGGAATTGGATCCCGCATCACGGCGTGCGCGCGTGCAACCGGGTGTCGTGCTGGATGTGCTGCGCAACCAAGCGGAACAGCATCATTTGACCTTTGCCCCTGATCCGTCCACACATGATCACTGCACGCTAGGTGGTATGATCGGCAACAATTCCTGCGGGGTGCATGCCCTGATGGGTGGAAAAACAATGGATAACATCGAGGAAATGGAAATTCTCACCTATGATGGATTGCGGATGCGCGTGGGCAAAACCAGTGAAGAGGACCTACACCACATTATCCGGCAGGGAGGCCGACGCGGTGACATCTATGCCAGGCTACAATCCATTCGCGATCAATATGCCTCCTTGATTCGTTCCCGCTATCCCGACATTCCCAGGCGAGTGTCGGGATACAATCTTGATCAACTACTCCCCGAACATCATTTCAATATCGCTCGAGCCCTGGTAGGGACGGAGGGCACCTGTGTGACCGTGTTGGAAGCGACGGTCGGGCTGGTCAAAAGTCCGCCATGGCGGACACTCGTCGTTCTTGGATACCCGGACATCTATCAAGCC
>CAZBQO010000079.1:0-9595 GCA_964494125.1 uncultured Nitrospira sp. | reverse complement strand
CCTCAGCCAGATTGGGCGTCATATGCTCGCGCGGAACGATTGCCACGGGTCGACGTCGTATGGGTTTATTCGTGGCCCCGATAGGGGCCCGGAATAACGAAGAAAGCTCGCCCTGAGCGAGCAGTTGATTCCAGGCCACGAAAAACACCAATTCATCTCCACCGCAGGCCTGCTGAATCAACGCCTGTCTTGCCTCTCTGTAGGCCGCCGCATTGGCAAACCCCTTTTGGGCATCCTGGACAAAAAGTCGTAGGGCGGCCATGGCCTCTAACACTCGTTGCGGACGATCTTCCAAGGAAGCTAACGGGGGATGAGGCTCTGCTCCCTCTACCGGCGGTCGCCTCGCAATAACCTCGCCATAGGTTAGCAGCCCATTAATTGTGACAAATTCCAGAGTCTCGGCTTCCACTTTCATCTATTCACCTCTTCCAATCCTTCAGCTATTCTTGATCTGCTATTAATTACCCTAATTTTAATTTTATCCCACCTGATCGACAACACAAGTCCTCGCCATAAACGTCTGATCTGTCACCTGCCGATACGGTTCGTAGAAAAGGCCCTTTGTTTCACGCACCAGGTATGGAGAACCCGCCTCAACCGGCCCTGGTCAGTGATCGACCCTGCTAGAGTTTGACGCTAAAGTGGGCTACACTTCATGAGAACCCACAGGGAGGTGGGATATCGTCTGCCCCAAAACAGCATTCCAGCAACACGAATACCTCAAATCCTATGAATCTCAAACAGGAGTTGGGCGCCTCCCCATCTCCTTGGACGCCTGCGCCTGATGCCGCTCTCACAGTAACACGGGTGCCATAGAATGTGGCTGAGGAATATTGGAAGGTGATGAAATCGTTTACACAATTGACGAGTCTTGAAAACTGATAGGGAACCATTCATGCAAAAGACCAAAATCATCTGCACGATCGGACCGGTGACCGAATCGTATGAGATGTTGCGCAAAATGTATGACGCCGGCATGAACATCGTGCGGTTGAATATGTCCCATGGCACCCACGAATCCCATGCCAAAGTGATCAAACACATTAAGACGCTCAATACCAAGGTTCCCTTTCCTATTCCGATTCTTTTAGATACCCAAGGCCCGGAAATCCGGACAGGAGATTTATCGATTGATCTTAATCTCAAGGAAGGCACAATCGTCTCGATTTCTGCGCGGGGGCCGATGGATGTGGAAGAAAGTTCCATTCACATCAACTATGCCGATTTAATGGAATCCGTGAATGTCGGCGATAAGATTACCGTGGACAATGGGTTGATCAATTTTGAGGTCCTTGAAAAACAGGATCGTCTCATGCAGTGCCGGGTCCTTGATGGGGGGGTCTTGAAAAGCAAACGCCATGTCAATTTACCGGGAATCCGCGTCAATCTCCCGGCGATTACGCAAAAGGACGAAAAGGATATTGCCTTTGGTTTAGCCGCCGATGTGGATTTCATTGCCCTGTCCTTTGTTCGGGAGGCAAAGGATATCCAACAATTGAAACAATTGATGGGACATAAAGTGGGGAGGGTGAAAATTATTGCCAAGATTGAGGATCAGGAAGGGGTTCGCAATCTGGAGGATATTATCCGGGAATCGGATGGCATTATGGTGGCTCGCGGAGATTTGGGGGCAGAAATCAACCTGGAGGATCTGCCGAACGTGCAGCGCAGGATTGTGCGACTTTGCGCGGAATCCGGCAAACGCGTGATTGTGGCAACCCATCTCCTGGAATCGATGATCCATAATCCCATCCCCACGCGTGCCGAGGTCACTGATGTGGCCAATGCCATCTATGAGGAGGTCGACGGGGTAATGTTATCCGGAGAAACCACGGTCGGAAAATATCCGCTGAAATGCATCGAGTATCTGCGAAAAATCTCCATCAAAACCGAAGCCATTCCAGGTTTGCAGTTTGCGAAACAGTTAAAGCTGACGACAGACAAACAACAATTAGCCACCGCTGCCGTCCAGCTCGCGGAAGGACTACACGCCAAAGGGATTGTCGTGATCACCCGACGAGGTATCATGGCGGATTTGGTCTCGAATTGTCGTCCATTTTCCACGAACATTTACGCTTTCACGAACGGGAGTCAATCCCGTCGAACGATGACACTCAATCGAGGCGTCTATCCCTTTCGGATCGACTTTAGTTCAGACCCGGAGAAAACGTTACAAACCGCATTTCGGATTTTAAAAACCCGTGAACATTTCCAAATAGGAGACAAGGTCGTGATTATCTCAGACGTGTTGGCTCAAGAGCGGGTCGATGGGATTCAAATCCGAGCCATTCCCTAAGGCAGGCCATTTGGTCAGCCCAGGGGACCGTCAGGAATATCGATTCTTCTGGTGGTGCTTTTTCCTGACACGTTCCTGTTGGGAAGGCTTCAAAGAAGAGCCGATACTTTTTCCCGAACCGGGCCGGGGGAGAGGAGCTAGATTCTTCGGATAGCCAGAAGAATCATGGAAATAAGCCAGGCGAAAAAGACGATATTGATGAAAAATCCTTCCATACTACTCTTATCGGCTTATCAGCTCCTAAAGTTAAGTTTTTTCTTGTTCTCTGAGATTCTTGCTTCATTTTCCACTCATTTTTCCCATCTTAACCCACTAATGCATCAGGCCCTCTGACCATTCAGGGATGCCCTTCGGCTTTGGAGACGTTGTTCCATCTCAATGGAAAAGGGTGAGGAGACACCCATCAGGTGAGCACAAACTATGACGTCGGTGAAGACAGGGTCTTCTGCCTGACAGACTGAACCGGAAGGGACACGATACGATCTAGGAGCATATCCGCAAGCTGTCGTTTCGGCATTCGCGGGATGTGATGCGGGGCAGCACCCGGCGTGAGCACATACACCTCATTGGTATCATTTCCAAAAGCAGACTGCTCTCCGCCGACCTGATTCACAATCAGCATGTCCAGATGTTTGCCGGCAAGTTTGGCCTGTCCATGCTCAATAAGATGATCTGTTTCAGCCGCAAAGCCAATCAGACGTTGGTGTGTACGCTGGGCGGAGAGTGCCATTACAATATCCGGCGTCCGTTCCAAATCCAATCCTTCGCCCTGCCATTGGTCTTTTTTGACTTTCTGTGCATACGCCTGTTTGGGGCGAAAATCTCCCACCGCCGCCGTCATCAAGAGCGTGGTTGCCCATGCAAATCGTGCCGTGAGCGCCTGTAACATGTCTTCTGCAGTGACCACTGGAATCACGGTTACGTTCTTCGGAGCCAATAACTGGGTGGGACCCGTCACTAAGACGACCTCGGCCCCTCGTGCGGCGGCTGCCTCGGCCAAGGCAAATCCCATTTTGCCTGATGACCCGTTACTGATAAATCGCACGGGGTCAATGGGTTCCTGGGTTGGCCCTGCCGATACCAAGACACGCTCCGCCTGCCAATCCGTTGGGCGACGCAACAGGTCAACCGCCGTCGACATGATGCTTTCCTCCGCAGCTAAACGTCCCTGTCCCCATTCTCCGGAGGCCAAGGCCCCGACTTCCGGCTCGACCAGGACGACCCCTCGATGACGGAGGGTCTGAGCATGAGCTTGGACCGCCGGATGGGCCCACATTTCTCCATCCATCGCCGGACAAATCATCACCGGACAGTGAACGGTGAGCGAAAGGGTTCCGAGCAAATTGTCGGCTAACCCCAGAGCCAATTTAGCTAACGTGTTCGCAGTACAGGGAGCCACGACCAACAAATCGGCTTGTTCCGTTAAGGACAGGTGCTTCATGTCCTGATGGCCGGCGAAGACATCACTTGCCACGGGATTCTGGGACAGCACTTCAAATGTCAGAGGGGCAATAAACCGGGTGGCTGAATCCGTCATGACCACATGCACGCTGGCACCGGCTTGCGTTAACAGACGTAGGAGCCCGACCGCCTTATAGGCCGCAATACTTCCCGTCACCCCCAGGATAATCCGCTTGCCTGCTAACTCGGTGCTCATCTTCTGCATTCTTTCGCGAAACGATTTCAGCTAGGCTTCTTCAGGTTCGACCACCGTGCCAAGATGTTGAGCCGTGTCATCAATATACACACTCAATTCTTTTTTGATCTCTTGAGCGTTTTCATCCGGCTGTGCGTAAAGAGCCGGATCAATGGGGCGTTCATTCGCGCGTTTGGCATTTTTAATGGCCTCTTTGGCTTCCTGGCCAATTAAATACGGAACCTGCCCGTTGAGCACTTCTTCCAGGGCTCTTGAGGTGTCTTTCGAAAATTTACTGGCTCCATACGGCTCTCCACCCCGGATCAATTGTTTGGCCCGCTGGGCGGCAATCAGCACAATCCGATACCGCGAATCAAATTCTTTTTGGTGATGTTGGGGCAATAATGATAATGCATCCATTGAATATCCTCTTTCCTTTCTGTGAGAAACACACGTTCAGGGTACTTAGTCTACACAAAACAATCCCATCAATGCAGCAATTATCGAAACACATGCGCGGCATCGATATGGGTGGTTCGAACACGTTCAGCCAAAATGACGGATTGGAGTTCCTCGATGGCCTGCTCCAAGGTTTCATTGCGAATCGTATATTGGTATTCCGAATAGCTCCGCATCTCGTCCTGAGATTTCTGAAACCGACGCTCCTGCTCGTCCGTTGTATCCGTTGCTCGTTCGACCAGACGGGTCCGAAGCACCTCTAATGAAGGAGGCAGAATAAACACGGTCACGGCTTTTTGCAGCGTTTTCATGACCTGCCGCGCACCCTGGACATCGATATCCAACAAGATATCCGTGTTCGAACCGGACTCCTGCTCCAACTCCTTCCATGGTGTTCCGTATAATCGTCCATAGACTTCAGCATATTCAGCAAACGCGTGCTCGGAAATTTTTGTGTGAAACTCCGCTTCCGAAATAAACTTGTATTCCTTGCCATCCGTTTCGCCTGACCGGGGCTTCCGCGTGGTGTAGGAAACCGAAAGGCGAATGTCGGGAATCGTCTTCAAAATATGCCGGCAGAGCGTTGACTTCCCCACTCCGGAAGGACCTGATACGACAAATAACAATTTTTTTCCCGTGACTCCCACCGTTCCTCCGACGTTATGACATAGATTGATTATTCAATATTTTGGACCTGTTCACGGATTTTTTCTAATTCACTCTTTAACTCCACAACCTGCCCGGAGATCTCGGAGTCGCTCGCCTTTGATCCAATGGTATTGACTTCCCTTCCCATTTCTTGGAGAAGAAAATCAAGCCGCTTGCCAACCGGGCCTTTGGATTTGAGTGTGGAACGAAATTGTGTCACATGACTTTGCAACCGTGTTAATTCTTCCGTCACGTCTGATCGTTCTGCCAACATGGCGATTTCTTGAGCAATTCGATCGTCGTTTACCCTCTCCCCCTCTAATAACTTGGCGACACGAACTTTCAAACGATCCGCGGATACCTGCAGTGCCGAAGGAATGCGTTGCTGAACCACATGAAGCCGTTCCTCGACTATTTGAACCCGCTGCAAAAGATCTTTTTGTAGAACAGAGCCTTCTTTCTTGCGCATTTTTTCTAAATCGGTCAAGGCACGCTGGACTAACCCCTCAACCACCTTCGGGACATCCTTGATCACCAGGGGCTCCTCACTGGTGGAAAATAGATCCCGAAACCCTGCCACCACATTCACGTCCACCGTTCCACTCAGCTTGAATTCCCGTTGTAATTCCCGTAATCCTTGAATATACCGCTTCGCCATGGCCCGATCTAATTGGACAATCTTCGTGGCTCCAGACCCTCCACCATTCATGGTCACGGTCAATTCAATGCGACCACGCTCGCAGGTCCGCTTGACTTGCTCTTTCAGTTCCAACTCCATATGAGACAGTGCCTTAGGCAGACGCACCATCAGCTCGCAAAACCGATGATTCACAGATCGCACTTCAACCCCCACCATGGTTCCCTGACAAAGCGATTCTCGTTTTCCAAAACCGGTCATACTTTTCATGTTGGCTTTCGTTTTCCTTCCCATCCACAGTCTGAATCGAGCACACAATGAGCACACTTTGGCGTTCTGGCCAAACACACATATCGCCCATGAAGCAGGAGGCGTTGAGCCCCGTTTGTCCATTTCGATTTGGGTATGAGGCGTTGAAGATCCTCTTCAATTTTGGTCGGGTCCTGGCTTCTCGTCAATCCGAGGCGATTAGCTACCCGCTTCACATGAGTATCGACCACAATGGCAGGCTCTCCCACAGAGCTCCCCAAAATAACATTGGCTGTTTTTCGTCCAACGCCGGGCAGGGACGTTAAGTCCTTCATCGTTCCTGGCACCATTCCGTGGAAACGCTGCACCAGAGCTTGGCCACACCCAATGAGATGACGCGCTTTATTTTTATAAAATCCCGTTGTCCGAATGAGCGCTTCTAATTCGGCTGGATCCGCATTGGCATAATCCTGTGCCGTGCGATAGCGGGCAAACAGGTTCGGGGTCACCTGGTTGACTCTCTGGTCTGTGCATTGGGCCGAAAGAATTGTGGCCACCAACAACTCAAGCCGGTTGGAGGAATCTAGTTCTACTCTCACGTCAGGAACGGATTGATCCAAGGCGGCAAGGATCCGACGTACCCGCTTTTTCGCTTCTACCGGCGTTTCCATCGGATGTCGGGCTGTTCTGAGACGACTCATCGGTGAGGCAAGACCCCTCATGGAAAGGTCTCGGCTGGAGCCGGAAGAGTATAGAGAGGCATCTCCTGACACTTCCCTGTCCTGCCACCTTCTGCCTGAAGGCCACGAAGCAGGGACGTGAGTTCCTCCTGAATCATAAGAAGTGACGCATCTTGTAACGCCGATCCCCCCATTCCTCCATATCGCTGACGGAGGAGTTGCACATCCTCTTCCGCCATCAGATCGGCTTTATTAAAAAAACGCAGGCATGGAATGTTTTCAAGCTCCAATTCCTTCAATATATTGTCTACCGCAATAATGTGCTGTCCAGGATCTGGGACATGGGCATCTATCACGTGGAGCAACACATCGGCCTCTTGCAATTCCAGCAAGGTGGTCTGAAATGCCGCCATGAGGTCTTTTGGCAGATCCCGGATGAATCCTACGGTATCTGTCAGAATGACGTCGCCTATTCCCGGTAAATACCAGCGGCGATTGACCGTATCAAGTGTCTCAAAAACACGATCTTTTACAGAGACTTGGCTCTTTGTCAACGCATTTAACAGAGTCGACTTCCCCACATTGGTATAGCCAATAATGGAAATGATCGGAAGGCCTCGCTTCATGCGCATTTTTCGTTGTTCCTGACGACCATGTGCCATAGACTCTAAGTCCCGCTCCAATCGTTGAATGCGCTCGCGGGCTCGACGTCGATCCGTTTCCAACTTGGTTTCTCCAGGCCCTCGTGTGCCAATTCCTCCCGCTAACCGGGAAAGAGCCGTACTGGATTGGGCAAGTCGTGGGAGCAGATACCGCAGCTGGGCCAGTTCAACTTGAATTTTTCCAATGGAGGAATGGGCCCGCTGTGCAAAAATGTCGAGAATCACTTGTGAGCGGTCCAAGACCCGCAGGTCCGTGATTTCCGAAATACCCCGTACCTGAGCGGGCGTTAAATCTTGATCAAAAATCAAGGTATCGGCACCGGATTGGAGCGCTCGAATCGCCAATTCTTTCATCTTTCCCGAACCAACGACAAACTTCGGATGAATCACCCCCAACCGTTGAGTGATACACCCTAACACTTCCACGTTCTGGGCCCGCACCAATTCTTGCAATTCCTGGAGACGACCTTCTTCCGAAGCGGCATTCCCTGTGCTGACACTAACCAGGAGCGCCCTCCCCTCCCGAACACCTTCTCGTAACCCTGGATTCGAGCGAACAATTTCTTGTTCCAATGATTGAATAAATTGCTGGCAATCCAACTGAAACGAGTGAAAGGCACAAGGCGGTAACTCCACCGTGGTTCGTCCCTGAATGGGGTTCGAAAGAATGTGCGCCACATAGACATCCCGAAGGCTCCCATCTTTTCCCACACCGAGCGCCATAATTAAATCCAATCGAAGCAGAGCCAGATCGGTCAGATCATCCTGAGTCAGGGGTTGATTATTGAGGTGGGTATGGACTAAACGAACCCCTCGCAATAACCGAAGGCCTGACCGGGTCCGCGAAAGATGGGGAATAACCAATTCGTGGTGGTCACCAATTAAAACCGATTCAATTTGGCCCTGTCGATTGACCAAAAGCCCGATTTGCCGTCTCGTTTCATAGGTGAGTTCGGCACATTCCCGAGCCACCTCCGGGGTCACAACTTTTTCTGGCGGGATCCGTCGACGATAGAGACGCTCCATTCGGCTAATGTGATTAGCCTTTAACCCATGAAGATTACCGAGAACAACAGGAATGATTCTTCTCCTTTTGCAATATCATCTGAGTCATTGAGAAGGAAGTCCAGCCATCGCAAACCCATCCAATTTACATTGCAACGTAGAGATCGCATCCACATCCCATGCTGCTCTCTCCTTGCGTTTAAGTTTTTCCAACCCCGCAGCTGCAATCATGGCACCATTGTCCGTACAGAGCGCACGTGGAGGTAGCGTCACATGCAGCCCCAATGTGCGAGCACGCTCCTCAAGCCTCAGGCGAAGGCGAGAGTTTGCAGCCACTCCTCCCACAACCGAGATCCCTTTCACATCATAATGACGGGCAGCGCGACAAAGTTTCTCCACTAACACATCCACAATCGCTTCCTGGTAACTGGCCGCGATATCAGCGACGGGCAATGGAGAATTCCCCTTTTGTTGCTCATCCCGCACGAAATATCGAAGTGCGGTTTTCAGCCCACTGAAACTGAAATTGAAATTTTGGCTTTGAAGAGTTGGTCGGGGAAATGATACATATTGTGCATTCCCCTGTTGGGCAAGCCGGTCAATTGCCGGACCACCCGGATACGGAAGCCCGAGCATTTTGGCGCCTTTATCGAATGCTTCTCCCGCTGCATCATCCATCGTCCATCCAATGAACTGATATTCTCCACGATGAGGAACCAATGCCAAATGCGTGTGCCCACCAGACGCAATCAAGACCATAGCCGGTGTTGGGAAACTGGGATTCGATAACCATGCAGACGCCAAATGCCCCTCCAAATGATTGACTGTCACCAAGGGTATTTTGGTAGCAAACGCCAGAGCTTTGGCAAAATTTACACCAACGAGTAGGGCCCCTACCAATCCTGGACGATTGGTGACGGCTATCCCCGTTAACTGGGAAAGAGAAACCTTGGCCAGACCCAAGGCTTCCCTTGTCAGAAGTTCCAGACACTCCATATGTCGACGCGAAGCCAATTCCGGCACGACTCCCCCGTAACGGGCATGCACCTCAACCTGCGAATCCAAAATATTTGAAAGGATGTGCCCTTCGGCATCCAACACGGCCACGGCCGTTTCATCACATGAAGTTTCAATTCCTAAAATCACTTTAGAGTCCTTTTCAGCACCAAAATTCATTTGGCAAAAAACAACAAAACCCCCAGGACTGGCGGTCCTGAGGGTTTCATCTAGGATTTGACCATCCCTATATCCAATCAGACACTCGCTAACACCTCTTCTTCAATGAAATTTGGAGTTTGATCGGTCAGGACAACCTTAATCTTT
>CAZBQO010000078.1:0-9983 GCA_964494125.1 uncultured Nitrospira sp. | reverse complement strand
ACCCAAGCCATCTCATACGACATGTTTAAATTGTGGAACCTATAAGGGCATCGCCATTATTTCGGTTGAAGAGGGATAAACGGTATTTTCCTTCTCGAGTCAGTCATCTTTTAACACCAAACCCATGAAAATAGCCGTGGACGCGATGGGGGGGGATCATGGATTATCTCCCAATGTCGAAGGAGCCATACAGGCTACAAGGGAATCCTCTCTCTCGATTATCCTGGTCGGAGACGAACCCTCTCTCCAATCTCATCTGGACAAACTCGGCGGCACCAAAGCCGGCATTGAGATTTTTCATGCGCCACAGGTTGTGGATATGCATGAATCTCCTGCGTTGATTGCCAGAAAAAAACGAGATTCTTCCATATGGAAAGCCACAGAATTAGTTAAAAATAAACAAGCTGACGCATTGGTGAGTGCCGGAAATACCGGCGCGACGATGGTGTCAGCATTTTTTCTGTTGGGATTGATCCAAGGGGTAGAACGACCGGCAATCGCCGCGACATTGCCGACACGCCAGGGTAAGGCAATCATGCTGGATGTGGGCGCCACTGTTGATTGTACGGCCCGCCAACTCTTCCAGTTTGGAATAATGGGGCATGAATATGGTAGGCATCTCCTGGGAACTGATCGTCCAAGGGTAGGTCTATTGAGTATTGGGGAAGAAGATACAAAGGGGAATGAAGTCACCAAAGAAACCTTTAAATTGCTGAAGGATAGCCCCATTAATTTCATTGGTAATGTTGAAGGGCGAGATGTCTATAGTGGGAATGCCGATGTCATAGTGACCGATGGATTTATTGGAAATGTGGCCCTAAAAATTTCTGAAGGGTTGGCGGATGCGATTAAAAAAATGCTGATGAAAGAAATTGCCCAGTCAGCTCTGGGTCGGCTTTCCTATCTGTTTGTGGCCGGGCCCCTTCTGCGGTTACGGCGAAAAACCGATTATGCCGAATTCGGCGGGGCTCCACTTTTAGGAGTTGAAGGTATCAGTATGATCTGTCATGGTCGTTCCTCATCGAAGGCGATCAAGAATGCTATTCTTCGAGCCCAGGCTTTGGCGGAAGGTGGCTTGATTGAGGAAATCCGAGGTGACATTGCCCAAGGATGCAGGTGAGTTCAACGCGATCTTTCATGTATGAATAGTCTGATTTTAGGTACAGGGGCCTATGTTCCCAAGCGAGTCTTGACCAATGCGGATTTAGAGCGCATGGTTGAGACCTCGGATACCTGGATTATTGAACGGACAGGGATCAGGGAGCGCCGAGTGGTTGACCCGGGGCAGGCCTGTTCCGATTTAGCTGTCGAGGCGGCTCAGCGTGCGTTAATAGCTGCTGATGTGGCCCCATCGGAGATCGACCTGATCCTTTTAGCCACCTGTACAGGTGATTTTCCTCTTCCTTCCACTGCCTGTCTCATCCAACATCGGTTAGGAGCAAATCGGGCAGCCGCGTGTGATATTTCTGCCGCCTGTTGTGGGTTTATCTATGCGTTGGCTATTGCAGATGCCTATGTGAAAACTGGTATGCGGCACGTATTGGTCATTGGTTCCGAAGTCATGTCCGCCATAACCGATTGGACCGATCGCAATACGTGCGTCTTATTTGGCGACGGGGCTGGGGCGGTGGTGGTAGGACAAGGCACTGAAGGTTCGGGGATCCTTTCCACCCATTTGCATGCCAATGGCGGACTCTCTGATATGATTCAGGTGCCTGGAGGCGGATCGCGGGAACCGGCATCCAAAGAGGTTCTTCAAGAAAAACGGTGTTTTATAAAAATGAAGGGCAATGAAACTTTTAAAATTGCCGTTAAGTCAATGGAAGAGGCCACCAAAGAGGCCTTAGAGGCCAATAAATTAACAATGGACGATATCGATCTGTTCATTCCTCATCAGGCCAATATGCGGATATTGAATGCCGTGGGCCAGCGATTGGGGTTGGCTCGAGAAAAGTTGATGATAAATTTAGATCGATTTGGTAATACCTCTGCAGCATCGATTCCGTTGGCGCTCGATCAAGCTGTCCGGGAGGGAAGAATTCATAAAGGGAGTGTGGTGCTGTTGGCTGCATTTGGTGCAGGTCTTACCTGGGCTTCAGCGGTCGTTCGTTGGTAATGTGACTGCCGGCGGATTTCTCCTTCCTGAATGAGATCATTGCCAATAAGAGCAGAGGAAGAATCTGAGGCTTCTAACAAGAGCAAACCAGAAGATTTTGTGGGTTTAAAGAGAGGGGAATTATGTCTGGAGCGACCTCATGGGGTGAAAATGATTGGGCGCTGATTCTAGGAGTCTCTAGTGGTTTTGGAGAGGCGGCAGCTATGGAGCTGGCCAATTTAGGGTTGAATATCTGTGGTGTGCATCTTGATCGAAAATCAACACAAGCGAATGCAGAGCGCATTGCCTTGCAGATTCGTTCACTCGGCCGAGAGGTCATGTTTTTTAATGTCAATGCGGCCGACCCCGAAAAGCGTGTCGACATTTTGAGGACATTGAAGCAACGGGCGGAAGAAACCGGGAAGCCAGTCTGTGTCAGGGTGTTGTTACATTCGTTAGCTTTTGGGACCCTGAAGCCGTATATTGCGGCATCCCATGCAGAGGCCATTAATAAGGCACAGATGGATATGACGTTGGATGTCATGGCTAATAGTCTGGTGTATTGGACACAGGATTTAGTGGCACAAAAATTTTTGGGAACAGGGAGTCGAATCTTCTCCATGACCAGCGCCGGAGGCGCACGAGTCTGGCGAACCTATGGGGCGGTTTCCGCTGCCAAGTCGGCCCTGGAATCTCATACGAGGCAATTAGCCCTGGAACTGGCTCCTCTGGGTATCACCGTCAACTCGCTAATGGCAGGTGTCACCGATACGCCGGCTTTGCGTAAAATACCCGGTTCTGATGAAATGCTGACCTTAGCTAAACGAAAAAATCCTTCAAACCGACTGACCACGACCCAGGATGTCGCCGATGCGTTAGGACTGTTAAGTCATCCGAAAGCCCATTGGATCACCGGAAATGTGATTTGTGTGGATGGTGGAGAGTTTATTGTTGACTAGTTTCAGGAAGTGAGAGGAGCCATGTGGTGGACTGTCCCTGAATCATGGCATTTTTTCGAAGGTGAGCGAAAAGCATGAAGCCAGTCTTTGGTTTTCTTTTTCCTGGGCAAGGCTCTCAGTCGGTTGGCATGGGCAAGACCCTTTTTGATAAGAGTCCTGCGGTTCAGGCCCTCTATAAGGAAGCTGCGGATATCTTGGGATATGATATCGCCGCATTGTGTTTTGAGGGGCCGTCAGAACAGCTCAATCGAACCGAATATACGCAGCCGGCATTGCTGGTGACCAGTCTCGCAGCATTTCAACTGGTCCGTGATGGGCCCCTTCTTCCCGCTGCGGTTGCCGGTCATAGCTTGGGCGAATATGCCGCATTAGTGGCGGCCGGCGCGCTGAATTTTGGAGAAGCGGTTAATCTGGTGCAGAAGCGCGCGCGTTATATGGCCGAGGCCGTGACTCCTGGAAGTGGGTTAGTGGCCGCGATTTTAGGCCTTTCGGAAAAGGATGTCCGAAGTGTCTGTCAGGAAGCAGGATCTATAGGCATTGTGGCTCCAGCCAATTTCAATTCTCCAGGCCAAACGGTCATTGCCGGAGAAAAAGCCGCAGTGGAGCATGCAGCAGAATTGGCCAAGACGCGTGGAGCGAAGCGGGTCATGCCGCTTCCTGTTAGTGTCCCCGTTCATACTCCTTTGATGCAGATTGCTGCTGACAGGCTGAAAAAAGATATTGATTCTCTGAAGTGGTCTGCTTTAAAGGTACCGTTGGTTAATAATGTGGAAGCGAAAGCCTTGTTGTCGGCGGAGGAGGTTCGTGAGTCCCTTGTTCGACAATTGCCTTCCCCGGTGCGGTGGCAGGAAACCATCCAGGCCATGGCGCTGATGGGCATCACACATTTCGTGGAAATCGGTCCAGGGAAAGTTTTGACGGGATTAGTGAAGCGCATTGTTCCTGGGGCTACCACGTGGAATGTGATGGATGAGGAATCTTACGCTTACGTCCTGTCGCACTGCGCCTAAGGACAAACGGGATCGAATATTCAAGAAGGGTTTGAGCAATGTTGTTGACGGAAAAAATTGCAGTAGTGACGGGTGGTGCCCAAGGAATCGGGCAGGCGATTGCGACTACCTTGGCCAAGGAAGGCGCAGATGTGGTGGTCGCCGATCTTGATGCCGAACGTTGTCAAGAAACCGTGGATCTTGTCCAACAAGCGGGTCGCAAAGCGTTGGCGGTTTCTGTCAATGTTGGCGAGTGGGAACAGGCCAAGGGAATGATGGAACGCGTCCTCAAAGAATGGGGGCGGGTGGATATCTTGGTCAATAACGCAGGTATTACGCGAGATGGCTTGCTGATGCGGATGAAAGAGGAGGATTGGCTTGCCGTCCTCCAGGTCAATTTGACCGGCACGTTTTTCTGTGCAAAGGCCGTTCTGCCTTCCATGAGCAAGCAGCGAAGTGGTCGTATTGTCAATATTGCTTCCATTGTCGGAGCGATCGGAAACATGGGCCAGGCCAATTATGCAGCGTCAAAAGCGGGTGTGATTGGTCTCACCAAAACAATTGCCCGTGAGTATGCCAGTCGAAATATTACCGTCAATGCCGTGGCTCCGGGATTTATTGATACGGCGATGACCCAACATCTTTCGCCAGAAATTAAAGAGGGATTACTGAATCAAATTGCATTAAAGCGGTTAGGGCAACCTTCAGATGTTGCCGATGCAGTGTGTTTTCTGAGTTCAGAGAAGGCCGGGTATATTACCGGGCATGTGTTACATGTGAATGGCGGGATGCATATGGCGTCCTAGCCCATGCGCAAGAGGATGTGTCATTCGATAAACTTTGCAATGAGGAGGAGCCAACAATGGCAGTTGAAGAGCGTGTCAAAAAAATTATTGTGGAACAATTAGGTGTTGAAGAAGATGACGTGGTCCCTGAGGCCAAGTTTGTGGAAGATCTTGGAGCTGATTCCTTGGATACGGTGGAATTGGTGATGGCCTTAGAAGAAGAGTTTGAAATCGAAATTCCGGATGAAGATGCAGAAAAAATTCAAACGGTCTCGGCGGCCATCGATTTTATTAAGGAAAAAGTCTGAGAAGGCCATCGAGTCCTGTGCGAAGTTGCGGTTTGTCTATAGTTGACACGGGCGTCGAGGAGGTAAAGCCTCAGGTTCATTCTCTGGGTTTTCCAGCCATGATATGTACGGAGTGCCTCAATGACTGAATGGAGACCACGACGAGTGGTTGTGACAGGATTGGGATTGGTTACGCCGTTGGATGTTGGTGTATCAAATACCTGGGATAAATTATGTAAAGGCCAATCCGGAATCGGACCCATTACCCGATTTGATGCCAGTCAGTATTCGGTGAAGATTGCGGGGGAGGTCAAGAACTTTGATCCCTCGACGTTTATTGAGAAAAAAGAAATCAAAAAGATGGATACCTTTATCCATTTTGCCATTGCCGCCAGTCAGGAGGCGGTGGATGATGCCAAGCTTGTCGTGAACCCGGATGAGGCGGACCGTGTGGGGGTCTATATTGGAGCAGGCATTGGAGGTCTTCCGGCCATTGAACATTATCATAAGGTGTTACTGGAGCGTGGCCCCGACCGGGTTTCCCCATTTTTTATCCCGATGGTCATTATTAATTTGGCCTCCGGGCAGGTGGCGATCCGTTTTGGTGCTAAGGGCCCGAATGCCTGCACGGTCACGGCCTGTGCTACAGGGAATCATTGTATTGGCGACGGGTTTCGCCTGATTCAGCGGGGAGAGGCCGATGTGATGCTGGTTGGAGGAGCGGAATCGACTATTTGCCCTACAGCGGTTGCTGGATTTGCAGCGGCGAAGGCGTTGTCCAGGAGAAATGATGAACCGGAACGGGCCAGTCGGCCTTTTGATAAAGACCGTGACGGGTTTGTCATTGGCGAAGGTGCCGGTGTGTTAATCCTGGAGGAATTGGAGCACGCCAAATCTCGAGGTGCGCGCATTTATGCCGAGGTGATCGGCTATGCCATGAATAGCGATGCCTTTCATATCACCGCTCCACCGGATGATGGGGCCGGTGCGGTGACCTGTATGGAGCGTGCGATTCAGGATGCGGGGATCGCCAAAGAATCTGTGGGATATATTAATGCTCATGCCACATCCACGTTTGCCGATCGGATTGAGACGCAGGTCATCAAACACGTCTTTGGGGACCGGGCCTATTCCATTCCTGTGGGTTCTACCAAGTCCATGACCGGCCATTTATTGGGGGCTGCCGGGGGAATTGAAGCGGTCTTTTCTGTTATGGCTATGCACCATGGCATCATTCCTCCGACGATCAATTTGGAGACGCCAGATCCCGAATGCGACTTGGATTATATTCCGACTCATGCCAGACCCTGTGACGTCGATGTAGCCATATCCAATGCATTTGGATTTGGTGGGGTCAATGCCTGTCTGGTATTCCGGCGTTGGAAAGGCCAATAGGCAGCATGGTCCCCTCCTGATTAGATTGTTTTGAGAGGTGTGCCTCCTAGGACTTCAGAAGCAGTTGCCCAGACCTCGCCCCGAAACGATATGATATACTACAACGTTTTGGTCAAGAAATAAGAGAATAACGATCATGCGTGTCAACACTCCCAATTCTTTGTAGGTCTCGTGGCTGTTCTTGCATTTGAAGCCATTCAGGAATCGTTGGCGTATGAATTTAAGCAGCAAGCCCTGCTATGTGAGGCGCTCACCCACCGTTCATTTTCTCAAACTCAATCCCAGGCGGTGAGTCCCCACAATGAACGGTTAGAATTTTTAGGGGATGCGGTGTTGGGATTGGTTGTGAGCGAAAGTCTTGCCGCGATGTTTCCCCATTCTACAGAGGGCGAACTCTCCAAGATTAAAGCGGGATTAATTAGCCGATCCACTCTTTCGAAAGCAGCGAGTCGTCTCCAGTTGGGGCAGTGGTTACGACTGGGTCGGGGGGAGGAAGCCACCAAGGGCCGAGAAAAAATATCGCTGTTAGCCAATGCCCTTGAAGCGATCATTGGGGCGGTGTATCTTGATGGGGGGTTGGATGCCGCGAGAGCCTTTATTCAAAAAGTTTTGACGGCGGAATTTTCTTCATTACAGAATAGTCCTGTGTCTTCAGTGGGGTGGGATGGGAAAAGCCGTCTGCAAGAATGGACGCATAAACAATTTGGAGCAAGTCCCCAGTATCGACTTGTTCGGGAATCCGGCCCGGATCATCAAAAAGTTTTTGCTGTCACGGTGGAGGTCCAAGGAAAAATAATGGGTCAGGGAGAGGGTCGGACGAAAAAAGAGGCCGAACAAGCTGCGGCAGCGCAAGCGATGGCACAGACTGGGCTTGAGGTTTCAGACGAGCCAAATCATTCAATCAAGAAATCAACAGATTAGCCATGGAGGAGGAATTATGAGGGGTGTGTTGCAGCCACGGACTTTAGCCAGCGGTCTACGTCAGCTCATGATGGTGATCGGACTGTTCACCATTGTCACTGCCGGTGGTTCTCCTGTCCCAAACGAGGCGGCAGCGGAAGAACCATCGAAGGCTGAGACCAAGGCACCTCACGTTCTGATTAAAACGAAATTTGGAGAAATGGAAGCCGTGTTATTTCCGGACTTAGCACCCAAGCATGTTGAAAGTTTTCTCAAATTAGCTAAGTCAGGGTTTTATAATGGAACCATTTTTCATCGGATCATTCCTGGATTTATGATTCAAGGGGGAGATCCTTTGACCAAAGATCCAGCCAATCGAAGCCGATACGGAACCGGGGGCCCTGGCTATACGGTTCCAGCAGAATTTAATCGGATTATTCACGAAAAAGGCATTCTTTCCGCAGCCCGCACGGCAGATCCCAATAGCGCGGGATCGCAGTTTTTCATCATGGCGGATAAGGCTCCCCATTTGGATGGCCAGTACACCGTGTTTGGGGAAGTGGTGAAAGGTCTTGATGTCATCGATACGATCGTAAGCCAGCCCCGCGATCTGAAGGATAATCCTCTAGAGCGAATTGAAATGACGATAGACCTGATTCAGTAGATCAGGGGGGATGGCCCGAAATGTGGGTGGAAAATGCCGATCATTTGACCGGTTCGGTGGAAGGTTGGTCAGGTGCATAATCAAATCCACTGGGGATAATGATGCGCCCTCCTGCACCGGTTTGGCGGGCGAGTTGTTCTGCCACATCGGGATGGCGTTCCCGAATATAGCCGAGTAATCCATGTAAAAAGCGATGGGAACGAAGCCCTGATCCGGAAAATTTTTGAATGAAGGTATGGGCTTGGTCCAACACGTTGGTGACCAGCGTGGGTTCTAATGCTTGGCGCTCGCCGAAGACCTTAAATTCTTTTCGTAATTCTTCGCCGAAGGCAGGCAGTCCGGCGTCCGGTATGTGGATCAGGCTGAAACTTCGTCGAAGGCTTTGGAGGCCTTCCAACACCTCGGCGTCTTCCGCATCACGTCGATCTTGAAAGAATCGATAGGCGAGAGCCTCAAAGACATAAAATATTTCAGTCGCCCGTTCCCCTCCGAGATCCAATAATTGTCGATAGAACCCTCGACGTTCGAGTTCAAATCTGTTCCCCACACGTTTTTGCTGATAGTCATCATTGCTCTCGAGAAAGGCGCAGGATGTCGGGCAACTGATATTCGTGATTCGGTTTGTGCCGCAACATTGGCTGCAAATCACCCCTCCAAGTGCGGGACAAGCCCGTTTGCCTTTACGTTGATGACAATAGAGGCATTTACTCATTCGCCGGAATCTTTCTTGAGCCAACCCATTCCATAATCAGACCAGGATCGGGGTTTTTTGTTAGGGTTAGCATTAGTGGGACGCTCAAGACCATTAATCTCTGCACCATTCACATACAGATAGGGAACCATGATCACATGATTGACCCGGTCAATTCCGATTCCCGAAGGGGACAACAGAAACTCCGCAATCACCTCTTTTTTGTGATTGGCCAAAATTCTCCAGACTTTCCCTGCCGTCAAATCAGACACATACATGGTGCCATATTTGTCGAAATCAATACCGTCTAAATTATGGAAACTACCGGTAAACAAGGTGTTGGCGAACAACTCCTGAATCGCCCCGGTTTCGTCAATCTCAAAAATCTTCCCATCCTCCCATCCGACACCAACCACATGCCCATTCCTGGGATGAATGGAAAGTCCACGCGGGTGCGATAAGCTTTCATGCTGGGCAAAGACCTTCACGGTATGATCGTGGGCGGGGTCATCAATGTGATAAATGGTATTGGAATCGGCATCAGAGACATAGAGCCCGCCGTGAGGATCCGCCACCAGCCCGGCAAGGGATTGGCTGTGAAATTGTGTGAAGGGAATAGAATGGAGGGATTTTCCCGTGTTTTTGTCAAATCCCCTGACCACATCCAGATCAGCCACATATAGGGTTGAGCCCACAAGTGCCATCCCTTTCGGTGAGTTCAACGTGACCGACTTTTGCCCACCTTGGATAAAGTGGAGGTCAATCATCTTACCCTCAGTCGTCACTTTACTAATAAAACCCTTATTTTCCCGTGTTCCAGGGTCTCCGTTGGCATTGGCGATGAAATAGGCCTGTCCTCCATCGGCAATCATGCTTTGCGGGAACGCTAAATTCGTCACCTCTTCGGCATAGATGGTCGTCCAACAACTCAGCAGCAACAGACTGGTGAGGATCGTATTCCTGAAGGAGGCAGCAAGATAATATGGCTTCATGGAAACAACCGAACTTTCGCTGAGATGATGATGACGATCAGAGCGACAAGGGATACCTAGAGGAAAAGCTGAAGTGGCATGGTAAGTGAGGATTTTGTAGGGTGTCAAGGAAGGATGAGGCAGTCATTTCGTTGACGAAGATTTTCCCTGCCTGATATCGTAAAATTACCTTAATGAGCTGCATAACCATTTCAATGCAAGGGTCTGTTCAATAATTGAAATATTT
>CAZBQO010000077.1:0-9990 GCA_964494125.1 uncultured Nitrospira sp. | reverse complement strand
CACAATGAGATCCAAACAAGGAATGCCTAGATGGATAAATGGGCTGGTGCTGGTGGTCTTCTTGTTATTGGGGGCTCTCGTAGGACAAGGGATGGCATTGACCCCTGAGGGGCCTCTCCATGTTGAGGGTGATCGGCTAACAGGTCATCTCTCACAGGTGACCCTACGAACGGTGCTTGAGCAATTACAGAAAGAGTTGGGTATAAAATATGAGGCTCCTGTTGAAGAACTGAATAAAGTCATTTCGGTCGATCTACAGCAGGATAAAATCCTTCCGGCATTGGCCAAAATTCTGGCACAGTGGGATTACGCGTTTACGGTCAATGCGGCTGGACGCTTGCAATTTCTTTATGTAACTCCAAAAGCTCCACCAAGAGAGGCGCTTTCTGAGACGAGGAACCCAACAGATGTTGGGTCATCTGATGTGTTGGGTGAATCGGGTTTGAGTTCAGATCGCCAAATGGAGCCTGTGCAAGAAGAGATGGATACCCGTTCATTCCTGTCTCATGAAGGAGAGTCTGGTGATAATTTTCCACCGGCGTCATCATCCTTCTCATCTCCCGAAGAGAGCCCTGGCTTAAGAGCTCCGGTGGTGGGTGTTCCCATGGATATTCAGCCCGTACCCGCTGGAACCACGATGCCCATGGTGCCGCCAAGTAGTGGTAGTGGGATGCAGGTGACGCCGCCGACCAACTCACCGGACATGCCAATCATTCCAGCCACAGCCTATCCACCGATGGAGATTGAGCCGGTGCCCAGCTACCTGCAGGAGGAGATGCTTCGGAATATGCAACCGTGATCGGAAAGTTGAGCTCCACTTAGGTATTTATTTTTATTGCTGGTTGCGGGTTAGTCTGAGCAAGGACGAGGATAGATTTAGGCCTCAGAGGTTGGAGGTATATCTCTTTTACCAAAAGGCTGGCAACGATATCCTGATAAGCCTTGGAAGGCTTAATGGCCTCCGGCTGGATGGTTGATGGCATGGTATTGATTTTGATATAAGTTCTCCTTGCCCTATTTGGCCCTTTTCCCCCCTCAGTCATGTAACTGGAATCTTCCCGAAGCTTGAGTAGGTCATTTCTTTCTGACGCATACCCCAAAAGTTATTTTTAGAATTTTTTCCACTTCCTGGTCGCCCACCCCTGTGATTTCATCGGTTTATTTACTGGCATTGAGAAACTAACTGGATGATTCGAGTCGAGGTCTTTCTTATGAATGTGAGAATTTCATGTTGGGATATTTGGTAGCGTAGTGTCGAAAAAAATGGGTTGCCTGAGGGATAATGAGCCTTTGAATTTACGCTCGGGCAATTTTTTCCATGGGCAGAAAAGATAATCTTGGCTATGATCGATAATGATGCATGAATAATACGTACAACCCTTTTTCACCATTGATCTGTGCCTGGCAGCACAGAACCTTGATTGCTCGCCTTGCCAAGCGAGAGATCGATGCTCGTTATCGAGGGTCCTTGCTTGGGGTAATCTGGGCTTTTGTCGTCCCGATGCTGATGCTAGGGGTATATACGTTTGTCTTTTCGGTCGTGTTTCGGATTCGATGGGAGGTGCCTATGGAGGAAAACGGCGCCTTTGCTCTGTTATTATTTTCCGGGTTGATTATTTTTAATCTGTTTTCCGAATGTGTCACTCGTGCTCCTGGTCTTATGCTCGAAAATGTGTCGTATATCAAAAAGGTGGTGTTTCCTCTGGAGATAATGCCTTGGGTATCGATGTTGGTGGCACTTTTTAATGCTTCCGTCAGTCTGTTGATTTTGTTGATTTTTTACCTCATAGTCCATGGTCTTCCACCCCTGACGGTGTTCCTGTTGCCGGTAGTACTTTTTCCGTTTGTCCTATTGATTGTAGGATTAGGTTGGTTCCTGGCTTCCATGGGGGTGTTTCTGCGTGATGTCCAGCCAATGGTAGGCGTGATGACCACAATGATGATGTTTCTCAGTCCTATATTTTACCCCCTATCGGCTATTCCTGAAACCTATCGAGTATTGATTCAGCTTAATCCGTTGACACCTGTCCTGAATGCATCGAAATCGGTCATATTTTGGGGACAAATGCCGGAATGGGTAGACTGGCTCCTGTATACGGTTGTTTTTTGGATGGTCGGTTGGTTGGGCTTTGCATGGTTCCAGAAAACCCGAAAAGGATTTGCTGATGTCGTCTGATCTGGCTATACGCGTCCAAGGACTTGGGAAGGCCTATCAGATCTTTCGAAAGCCTGAGGATCGATTAAAACAGATGCTATGGAGAGGGCACCGACAGTTCTATGAAGAGTTTTGGGGTCTCCAAGGTGTGGATCTGAGCGTGTATCGAGGAGAAACGGTCGGGATTATTGGTCGAAATGGATCCGGGAAGTCGACGTTTTTGCAATTGGTGTGTGGCACGTTATCGCCGACCTGTGGTGAGTTGACGGTCAAAGGCCGCGTTGCGGCATTGCTGGAATTGGGTTCAAGTTTTAACCCTGAATTTACGGGAAAGGAAAATGTGTATTTGGCTGCTTCCATTCTTGGTCTGACGAGTGAACAGATCGATGCCCGGTACGAATCCATAACGGAATTTGCGGCCATTGGAGATTTCATTAATCATCCCGTCAAAATTTTCTCGAGTGGAATGTATGCGAGGTTGGCATTTTCCCTGGTCGCACATGTGGATGCCGATATTCTGATAATTGATGAAATCCTTGCCGTGGGTGATGCCGCGTTCACTCAAAAATGTATGCGCTTTCTACATCAATTTAGGGAAAAAGGTACGCTCCTGTTTGTCTCCCATGATACGGCCTCGGTGACCAATCTTTGTAACCGGGTTGTTTGGCTCGATAATGGTGTCGTCCGGGAAATTGGTCCTGCAAAAGAGATCTGTCATAATTTTCTCGCTGCGCTGTATCACGAAAAAGAAAATGCGAACACCTTTCGTATTGGCGGAAGCCGCAAAGCCCCAACAGATCGAGCCATCCGAGTGAAAGATCCACGAAGTGAGATGTTAAAGAACTCTTCACGTCGAAATGAGTTGGAGATTTTTGATTTTGATCCGAATGCTCCGTGGTTTGGTGAGCGTGGAGCGAGTATTTGCGAAGTGGCGATTTCCGACCAACATGGTTCCCTCCTGACAACGTTAGATGGTGGAGAGGAAGTCACGCTGATCATTCGGTGTGTATCGGAACAACCCTTAGCACGGCCCATTCTGGGGTTTTATGTCAAGGATCGCTTAGGGCAGTATTTGTTTGGCGACAATACGTATCTGATGTATCGTGACGTCGACCGCTCCCTGGAAAAGGGCCAACGATTTCACGCGATGTTTCGTTTTCAATTACCGTATCTCCCAACCGGGGATTATTCGGTGATCGCGGCGATAGCCGAAGGGACACCAGAGGATCATGCTCTTCATCATTGGATTGATGATGCCCTGTTTTTTCGAGTCCACTCAAGCCACATCCAACGTGGACTTATTGGGATTCCGATGTTGGCGATTGAATTTGAATCCTCGGTGATGCCCTTGGCCTCATCGTGAGAAGGGCTCAGTGATATGGTGTCAGATTTAGAGGTGTTCCATATTGCTGCCCAGCCAAAAGCACATTTCGATGGGTTTGGGGGTGAAGACGTCATTGTACCCCCGGCATGGTGGTGATCAATTTTACATAGAGCCAAATCATGAAAAAGATTGAGGAGCAAGTCTCAAAAGGGAGGACTCCATTGTTAGGGGGTGCCGGCAAGGAAATGGATGTTATTCAATCCGATTCAAGCCCTTTGTCCTCGCCTGAAAGAAAGCAGGGCATTATGGCTGACGTGATAGAACAGCCAAAGCTTCCGTGGACAGGCGAACGTTATGTTCCGGGAGTCATTGGAGATATTGAGCTAGAGCATTTGCATCGCTATTACCTCGCCCGCGAACTGGCGTTAGGAAAGGATGTGCTCGATATCGCATGCGGAGAGGGATATGGTTCCGCGCTGTTAGCTGAAGTTGCCAGGAGTGTCGTGGGCGTGGATGCCTCGGAGGAGGTTATACGCTATGCAAATGAACGCTATCAGCGTTCGAACGTCCAGTTTAAGCACGGAGCCTGTGGTCACATTCCCCTCCCTGATGCCAGTATAGACCTTATTGTGAGTTTTGAAACGATCGAACACCATGATGAGCATCATGAAATGATGCGGGAATTTGTTCGAATCTTACGCCCAGACGGTCTGGTCCTCATCTCCAGCCCTGATAAGGCTGAATATTCCGATAAACCGCAGTTCGTCAATTCCTTTCATGTGAAGGAACTCTATTTCGAAGAGTTTCAGGAACTGTTGTTAAATTATTTCGGGCATGCGCAGTTTTATGGCCAACGAGTCCGGTATGGATCATGTATTGGTCCACTCCATAACGCCTCCACGCCTCCGGCGAACTTTCGATTATCCCAAGGGCGAGCCCATAAGTTTCTGAGTATTCCTGAGCCTGTCTATTTCGTGGCCATCGTCGGGAACGGAGAGTTACCCCTCCTTCCTTCTGGGATATTTGTTCCTGAGGTTCCTGAGTATTGGCATCAACACATGGCCTTGCAGGCTGGTATTGAAGAACGCGATCAACAGCTTGGGCATCTTCAAAGCCAGTTGATGAATACCATGGCTGAACATGCCCGTGTCATTGAGGAACGCGATCAGCGTTTTGGCAGTCTGTATACCCGACTGCTGACGAAAGAGGAAGAATTACGTCGCATGCATTCATCCTTGCTTTGGCGAAACATCAGTAAGGTAAGGAACCTGCGGGAACGCTTTTGTCCAGAGGGGTCCTGGCGTGGAAGGGTTTGCGCAAGTTTGGTGCATTGGTTGAAAGGCTCAGATCATCCTGTGACTCAAAGTCGGCAATCCACTGGTGAGTCGCTTGATCGAGTCCTAACGAGTGCAAAATCCCTATTGCCCGTTTCCCCTCACCGAAAACATCAATTGGTGTCGTTTGTCTTTGGACGGTTCGGCTCTTTCTTTCAACAGACGGAAAGTTATCGGCGGTGGAAGGATAGGCAATTGCCTGTCCTTCATGAATCTGGAAATCCGCATTTCTCTGCTCAGAATCCTCCTCGTCAGCCGGTTTCTCTCATTCAGCTTGAGCCGGGTGGGATGACCACGCTCATTCAGTCATTCAACTTCACCGATGTGGAGCAGCCGTTGGTGTCCATTGTGATCCCTGTTTTCAATCACCTGGAATACACCGTTTGTTGTTTGGCTTCGATTTTGAGGCATGCGCCTCAGTGCAGTTTTGAGGTGATTATCGTTGACGATGGGTCTCATGATGAGACCCCCAATATTCTCCCGGATGTTCAGAACATTCGTTATTGTAGGAATGAGACAAATATTGGATTTCTCCGTTCTTGCAATAGGGGTGCAACATTGGCTCACGGCCAATATCTGCTGTTTCTGAATAATGACACGCAGGTGCTTGAAGGATGGCTTGATGAATTGGTGAACACGTTTCAAGAACAATCAGAGGTTGGCCTTGTGGGTTCAAAATTGCTGTATCCCAATGGTGTGCTCCAGGAGGCTGGAGCCATCATTAAGCCAGATGGTTCAGCAGAATTGGTGGGATTAAATGGAGATCCAAACAGGCCTGAATATAATGTGGTGCGGGAGGTTGATTATTGCTCGGGTGCCTGTCTGCTCATTGAGGCCGAGTTATTCCAAGTCCTGGGGGGATTCGATGAGCTGTATGCACCCTGTTACTGTGAAGATTCGGACTTAGCCTTCAGGGTCAGAAAGAGGGGGAAACGGGTCTTCTATCAACCGCGTTCCGTCGTCGTTCACCATCTCAGCGTCAGTACCAATGATTCCAGTCACGAAAAAATGCCTCTGGTGGTTCGGAATGTCAATACGTTTGTTCAACGATGGAGCGATGAGCTGAAGAAGCTGAATGAGGTTCGAGCGATTGCTTTTTTTCTTCCTCAATATCACCCCATTCCTGAAAATGATCGGTGGTGGGGAAAGGGTTTTACAGAATGGACGAATGTGACGAAAGCGCGACCGAATTTTAAAGGGCATTATCAACCCCATCTGCCCGCGGATTTAGGGTTTTATGATTTACGTATGCCTGAGGTACGTGAGGAGCAGGCGCGGTTGGCTCGCCAGTATGGCATTTCGGCCTTCTGTTATTACTATTATTGGTTTGCCGGAAAGAAACTTCTGAACCGTCCCCTTGACGAAGTACTGCAATCCGGTGCCCCGGACTTTCCGTTCTGCCTCTGTTGGGCCAATGAGAACTGGACGAGACGATGGGATGGGTGTGAAGAGGATATCCTTATTGCTCAGAGTCATACCGAGGCGGATCATGCGGGCTTTATTGCGGAGATTGCCCCTGCATTGCTGGATCCACGGTATGTCAGGATTCATGGAAAACCCTTGTTGATCGTGTATCGGATCGGCCAACTTCCAGATCCCAGACGGACTGCAGATTTGTGGCGGGAATTCTGTGTGAATGCAGGGGTTGGAGAAATTTACTTAGCCTATGTCCAGAGCTTTGAACGTATGCCGATGGGAGACGATCCAAGTCTCTATGGGTTTGATGCGGCTATTGAATTTCCGCCTCATCGGTATCCGGTACAAGCTGAGCTCTCACAACCCTTGATCAATCCTGAATATCAGGGCGTGTTGTTTGACTATGCCCAAACAGCCGAAAACTTTATTCGGAGAAATTGGCCATCCTACAAACTTTTTAAAGGCGTGATGCCTTCGTGGGACAATACTGCGCGCCGGCAAGATGTCTCTCATGTCTTTGTGGGTGCAACTCCCGAACGATACGAATATTGGTTACGACAGGTCGTTGAACAAACACGGCGACTTCACTTTGGGGATGAACGGCTAGTCTTTATTAACGCGTGGAATGAATGGGCCGAAGGAAACCACTTAGAGCCTGATCGGCAGTTCGGCCATCAATATCTGGAAGCCACTAAAAACGGTCTAGGATTAGGGATGGTTCGAGATCCTCTAAGAGAATGACTATGTTTACGTGGTTCAATGGAAAACACGATTTTCTTCAATACGTGACTCAGGTTAAATCGTACCAACTCGAAGCCGAGCGCCATCTATCTTTGCAACAGGAGGTTCCTGGATATTGTGTGGCCTGTCGGAGAGTGAGGAATTTCAAGGTCAACAGTGGGGTCTATTTCGGGCCTCTCCCGAATCTCCGGGAGGGATTGGTCTGTGAGTGCGGGTTGTCTAATCGCAACCGACTGATCTATTCGGCCATTGCCTTGGAGACTGAAGATCATTCGGATGTGCAGATGGCTATATTGGAGCGAACCTCGATCTTATATAAACGTCTTCAGGAAACCTTCCCCGAGATCATCGGGTCCGAATATATTGCAGAGGGGGTTCAGGGTGGAACTCTTCATACCGTATGTGGCATCTCAGTCCGGCATGAGTCTATTACGGGATTGTCGTTTTCATCGGGTTCGCTTGATGTCATTGTTCATAATGACGTGCTTGAGCATGTCTTTGATTATAGGAAAGCCTTGGAAGAACTTTATCGCGTGCTGAGAAATGGTGGAAGCCTCATTTTTACCTGCCCCTTTTTCTTTAGGCTTGATCGGGAACTTCAAAAGGCCAGGATTCTGGCTGATGGGTCTCTAGAGCTGTTAATGGAGCCTGAGTACCATGGTGATCCGATTAACGCCAAGGGGGCATTGACCTTTTATCACTATGGATGGGGATTGTTGGATGATTTGATCCGGTGCGGTTTTCGCGATGTCCGTGTTGGTGTCAATTACGATGTGTTTTCTGGGTTGGTCTCGAATAACCATCCGGAGTATGAATATGGCAATATGCTCCCCCTTATTATTCGTGCGGTGAAATAGAGGCATTTCAATCTGCCGGATTGTGATTCGTGTTTGATGAGTATTCCTGGGTGGCAAAGATTTCATCATTCCTTCAGGAGAGTCCTGCATATGGTTAATCCATCTGAACAACCGGAAAGCGCGAGGGGGGAAATGGGAGTGTTGTGGCTGGATCGGCCTGATGCCGAGCAGGAAGCCGTGTCAAGAGGTACACGATATCCTTCGCACTATCCCGGGATGGCCCGGGAAATGATCAACGAGGGGTTTACGATTTTAAAAGGGGCAATTGAACCGGGTCTTTGCGATGCGGTCGTCGATGATTATCAACGATACCTTGAAAGAAATAAGAAGTATGCCGATCAGTATATCGATGCCAAGGGTCGCCATAACCGGCTGGTAAATTTCCATATGTCATCCGAGAATGCCATGAAAATCGGATGTCATGATGAAATCATGAGGGTATTGGATTATCTATTCGGGTATAAAGCCGGTATTTATACGTCATTAACATTTGAATATGGGACCGAGCAGCCTATTCATCGGGATGCACCTTTTTTCCATACCTTTCCTGTCAACTATTTTGTTGGCGCCTGGTGTGCGCTGGAAGACATAGAGCCCGATGCCGGCCCCTTGATGTATGTGCCTGGAGGCCATCGATTTCCTTGTGATCAGCATGCGATCTATAGGCGTATCCGTGCTGAAAACCCTGAGCAGCCTGATGATTGGGTTGTGCGCCATGCTCTCGAAGCCTATTATGGTGAAGTGATTGCCCGATCAGGGGGCATTGGAGAAACAAAGCAGGCTGTGTTGCAAAAGGGCGACGTTGCCATTTGGCATCCTCAACTGCCTCACGGGGGTGCACCCGCAATCAATCCACAGAAGACGCGACGAAGTGTGGTGTTTCATTGCGCACCGGAGACGTTGCAGGTCTATCAACATGATGTCTTTTTTCAATATGAGGACCCCGGATTTCCTCCACCACGTTATGCCTTTGGATCCTATCAAGGCCGGAGTTATGCTCTCGCAGGTGAAACGGCATTTCAATAGCCGTTGGTCGGAACAAAGTGCTGTCGAGGATGTGTCGTGCACCGTAGGACAATTTCATGGCTCCTTCATGTTCGTGAATGGACTGAATATTGGGGACGGAATTCTTTTCCATCAATTCTCTTGTTCATGGCAAGATTTCTCTGGATGCAAGTAGTGGAATGAAGCATTCGAATAGGGTCGTCGGATAGTCAGGCGAATCAATGGGGACTTTCGTGGATTTTGTGGATGTGGCAAAACAGGCTGTCCGCCATCATGGAGGGGTATCCATGGTGTTTCGGCGTCTCTGGCAGGTCCTGGCCTTTGAGGGATTATCTGGGCTGAAGAAAAAAGTAAGGCAATTGCTGGCTAATCGAAAGACGTTCTCGTCCAGTCACGAATCCGATGGAACGGTGCGATTAGACACAGCCAACAATTCTGAAAAAAAATCTGGATCCCGGATGGCTGTCCTTTCTCCTGGGGCCCTGTTACTTGGCCATCCATTTGGAGTGCTGGGGATGGGTGAGCATATTCGCTTGTCGGCTTCAGCGTTTTCCGCGGCAGAGATCCCATTTCGTATTCGTAATATCTATGGAGAATATGGATTGCACCTGGCGGAGATCCACCAGGATTTTCCCTTCCGAGATAAGGTTGCCAAAAATGGTTTCTACCGGGCCAATGTCTTTCACATTAATGCCGATGAAATGATGAATGCGCAAATACACCTTGGCAAGGATGTTTTTACCGACCGGTACAATATTGGATATTGGGCCTGGGAGCTGAGTCGGTTCCCTAATGCGTGGCGTCCGTCGCTTCAATTGGTGGATGAAGTTTGGGCTCCGTCACGGTTCATTGAACAGGCGATTGCCGATGCGACCTCTTCACCCGTCATCAGAATGCCGCTGGCCGTTGAGTTTCCGGAGCCAAACGGGATGACCAGGAAATCGTTCGGATTGCCCGATGATCGGTTTTTGTTTTTATTCTTTTTTGATTTCACCTCGTATGTCCAACGAAAAAATCCAGAGGGAGCGATTCGTGCATTTTTGCAGGCATTCCCGGATGTAGATGATGCACGAGTGGGTATTGTGATTAAAATGAATGGGATGGACTTGCGTCCTCAGGAATACCAGGCGTTTATACAATCAATTGATTGTGGGGATC
>CAZBQO010000076.1:6946-10069 GCA_964494125.1 uncultured Nitrospira sp. | reverse complement strand
ATTGGTATCGGGGTTTAGCCTTGTGGTATTTAAATCGCCGCCAGGAAACCGATGCGGCCTGGACCCTCGCCGCACAAAACATGGAGCCTGGCACCAAGGACATCGAGTTCGTCAAAGACGCCCTCATCAAACTCAGGGCAGGTGAAGTTCCGTTTTAACCGACTACATTTGCCTGCGTCTCTCCCTCACGTAAGAGGCAAGCCCTACCCCCTTTCTGTCATACGCGCGGTGTGTGGCGGGTATCCATCTTTCTTTAAAAACCGATTTTACAAATTACGTGGATTCAGAAAGATGAGAGGATGGCGTCCAATTTGTGAGTTCGCGAAAAGCGATGGATAACACGATTACGATGATCGGAGTAACCAAATACACGAGAAATGGCCTGAAGACATGTTTCACAATCAACATTTGATCAATTTCCAACCAAGTCAATAGCGAGGGAGGGCAGTATAAAAATCCGAAAATAAATGGCAGGCCTCCAAATAATAGTGCCAGTCTCAACTCATTCCCTTTAGTTTGTTCCGATGACCATGCGAAAGATGGCTTAAGATCAACCGCAGTTGCTGGAAGAACCAGACAATAGGGCGCAAGAAGGTAGGAACCTCCTCCATAGAACAAAATATCCAATAAATAGTTATCCAAGAATGTTTCCATCAAAACAAGGCTCTCATAATTCTCTTTTAAATTCTCCAAAATTTCCAGGGAAAGGGATTGGACTATTATCGCAAGGAAAACAATGAAAATTGCGGCCAAACACAGAATGAAATTCCAGCCGAAAAATCGCCACTCTCGTTTACCAAATGCAATCCGACTCGAGGATTTCCCCTCCCCGTTTGCTAAAACTAAACGGTGGCAAAAAATAGAAAACATGGCAGAAATCATTAGGGTGGGAAATGCAGATAACATAAAAAAGAAAATTCTACCTGATAAAGAACTCCAGTCCGTATTGGCCCAAACGTACTTTACGACAAGATACTCTTGGAGATAACAAAGGGTTCCGGCGATAAGGGTACATCCAATAATCCAGCGGAACAATATAATCCGATGCTGCCATGAAACCATTAGGGCTTCTCGAATCGTCGCCAAGATGGGAAGTTTTTTCAGAGGAATGCTCTGAGATAATTCGGTCATAGTTATCACACGCAAAACGCACCTACGCTCACTTTTCTGCTTTCACTTATCGGCAATGTGTTCTTGGCTCACAGGTAAGGAGACACCAACAGCCTTTATTGAGTAGAAAAATGACGTAATTCCCACAATGAGAATGCGCTTTGGCCAAAGCCAGCTGTGAGATTTTCAGGAGACTTTAAGAACATCGGCTTTCAGTCCTATCGCCTTTTGTGGCGGGTGTCCATTTTACTCTCTCAGCAGAGTAGAAAAGATGGAATTTTGCTAAGAACATGCAGGAATGCCGCAAAAAAGGCGGCTCGGATGAAATACCCGAGCCGCCTGATTCTAACCACCTCGGTTTCACGTTCCTGCGCGTTGCACCGTGATATACCGAACCATGGACAATTCGGCCAGCGCTTTTAACTTTTCAAAGGCCAGCTTTCCAATTATCATACGTCCCGTCTTGGGCTGAACCACCAATTCAAAACCGAGTTCTTTCAACTTCTCCACGGTCTCAGGATTGGTATCGGTCAACCAGACTTGAAGTAATACCTTTCCATCGGTCACATGTCGTGCCACGTCCTGAGGCAACGTGATTGTCTTCTCCACATGTTCCACCAATGATTCGAGTGAAGAATCCATCTTGCTGGATGAATCCCCCCGACGAGAATCATCCTTTTCCGGTTCAACGCGATCCACCATGGCCGGTGGACTGGAGGCAACGGACTCCTGAGCAACCATTCCTCCTAGAAAAGATCGACTCATTTTCGCAATCGGCTGCATCATTCGATGCCCAAAACTTCCTGCGTTCTCGTCCCTGCTGCCAAATATGCCTTCGTAACTTAGCCCTTCCGGCAGTTCCACCGGCACTTCTATACGACGAGGTTGTCCACCTTCCGTGATGGTCAACTCTTCCACCGCGACAAATGAGGTGAACTGGGTCATCAATCGATAATCCAACCCTAATTGCGCGATGGCTTCCCGTACATCTTTCCGGGGGTTTCCTTGCTGAATACCTTGGAAATCTTTCGTCATCAACTCCGCAATTTTGGTCCGCGCCCACAAAGAAGCCAACACATCATGCTCCGGAGCAAAACCGGGGAGATCGACGGGAATATTCCGCACCACTGAACGCCCTGCCACCTTGCCACGCAACCGTATCGTGCCCTTGCCCGGAGTCGTATACCGGCCTGTCAGCACCAACGGTTTCGCGCTAAACAAATCAGGAAGTCGCTTGGGATAGACCTCCGACACATCCAGCCCATCCCAGTCCACGGACAAATCCGTGAGCAACGGATGTTGGACCCGCTCATGGAAACGCCTGGCCGCAGCCGAGCCGTCATCATTCAAGCCCACATACTCCACTTCACCACGACCTTCCTCGGCCATTCTGTCCAATAAAAACCGATTGACGCTGCTGCCAATCCCAAAAGAAAATATTCGGGCATTAGGATATTTCTGCACTTCCCCCAGAATGGCCAGATCATTGCCGATATACCCATCCGTCATAAAACACACGATGCGAACATGTTCTTGCGAATCGGAGGGTTCCAGCGCCGCCCGAATGGCCTTCATCATTTCCGTTCCACCCCCACCGGACCGTGAGGCCAAAAACGTCTGGGCTTTCCGGACATTCGCCGGTGTTGCGGGAACCGGTTCCGGAAACAGAATATGGGTATCACCTGCAAAGGTAATAAGATTAAACGTATCGCGCGGGTTCAGCCCGTCGATGGCCAGACGCATGGTTTCCTTGGCCTTTTCGATGGGAAAACCCGACATGGACCCGGAGGTATCCAACACAAAGACCAATTCCTTAGGTGTGACTTCATCAGTCTTTACCCGGTCAGGCGGGTGGAGCAGCAACGTGAAAAAACCATCTTCCCCGATTCGATGCGTCAGGACCGCATCGTGAATATCATTCCCCGCCACAGCATAGGTCAGGATAAAATCTTTATTGGGAATAGTCGCTTCCTGTTTGAGCTGGACTTCCGCCTGAGAAGCCTTTGAATTGTT
>CAZBQO010000076.1:0-6846 GCA_964494125.1 uncultured Nitrospira sp. | reverse complement strand
AGGGGAAAGGTGTAGACGGCTTCAATTTTATCGGGATAGGGATTTTCGAACTGCTGGGTCACCTGAGCCCTGGCGAGGGAGCCACTGACCTGGATGGACACATCCGTATGCTTGAGCGGAAAGGCTTGGGGGAATTTTCCTTCAGGATCCCGCCCTACCAGGCTTCCGGATTGATCTCCCCCGACCCATCCATCATTGGTATTCGTCTCAGCATAGGCTACCGGGACAAAAATGGTGGTTCCCGTGCCGAGAAATCCCGCTCCTACTAGAGCCAGCAACCAGGCCAGCCCTCCTCCAACCCCCAAGCTCCACCATCGTTTCCTGCCATGTGCAACCTTCATGTTCTACCTCCTTATGTGCAACGGCCCCATGCCGTTTCACAGGAGGGTATGGCAACACTTTTAGAATCCTTTCAGGGAATAGACGATTTAATGTAAATTATATTGCAATAATACTTTACAGAAGCGATAATTAACACTGTGATTAAGAAAAGTCCCCTGCCCAGGAAAGGAGAATGAAATTATGGGATCAGAAAATGTGAACGTCAGAGTGACAGGAGATCTTCGCACTCATCTCCAACAACAGATTGGTCAATATGGGCTGTATGAGAATGCCAGCGAATATATCCGTGATCTCATCCGACGGGATCTGAAAGACCGTAAAACTGCTTGGGAGTGGCTACGCCAGGAGTTAGAGCCAGGACTTAGGACAGATGAAAATCAATTTATTCGGGTAACTTCCGACGATGTGATTAGACGAAATACCAAATCCAAGAGGGCTAAGCCCTAATGGCTGACTATCGATTTTCCCCCGCGGCGGATAAACGGCAAGATGAAATTTGGGAATATACTACCGAACAATGGGGCGAGAACCAGGCTAAGAAATACCTTCAGGGTTTGCACGATCACCTTCAAAGGCTTGCCGACAAGGAAATCCCATGGCAACCGCTTCCCCTATACCTGCTCGTACCAACGGATTTGAACCTCTCGGTCTTTTTTAGCCGTTACGAAAAGCATTACATATTTTTCCGGGAACTCTCTGGCAACGACATTGGCGTGATCAGCATTCTCCATGGAGCGATGCAGGTCCCTGTTCGCTTGAATGAGGATTTGGAGAGAATTCTGGAAAAAGAAAAGGAATAGAATCTTGTTTGGCAGATCTAAGAACTCCGAGGATTTTGTAGGTCGAAAGGGATAGGGCGGTATTATGGAAAAACATCAGATACCCAAGTACCAAAGCTCCATTCTCATCAGTGCTATTTCATTAAGGAAACCACCACATGAAGTGGATTCTCTTTTACTAGGGTAGGTTGAACCACAAACACCGCACCTTCTACCCGGTCAACTTGAAATTCCGACATATCAACTTTACTTTCAAGCCATTGTCCCAGGTCATTTAGCGGCATAAGTGAAAGCAAAACGGTTAGAGAAGGAGCAACGGATTTGTTTGAGTTATCCGTTATTTGACCGAGTGAAAATTCCACGCGGTGGAATGATTTCACTTTGATCCCCGCTTCAGTTTGCTCCGTCTTGTGGGATTCCATGGGCACCAAGTTTTGCCACTTGCCATTTCCTAATGGCGCCAGCACATAGAGATACCCTGACACGTTCGATTCCACGGCCAATCGAACTTCTGACCAATTTCCGGTGACCTGCCGGATTTCCATCTCCGCATCTTTGCCCTCTTTTGTTTGCTGAACAAAGCTGTATCGGAGCCCTCTGGGTGTTGGCATAGCTGCACCACCTGCAAAATCTCGCTCCAAGGGCTTTATAGTTTTGGATAGTGCCCCGCGGAGGGCCTGGTCGTCCCTATCGCTATCGTTTTTCTCGCCAATCACTTCATCGCCTAGCGAGCCACTCGCGGCATAAAACAGCTCCTGGGCGCTTGGAGGTAATTGAGTTGCCTCATCCATAGCTTGGTCGGCTATTCTGTCAGGGGCTGTGGCTTCCGGGACCTTATCCGCCATCGGCACCTCAGGCGACGCAGGAACCGAAAAAGGCTGAACGGAGCGCCCAACCTTAGGCTGGATCAAAGCCGAGGGTGTAGGTGGGGATTGAGTCACTTGTTCATGTGTTCTTTGGCGCCTCATGGCTAGACCGCTTTCTCTCGCGTCACTTTCCGTTTTGGCTCTACCTTGACGTTCCCCCTCAATTGCCTCCGTCTGAGCCGGTTTGGTCTCCAAGGCCTCCTTCTGTAACGATGCTGTAACTTCATCCGAAGGTTTCTGTGTCCGAAATGGGAGTTCCTCTCTTGATGAGGATTTCGCGGCTTCCTGCTCCTGACTGACCACCGGTCCCCATTCTTTTTCCATTTGCCAGCCAAAGATGAGAGCCAGGCCCACGGCAGCAATGCTCCCCGCCCAGGCAAGTGACGTGTGCTCCTTAAACCAGCTCACCCATTTCACTTTCTCATCCGAAACACCACCGGAGCGCTCCGTTGATTCTAGACTGGCCAGAATGCGTCGGCGGGTCTCAGGATCGGCGAGCATGACTTTCAAGGCTTCTTCATCGGCCAGGGCATCAAAAAGGGCTTGATCGTTGAGGGCTGCCTCATATAATTGACGCTTTTCCTCGTCGGTCAGCGTATTAGTGGCATAGCCGCCAAGCAGATGTTCCCAGGATGTGGCCATTATAGGTCCTTCTCCACGGCTTTCTTTTTGTCTTTACCAGCCTGAGGGATAGAGGTCCCCCAACGCCCTCCCATAAGAGCCAGAAGCTGTTTTCGACAGCGGGAGTCCCAGGTATAAATGGTGTTGATGGATCGCTCACCGAATATCCGTTGAATTTCCGGAAAGGTGTGGCCTTGAAGTTTCAACCGGAATAATTCCTTGCAACGCTCACCCAATTGCTGAAGCGCTTCAATCAATTGCCCTACCCGCTCTTTCTGCTCGGCTTGCATGGCGGGATCATCTCCAGGATCTGCAAGCGGCCGATCATCAATGGATTCCTGCTGATATTCGCCCCGTCGGAGATTCCTTCGATGCAGATCCAGCATTTTATACCTCAGAATTTGAAAGGTCAGAGGAACCAGCTCGGTTAAATCCGTGACCTGAGGATATTTTTCGTGCAAGACCAGAAGAACCTCTTGAGCCAAATCTTCGGCCACATCCCTTGACCCACGAGATGTCGCAAATGCCACAATCCTTTCACGGAGTTGGCCAATGATTTGATCCCGGGCCATAGCCGGGTTATGGCCTTTTCCCGTTAATCAACAACAATTCACCCTCCGGACTCATTTTGCACGAGGATTTTCGGGCACAGGGTAACTTTCCGGAAGTCATAAGGTTGATTATGGGTTTGTTGAAAAAAGCCGCCAGCGGCGTTCTTGCCATTTTCCCGTGCTCACGTACTAAGCGTACGCTCCGCGCGAAAAAACGGCTGCGGCCTTGCTGGACGGACTTTTTTGAACCGACCCGGAGCCTTTGATGAGTAATCTAATCCTGGGCAAATTTGTCCTTGAAAATCTTAATTATTCAACACTCTCATTATGGAAGGTGGCGCCATCATGATTTCTGAAGCTTGTGGGTATTGTATCACTGGCTGGGGATAGATCAGCGAAACCTGCAAGAGAGCCCACACGAGCCCTAAGACAACCGGCGGAAAACCCAGAAGATGCTAACGAAAGAAGGCTCTACACTTTCTGCACTTCGAAATACAGAAGCGCATGGTCGGAATATTTCCTGGTCCACGCATCTCGTTTCTCAGGAGTCGTTTCTTGCGGCCACCCGCGAATATCGATGTGGGCTGCTCCAAAGGCCTTAAACTGCAAATGGTCCGCCGCGACAACATGATCAAGGTTGCCCGGTGAGTAAGAGGACTTCGAACCCGGCCAATAGGTCTCTGGATAGGACTTGTCGAGTACCTGCATCCTTCGGGTTTTCACGCGTTTTTGCAGACGTTGGACTTCCTCGTCCGCACTGACGTCTTTCGTGCTAAACGTCAGATTCATCCCCATCGTGTTGAGATCCCCCAGAAAGATATAATTCGCCTGGCCCTCATTGCACGATGCCTTATCCAGGACTTTTCGCAATTTGAGCGCCCGTTCGGTCTGATCGTCCCGCAAGCCAAACCCTCGAGGTTCCGTCAGACTTTTTAAATGCAAAAACAAAAGGGGATAGGCTTTCCCATCCACTTGAATCGTCAGCAAGGAACCAGGCCGCAGAACGGATACCCCTGATTTAAATTCCAGCCGTTGAGTATAAAAACTCGAGAAGGTTCGCTTCACACCTATCAGAATTTCCTGTGCTTGAGGCCCCTCCGTAATATGAAACTGGTAGTCCGGCATCACCGTCACGATGGTGTCATATACCGTCGAGCCCACGACTTCGTACACCGCAACCACATCGGCATGTTGTTGGGCCAGAAACTCGATAATGGGGCCGACCGGTTTTTTCGGCTTCGCCTTATTTTTGTTTATCGCCCCGAAATGCTCCACATTCCATGACGCAACGGAGAATGCTTTGGCCATCATCTCCTCCTTGGTGACATGTGATAGGTCATGAATTTACCACGTATCGGCAGATTGTCCCACCGGCTTGGAAAACTTGGAAGACAAGAACGTTTCCTTCAGGGGGCCTCAAACTCGCTCACGATTTCTTAAGAATATCTTTCAGGCATGAGGCTACGTTGGAAGAAACCGGAAACACCAGAGTAAACGCGGCGCGCCTTAAATAGACGTCAAATAGGCCGCAATGAACAAGACGGCCAGGCTCAGGCTCAAGATGGCTCGTTGGACCCACACCACTTTGCCGGAAAACAGGAGTGGCTCCGTCTCATTCTTTTTGCTTTTTGCGGAGACACCATAGGGATCAAGAATAAGATCGTGGACGAAAATTAATCCTCCGACAATCGCAAAGACAAAGAGCTTGAGCATCATGATCAAGCCCCAACTGGTTTCAATACGTGCTGATCCGCTTTCATCCAATAACTGAGACGCTCCGGTAAAGATCAGCGCCATGAGACTCACCCACCCCACCATTTTAAACCGTTGGCCAACTTTTTTGACCATCTCAAGAGCTTCCATCGACGGTACCCTGGCCTTGCCTTCGGTCAAACTTGGCCGGACGACGAGCTGAACAAACATCCATCCGCCAATGAAGGTGATGGCGGCCAATAAGTGAATCCACGTGACAACATAGGCGGGCATCTGTTTTCTCCTACAATTTTCATTCATCTCCCAAACGGTGCCATAATACCCACTGAAACAGGGAAAGACCACCAGGAAACGTGCTGGATTCTTTCGTCCCCTGACTGGAATCGGCTATGGTTCTCTCAACAGGTGTGGAGGTCAAATGATGAAAATTCGTTTTCAGCTATTCCCAAATCTTTCCGAAATATTTGTCCTGGGGCTCCTGGGTCCGTTCGCCCTTGCTGGATTCATGGCCATTGACTCCTCGTGGGGAGCTGAAGCAGACAAGGAGAGATGGAATAAGAAATATGAAACCGAGAACTATCTATTCGGACGGGACCCCATCCCGTTCTTAACGGACCATGTCGATCTTCTACCCAAGGGGGCTGCCCTTGACCTGGCTATGGGTGAAGGACGCAACGGGGTCTTTTTAGCCACGAAAGGCCTTCAGGTCACCGGGGTCGATATTTCAGAGGCGGGTTTCAAAAAAGCCCGAGCCCTCGCTGCCGAGAAAGCCGTGCAACTGACCACGGTCGTCGCCGACCTGGAACAATACACCATTCCCCCCAATTCCTACGATGTGATTATCTGCACCTATTTCCTGCAGCGCGATCTCTTCCCAAAAATTACTGCTGCCCTCAAGCCCGGCGGGGTGGTGCTGATCGAAACCTATACGGTTGATCATTTGCAATACCGCCCACAATTTAACAGGACCTTCCTCTTGGAGCGGAACGAATTATTGACGTTACTCCCTGGCTTGCGGGTGTTGCGTTACCAAGAAGTCGATACTGGAGATGCAGCCTTTGCGAGTATCCTGGCACAAAAACCCCTACAGCCCACACGGCAATAAATGCCAGGACTTTGATTTCTCTCCCTCCTGGAATGGAAAGAAATGGTTGCGGCCTTTTGGATCGATGGGGTACCCTGGCAGCTTCCCTTTTGTCCGTGCATGCTGACTAAAATCGGAACCCAACCCTCATGACCCAAACCCACGCCTCTCAACCCACTGCCGATACCTGGGCAGGAGTCACCCCTCAGGTCTTGGAGGGGGACATACTCAATCAACGGGCATGGCGCATGCCCGATATTGTAATTTACCAGCATGCGCCGGATGAATGGTGGGTGGCACCGCTTGATGAAGAGTTACCCCTGGTTCGGCTCAATCGCCTGGGCGCAGCCCTGCTCGGCGCGATGGATGGTCGTATGACCATTGGCGCCCTGCTCAATCAGTATGGGAAATGGGTCTGCAGCCCGACCCAACAGAATGGTCGCTGGCATTTAGAACGGTGGGCCCAACCGCGGTTTTCGTTAGCCTATTTTGGAACCGAACCGCCTAGCGGCCACAGCGCAGAGGCGAAATGGGATTTGTTGCTGCAAAAGGTGCGGGAAGGGTGGCATCAAAACGTTCAGGCTGAAACCGAAGATCATCTGTCCAAATTTCACGTCCAAGGGATCCAAGGGCCCCACGGGCATTTTGAAATTATCGAAACAACGGTCTCTCATTTATTTCGCGAACCCTGCGAAGCCATGAACGGGCTGACCTATGGGCGACTGCTCGGCAAAACCCTGCGCCAAATGGGCTGGCTCTCCCCCAAGCCCAAACGCATTGTGGAAGTGGGCGCCGGCCTCGGGTATGTCTCAAAGGAACTGGCAGCAGAACTCTCGGCGGAGGAGCGGAAGGACATCGTCGAGTCCGAGCGCATCCTCGACGAGGACCAC
>CAZBQO010000075.1:0-10120 GCA_964494125.1 uncultured Nitrospira sp. | reverse complement strand
GTTATGGCGCGAAATGGTTTGATCCGTCAATGGATGCCATCCATGCCTTTCAGGATTCCGCCAATCAGCGTGTGAAGGGAACGGTAAAAGTAAAGCTGTTTAAAGGAAAAGCTGATGTGGTCGCGATGACGTCCCCCTATTCCTTATTCGATGCCAATCTGGCCACTTTTAATAAGGATGCGAGTTTCAACCAGAATGCCTCTGCAGGTTTTATTGAGATTTACAATCTGGCCCAAAAGACCTATCGGCGCTTAGACCAGGTATAGGATGGAGTATGACAGGGATTCGTGATGGGAGAAGGTCTTGAGCGATCAGCGGTGAAATGAATCCTCTATTTAAGCCTCACATCGATGAAAGCTTTTTGTTTGATATCGGCAAGCCAATTTCGATACGCTTCCTCGGATCGTTGCTTAGTAAGTAACCCTCGGATATCCCGTTCCACGACTTCAAGCGGGAGCGGTTGGGGTTGTTGAATTTCTTCTACCATGATGAGGTGAAATCCTAAGAGGGTTTCAATAGGGGCTGAGATCTGTCCCGGTTTCAGTTCCTTGACCACCTCCTTCAGAGGGGCCACTAATTCGTTTTCCTGTACCCAGCCTAATTCATGAATTTGCTCGAAATACCTGGTGGCGAAATCTTCGAGCGTCGTATTCGGTGTCCATGCCGCATACATGGTTTGGGCCTTGTTCTTGGCTTTCTCCCGTTCATAGCCTTCCTGCCCGGCTAACAGAATTTGCTGGAGGCGGTACCGGGGCGGGGAGAGAAAAAGCGTGGAGTTGGTCTCATAATACCGCCGGACTTCTTCTTCCTCTATGACAATGTTCCGGCGAATCTCGAAGTCAAAGAGTTTTTTGAGGAGCATTTGATGCCCGAATTCTTCTTCCGTTTGAGTGGGTGGCAGCGGAGATCTCCGTAAGGCTTCATCGATCTCGTCCTGAGTGACAGAGAGTCCCTTGGCTTGAGCTTCTTGAATCATGAGGTGATCATCAATCAAGTGGTTCAGGACTTCTCGTTGTTTCTGGAAATACCGCCGGTTCAGTTCCTCTCCGTGATATTTGGCGTTCAGGCGCTTATACTCATCGCGTAATTCCTTTTCAAGATCAGACGACGTAATCACCTCTTTATTCACCACGGCAATAATCCGGTCGGTGAGACTCAGGCTAACCCCGGGAAAAAAGAGAAGGATCGCCGTCACCCAGACGGTGAGCGTCTGTAAAGGCCAGTCTTTCAGGCATACACGCACGCCCTTCACGTCACGTTCTCACTTCCTCTTTGGCCATCGACTGATGGAGTTCCTGTAAAATCGTATTAGCCCTGGGGTACATGGATGCCCAATCCTGCTCCGGCAGGGTCAAACGATAAGCACGAGGAGAAAGGCAGTCCAGGCGATCTTTCCAGCTGTCCATCAAAGCACGGATCCCCTGTTCCGGGAGCTTGGCCCGTTCATGAAAGCGCAGGCTCATCAGTCCGCCCCGGACTTCGACATACTCGAGTTGTAGGGCTTTGGCTAACACTTTGATTTGCATGACCTCAAATAGTCGTTCCATGGCGGCAGGAGGCGATCCAAACCGGTCAAGCGTTTCCCCATATAATAAAGCCAAATCCCCTAACCGGTCACTCCCGGATAACCGTTTGTAGAGTCCCAGTCGCTGGGAGGCGTCTTCCACATATTCCTCGGGAATGAAGGCCGAAACATCAAGTTGAAGAGTGGGTTCCCATTCTTCTTCCACTTCCTGGCCTTTAAGCTGCTGAACAGCCTGCTCCACCATTTGTAAGTACAGGTCCAACCCGACGGCGGCAATATTGCCGGACTGTTGTTTCCCGAGTAAATTTCCCGCTCCCCGGATTTCAAGGTCAGCGGCTGCGATCCGAAACCCGGAGCCAAGTTCCGCAAATTCTTGAATGGCGTTCATGCGTTTTTGTGCGTCGGTGCTCAGGGTTTCCTCGTTCGGAATGAAGAGGTAGGCAAAGGCTTGTTGCCCGCTCCGCCCGACCCGTCCGCGAAGTTGATACAGCTGGGAGAGCCCGAATAAATCCGCCCGATCAACCAGGATGGTGTTCGCGCTTGGAATATCCAAACCTGATTGGATAATGGCCGAGGCCAGCAGCACATCGGCTTCCTGGTGAAAGAATCGTAACATCACCCGTTCCAATAATTGTTCGTTCATTTGGCCATGGGCCATCAATACCCGTGCTTCCGGAACCAGATCTTGTAACCAGGCACCCGTCTGCTCCATGGTTTCCACTCGATTGTGCACGTAGTACACCTGCCCTCCACGAGCGAGTTCTCGGGCAATGGCCTCCCGTACCACTGTCGCATCAAACCGGAGGACTTGAGTTTCCACCGCCAAACGACCCGGAGGCGCGGTCTCAATGACGGATAAGTCTCTGACTCCTGAAAAGGCCATCTGCAGAGTTCGGGGGATAGGGGTCGCGGACAGCGTGAGTACATCGACCTGGGTCCGGAGTTGCTTTAGCCGTTCTTTATGGCGGACACCAAACGATTGTTCTTCATCAATAATCACCAAGCCCAATTGTTTAAAGACGACATCTTTCTGCACGACCCGGTGCGTCCCGATCACAATGTCGATCACCCCGCCGGCCAAGTCTTTCAGTGTCGCTTTGATCTCATTGGCAGATTGAAAGCGTGACAAAATACCGATTTTGACCGGGAATGGGGCAAACCGTATTGAAAAATTTTCAAAATGTTGTTGAGCCAGTAAGGTCGTGGGAACCAGGACGGCCACCTGCCTGTTGGCCTGGATCGCCTTAAAGGCGGCACGCATGGCGACCTCGGTTTTGCCGTATCCCACATCTCCACAGACCAGGCGGTCCATGGGTTTCGGCGATTCCATATCCCGTCCTATTTCTTCAATGGCTCGAAGTTGGTCAGGTGTCTCCTCATATTCAAATCCTGCTTCAAATTCATGGACCAAGAGCGTGTCCTCCTGGTACGCGCTCCGTCTAGCGACTTCCCGGTTGGCATAGAGTTCAACGAGTTCCTCAGTCATATCCTCGATGCCTTTTTTTATTTTCGCCTTTGTTTTGCCCCAAGCCGTGCCTCCCAGGCGGTCCAGTCGCGGGGACCGTTGTTCCGCTCCCCGATAGCGGTGGATGTGGTTCAGGCGGTCCAGCGGGACATACAGGGTATCGGTTCCACCGAATTGCAGGAGCAAATAATCACTGGTAAAGCCCTGCACTTCCAACCGGCGCAAACCCAGATACCGTCCAATTCCATGTTGGAGATGGACGACGAGATCGCCTTCTTTCAGATCCTCCAGCGACGAGAAAAATTTGGCGGTGGGGGATTTTGTGTGGGGACGATGCCGGATGCCCTTCCCAAATAATTCTTCCTCGGTGACGAATGCGATGTGCCCGTCAGGTGAGAGGAACCCTGCCGAGAGGTCTCCTTCAAGACAGTAAAAGGGTGCGCGGGCATCCGTGGCTGGTTGAGGGAAGGGGTGTTGCCACTTGTTGGCAGGGAAGCCGTGGTCATGCAGGAGGGACAACAGGCGTTCCACCTGTCCCGGACTGCGAGCGACAAAAAAGATCTCAGAGTCTGCTCGCAATTGGTCCAGCCTGGAAAGGGTTTCCTTAAAGGGAAGCCCGCGAATGCCTACCCCGACACTGCTGGGGGACTGAGCCTGCAAGGAAACAGGCACACAGGGCATGGTGCCGGTATCAGGAGCCACGCTATCCCACCATACCGTTGGACACATGCTGGTATAGGTTTTAATGGTTTCCCACATTTCATAGAGTTGATCGGGGTCAGCGTGGCCGGAGGCGCCCCCCTGACCAGGCTGGAGGTGTTCCCATGTTTCTAACAACGCATTCCAAAATTGCGCTGCCGCAGCATCCAGATCAACCGGGCGGTAGAAGGAAACGGTGATCGGCGTCTGAATGTACTCAAACAGTGTGACAAGTTTGGGATAATACCGTGGAAGATCCCATTCAATGCTTGCCTGAATGTGTTCGATGGCGCTATCCGGTTGTCCGGAATCGGGAGGAATGAACTCCCGAGTGGGTAAGACCCAGGTTTCTTTGAGATGGGTGATGGATTCTTGAGTGGAGGGATCAAACGTCCGGATGGATTCGACCGTATCCCCAAGAAATTCAACACGGACGGGATGGTCCTGTGCTGTGGAGAAAATATCCACGATACCGCCACGGACGCTGAACTCGCCGGGGACTTCAGCCAATGATCCACGTTCATACCCTAGCCGGATTAATGAACGAAGAAGCACCTCACGCTCGCACGGTTCACCTATCTTGAGGGAAAAACATGCCTGAGCGAAGACCTCCGGGGGAAGCAGTTTATGCAAGATGGCCGGAAGTGAGCTCACGATGACGGTGCTTTCACTTCGAGACAACCGGTGGAGGGACCGAACGCGCTGACAAATAACGCTGTGGGCCGGCAGTGCCGGGTTATAGGGAATGGTGGCCCATGGAGGAAACAATGCCAGTGTCTCGTGATCCCGCCTGATGAACGAGAAGAAAAATTCCAAATCTTCATACAATTCTTCAGCTTGTTCTTGTGTGGGCGTGATAATGAGGTGTGTTTGGTTGTCAGTGCCGGCGGTCTTTTTCTCCGGAAGTGTGAACAGGGTCATGGCTAGGGCGAGGCAGGCCTGTTGCGTACTCAGCAGACAGGGCGGGGGCGCCTGTTCCGGGATCGCTGGAACGACCGTGCGCAGCTGGTTTGCAAAATGATGGAAGACGGAAGGGACGTTCATAATCTGAAATACACCACGAAAAATGTTCTCGACGTGCGGATTAGCAGGATGGGCTTATTCCATGAGTGGTGAGAATTCGTTCAATAATCGTTGTGGTCGAAACATCGGAGACAAGTGGAATCGTTCGTACAAATCCTCCCCGTTCCTCAACAAAATCCTTTCCGATAATTCGTTCGGAGGTCCAATCTCCTCCTTTCACAAGCACGTTGGGTTGGATAGCCTTAATGAGATTCAAGGGATCCGGCTCGTCAAAAAGTATGACGTAATCTACGCAACCTAATGCGGCAATGACCTCTGCCCGTTGGGCATCGGTTTGGATTGGTCGATGCTTCCCCTTATCCAGTTGACGGACTGAACGATCGCTGTTGACTCCGACCACTAATCGATCTCCCAACTGTTTGGCTTCTGCCAGATATCGCGTGTGTCCGATATGCAGCAAATCAAAACACCCATTCGTAAAGACAATGGATTCTCCCGCCTGCTGATGAACGGAAATTCGTTGTAAGAGACTGTCCAAGGTATGAATTTTTGATTGCATAAGGATAAATCGTTGAATCCTTTCCTGGGGTCCCTATCTCACATATGCCGTTTTCTGTATGATACCTGCTGCATACGCCAAATCCTAGAGAGGTTACCCAACAAGCCACTTCGGCAAATAGGAAAACAGGATATGCGGTCGCGGTCTCAGGCCCAACCGGATGTCCTAAGTCTAAGCGCGTCCATTCCAAGAGCTGCATGAGCCAATCGGGTCCAGGTTCCCATACCGCTATTCCGGCGCATCAATTTGGTCTTTTTGCCGCCCCACTCATTGCCGGGTTGATGTTTGTGCTGCTTCCCGAATCCCTGCCCGACCCCGCGAGAATTCTGGCAACAATTTTAAGCTGGGTAGTGGTGATGTGGATTACGGAGCCTATACCTCTGCCCATTACCGCTTTGCTGGGCTGTGGATTGTGCGTCGTCGCCGGGTTAGGAAACATGCAATCCGTGTTTTCTGCCTTTGCCCACCCCATCATCTTCCTGTTTATTGGCAGTTTTTTTATTTCGGAGGCCCTATCCGTTCATGGGTTGGACCGCCGGTTTGGCAACTGGCTGTTGTCACGTAAGTGCGTGGGTTCCAATCCTATTCGTATTATGATGGCTATGAGTTTGGCTGTTGCCGGCCTGTCCATGTGGATTAACAATACTGCGGCAACGGCGGTCATGTTGCCAATTGCGCTTGGTGTTTTGCGGGCGCTTCGGCAGGGCTATCCTAATATGGAGACCTTTGAGACCGGGTTTTTGCTGTGTCTGGCTTATGGCGCCGGTATTGGAGGGGTAGCCACTCTCGTCGGCACCGCGCCGAATTTAATCGGGGTGGGGCTGTTAGCCCAGCAAGCCCATTTCACGATTTCATTTGACCAATGGTTGCTGATTGGACTGCCGTTGGCGAGCGTGATGCTGCTCGTGATGTTTACGCTGATGTATTGGCTACATCCTCCCCCTTCTCACTCGTCTTTTCATGAAGGATCTTCTGTTCTCAAGATTTCGGCCCCCCTTCCCTGGACTCGGGGGGAGCAATATACGTTTGCGGTGTTTGTGCTGGCTGTCCTGCTGTGGCTACTCCCGGCCATACTGTCAATATGGTTTGAAGGTGATCATGTGGTCGCGCAATGGGTTCGTGCCCACTTGCCGAAAGAATTGGTGCCTATTTTTGCCTCTGGGCTTTTGTTTCTTCTACCCTTGGATTTTCGGCAGGGGAAATTCACCTTAACATGGAAAGAAGCCGCCAATATTCATTGGGGAACGATCCTGTTATTCGGGGGAGGCATCGCCTTTGGGGAGTTGATGGTGGAAACCGAATTGGCGAAAGCGATTGGCCAGGGTATGGTGGCTATGTTCGGCATCGAGTCCATCTGGGGTTTAACGGGTGTGGCCATTCTTACGGCCCTGGTTCTCACGGAGCTCGCGTCGAATACCGCAGCCACCAGTATGATTGTGCCGGTGCTCATCGCCATTGCCCACACGGCCAATTTTTCTCCTGTCCCTCCCGTACTGGGAGCGTGTATGGCTGCAAGCCTGGCATTTGTGTTGCCGGTTTCTACTCCCCCGAATGCCATTGTGTATGGAACGGGGAGAATTCCGATTCTCCGAATGGTGCAAGCCGGATTGTTGTTGGATGCAATTGGTGGCGTGTTGATTTGGGGCACATTACGTATAGTGGGTCCCCTTTTGGGGATTGCTTGAGTTTCTCAACCTAGGAGATAGACCTCAATTGATTTTTAAATAATGTTCCGACATAATCCCCGCTTGCATTTCACCTGACCCTAATAACGTGTCTGTGAACCCTTCTCACATACGGTTTGCTCTATTAACCCAGGATCCCGATCTCAAGTCGCGGGTTCAGGGACCTGATCTTCAGAACACCATTACGGTGTTGGATGACTGCTCTTCCCTGGAAGCGGCGATGCGCTCTCAACAATTTACCGGCGTGATTCTGGATGAGTCCGGGAAGAAATTTTTTCCTGCCTTGTCGGCCTTGAATGGCCAATTAAATTTGTCCAAAACATTTATTTATGCCGGACCCTTGCCCGCCTGGAGTACCATGAATCAGATCCGGCAGGTTATGGGAGATCAACCATCGGAAGAGGGGACTATCGATCCCAAAGATGTGAGCCTGGCCAGTTATGTGGAAAAAAAATTGGGGGATTTTGTTCGAGCGATGAATGTTGGCTCAGGGAAAAACCTCTATCCCACCTTAATGAGAGCTGTTGAACGGCCATTGATTGAACTGGCCTTACGGGAAACGCATGGCAATCAGATTAAAGCGGCTCGGCTACTTGGCCTCAATCGCAATACTCTCAGGAAAAAGATTACAGAATTTCAAATCTCCGTCAATCAGTTAAAGCAATCTACTGCCGGAAAACGCAAAAAGACGGAATCGGATTCTGTTTGATAGTCTTTCCCTTTCCCCTTGAAAAATAACCATTTCTTGACAAGACCGGCAAGGCAGTCTAGCATATGGCCGGTAAGATATAGGCGCGTAGCTCAGGGGGAGAGCGCTACCTTGACACGGTAGAGGTCGGCGGTTCAATACCGCCCGCGCCTACCATTATCTTTCTCCAAAAAAGCCTGACAGGTATCCAGCTTCCTTAATTGAGGGGAATGGTGCCTTTTCTTGCGTTCATCACGGAATGTAGATCCTTTTTTTATTAGGTGTTTTTACTCTAATGAAATCTATTCAGGTATCACTGCAAGGCGAAAGTAGCCAGGCTCTCCCCAAAGGGATTTCGGCCAAGGCGGCACTTGAGAAGCTGAAGGGAGCCGTGCCGCCTGAGGTGTTTGCCGTGAAGGCCAATGGGATTGAAATAGACCTCCTGGCTTCCCTGGAGAACGATTCAACCTTGCAGCCGTTGATGTTTGATTCCCCAGAAGGTAAAGAAATTTATCGGCACAGTAGTACGCATATTATGGCCCAAGCGGTGAAGGAGTGTTTTCCTTCCGCACAATTAACGATTGGTCCGGCCATTGAAGAGGGCTTCTTTTATGACTTTGCCTTTGAGCGCCCGTTCACGCCGGAAGATTTGGAAAAAATCGAAGCCCGAGCTTTGGAAATCATCAAACGGAATCTTTCGGTTTCAAGACGTGAATTCTCAAAGGAAGAGGCAATAGAATTTTTTAAAAATCGTGGTGAATTCTATAAGGTGGAGCTTATTCAAGGGTTTCCTGATGGAGAGCCGGTGTCTGCTTATACTCAAGGGGACTTCGTGGATCTCTGTCGTGGCCCCCATCTCCCGGCCACGGGCTATGTCAAGGCCTTTAAAATTTTGAATAGTGCAGGAGCCTATTGGCGAGGGGATGAACGAAATCCCATGTTGCAGCGGCTTTATGGCACGTCCTTCCCCTCAAAAGAAGCCTTGCAGGCTCATTTGGATAATTTAGAGGAGATCAAACGCCGTGACCATAGAAAGCTCGGGAAAGACCTTGATTTATTTAGTATTCAGGACGAAACCGGACCCGGTCTTATTTTATGGCACCCCAAAGGGGCACAAATCCGTCTGCTGATTGAAAATTTTTGGCGGGAACAACATTTAGCCAATCAGTATGAGTTGGTCTATTCGCCGCATGTTGCTCGGTTGGATTTATGGAAAACCAGCGGGCATGTGGACTTCTACAAAGAAAATATGTTCGCCTCCATGCCAGTCGAGTCCAGTGAATACCAGTTAAAGCCCATGAATTGCCCGTTTCATATCATGGTGTATAAATCACATTTGCGCAGTTATCGTGATCTGCCCATCCGCTACGGGGAATTGGGAACGGTCTATCGGTACGAACGTTCCGGAGTCCTGCATGGCCTGATGCGGGTTCGGGGATTTACCCAGGATGATGCTCATTTATTCTGCCGACCTGACCAGTTGGGTGAAGAGGTCCAAAAGGTCCTAAAATTTATTACGAGTATGCTGGGGACTTTTGGATTTACGGAATTCAAGATGTTTCTCTCCACTCGGCCCGAAAAGGCTGTGGGGACGATCGATCAATGGGATCAAGCGACGGTAGCGCTGGAAACTGCGCTGAAAAACGGCGGCTATACCTATCAGGAAGATCCGGGGGAAGGAGTCTTTTATGGGCCTAAAATCGATGTCAAAATTCAGGATGCCTTAGGCCGATCCTGGCAATGCTCAACGGTTCAGATCGATTTCAATAATCCCGAAAGGTTTGGCCTGACCTACGTAGGTGATGATGGTAAAACCCATCAACCCATCATGATTCACAGGGCTTTACTAGGATCGATTGAGCGATTTTTCGGGATTCTCCTGGAGCATTTTGGGGGTGCCTTTCCGGCCTGGTTGGCCCCTGTTCAGGTTACGGTCCTCCCAATTTCAGAAAAACATCAAGGGTATGCTCAAGAGGTTGAAAAAAATCTTCGTCAGGAAGGCTGTCGCGTCGGCTTAGACTTGCGAAATGAAAAGATTGGCCTTAAAATCCGTGAGGCTGAAAAGGCAAAGATTCCTTTCATGATTATCGTGGGGGATCGGGAAGCTGAAGCAAAGATGGTTGCAGTACGACAAAGGAACGGGAAAAATTTGGGAACGATGCCTATTATTGATTTGGTGACGCTGATTCGGGAAGACATGCCCGAGGCTGTTAGGAAGGGTTCTTTACTTTTCGAATGACTCGTCCGGTGACACCCAAACAACGTATTAATCATTTCATCAAAAATCCTGAAGTCCGGGTTATTGGTGCTGAAGGTGAACAACTTGGAATCCTGAAGACATCCGAGGCGATTCGGCAGGCGAGGGAAATTGGATATGATTTGGTGGAAGTGGCTCCTACCGCGGACCCTCCGGTCTGCCGTATTATGGATTATGGGAAATTTAAGTATGAACAGAGCAAAAAAGAACATCGCATGC
>CAZBQO010000074.1:0-10171 GCA_964494125.1 uncultured Nitrospira sp. | reverse complement strand
TCACACACAAGATCAAGATGATCTCATCTGATCCTGATTGGTGACCCGATATAATAACTTCACGTCTTTTTCCGCCGGTGCCGCAAAATCACGGGACCATTCCCACCATGAGCCTGGATAGACTTTCACTCGTGGAAACCCGACGTATCGCAATAGACAAAAGACCCAAGCCGCTCTGACCCCTCCCAAGCAATAGGTCATGATTTCCTGATTATCCCGGAGCCCGTGATCCTCAAATATTTTCTTGACCTGCTCCGGAGGTTTCACTGTGGCATCCGGTTGTAAAAACCGGTTCCACGGGATATTGATGGCAGAAGGTATATGGCCGGCCCGAGGCAACCCATCGATCTCCTTCCCCGCATATTCCTCAACGCTTCTGGCATCAAGAATGATGGTATCCGGATGAGGTCCTTTGACCAGTTTTTTCAATCCATCCTTATTCATAATGAGGTCCGGATTGGCCTTGACAGTAAAATCGCCCGGCTTGGGTTGAATCGCTTCATGTTCAAAGGGGCGCTGCTCTGCAGTCCACTTGACCCACCCACCGTCCAGAATTCGGACACTTGAATGACCCAGATACGTCAACATCCAAAACATGCGTCCCTCATCACCCCAGTTATCGAAGGGGTTGCAATAAATAACCACGTCACTGGACTGGTTAATACCAAGCGCTCGAAGGCGCTGTTCAATTCTCCCAAGGTCAGGATCTAAGACCCCCTTTGCCACGGCTGAGGGATCGCTGTACTCATGCCAAGTGCTGTGAACGGCACCGGGAATATGTGAGGAATAGGCGGCGCGGCCTCGTACATCAAGAATGACCAAGTCTTCGCGCCCCAGGTTTTGGGCAAGTGATTCGGTATCAATGAAAAAATTTTCGGCCACAGTACTTTCCTTTATGAATGAAGTGAAGACGTATCTGCCGGGTGATGAGGAGTAAGCCCATCGGACGGTGCCATACATCCTACCCGAAGATCGGGTTCCTGATCCTGTACAACCGCAGACAGGGTCGCATCCAAGGGGTACTCCCGTTCATAGATCGTAAAGACATATGGATCATCGGCCGTCAGACCATACTGATCTCTCAGCATCTGATTTTGACTATCCGTCTGAATATGATACCGAATCCGCGCCTGAACGATCCACCCTTTTTCATGTTCCGGAATTTCATATTCAAAGGAATAATCCCGGCTGGCAAGGGGCAGCAATCGGTTATCATATACTTCCACAATCACGGGCTGCCAGAGGATCCAACGGCCCATGGTATCAGATTGCTCATGCACCACCGTGCCGTTCGAATCGCGCACCGTAAATTCCACGGTAAAAAACCGGTCCGGGTCCCCTGTCGGGATTTTGTGCCCAGCCCCTGCATTAATCAGGGTCAACGTCAATTTGACATCGTCACCCGGTTGGGGTGTCGGAGGTTCTGCCTGCACTTGGACAGCGACCGCTCGCTTGACCATGTCCGGATCATGACCTCCCCGCCAAAGATGTCGTCGACCGTATCGGATAGGGCTTCCCTTGGCCACCGGCCGCTCGACTTCCGGCATATGACAACTCTGACAAATCAGTCCCTTTTCCTTCATGAAAAACTTGCCTTCATACTCAGGATACGTGCCACAAGGCCCTGCATTGTAAAATTGCATGGGTCCCGAAACCACATTATGGCAGCGATAACAGACTTGGGTCGTTCTGAAGGAAGGATCAAATTGGGTGGGATGCGGCGCCGCCGAATCGTCATATGGACCGAGAATCTTCCCATCGCGAACATGGCAGGCTGCGCACGTCACACCTTCTTGTTGATATTCCGCATCGTACCGGTAATTAGGAATTTGAATGGCTTTTTCGACACGCCCACGGGGAAGGTCTTGAATAAGAGTCGGTTGCTGATTTTCCAATGGCGTATGGCAATTCAAACAGACCCAGATATTGTCATCTTTTTTCCAATAGGCTTGAAAAAACGGATCGTGAAAGGCCTTGGCATGAATACTGGATTTCCACTCTTCGTAGATTTCGACATGACAACTTCCACATTCCTCCGCTTTCAAGCTCTGCAATCCCACTGGAATCTGTTGATAGGGAATGGGTTTTGCGTAATCCTCTCGTAAGCCGAATATGACGGTGGGACGAATCTCCGTATAAAAAATGTAGATCCCTACCCCCAGCACCAACAGGAGCAACAGCCACGCTTTTCCTCCCCATGATCGCTTTGACTTCATCACGTTAATTATCCAGCAGAGCCTGTAGATGGCGGTCCACGGATTCCGCCAACGCCTTGAGGTGATACCCACCTTCTAAACATGACACGATTCGCCCACTTGCAAAATTTTTTGCAATCTCCGAGACAATCGTTGTCATATCGGCATACCCCTGCTCCGTTAAGCCCATACTCGCCAACGGATCATCCCGGTGACCGTCAAATCCGGCGGAAATCAATATACATTCAGGTTGAAAGTGGTCGGCGGCCGGGACCAAGACCTTCTGAAATATTTCGCGATACGCCTCATCCCCTTGTCCTCCCGAGAGCGGCACATTGATGGTCAGACCTTTCCCCTGACCTGCCCCGGTTTCCGTCGCCCGGCCCGTCCCGGGATAAAATGGAGCCTGGTGGGTACTAAAAAAAAGGACAGTGGGATCATCATAGAAGGCCTGTTGCGTGCCATTGCCATGGTGCACATCCCAATCCACAATCATAATCCTCCGTAGTCCATATTGTTGCTGAAGATAACGGGCGGCAATCGCGACGGTATTAAGGAAACAAAACCCCATCGCTTGATCCGCCTCGGCGTGATGCCCGGGAGGCCGCACGGCACAAAACGCCTGATCGATGTCGTGGTTCATGATCGCATCCACCGCCGCCAACCCCCCGCCGACCGCCAGATAGGCGGCCTCCAGCGTACCTGGACACATCGACGTATCAGGATCCAGGGAAACATAACCAATTGAGGGGGAACGTCGTTCAAGACTCTCCACATAGGACGAGTCGTGGACGAGTTCAATCCATTTCCGCTCGGCCCGTCGTGGAACGACCTGATGCAACCGGGACCACGTTCCCGAACTTTCTAGTTGCGCGCGTATGGCTCGAAGCCGTTCAGGTGACTCCGGATGGCTTCTGCCCATCTCATGGCGTTCATAGGCCGGATGAGAAACGTATCCAACACGTCCCATACTCATGCACTCTCAAAATGGAAAATGAAATCATGCACAGAGGAAAAACTCGATCAACAATGTCGGCCAAACAATACTTGCGAATACTGACGAACCGGAAGGGAAAACGTGTCAGATCCTAGCATAGGGGGATGGCTTAGACAACGCATACACCCGCATGATAGGCTCGATTTCATTCACGTTCCGTCACCTTTATTTCTGATCGGATCTCAGCCATGGCCAATCCTAAGATCGAACAATTCAAAAAAGTGCTCCAAATGGACCCGAAGGACGAGACCATGTGGTTCGGCCTGGGAAAAGCCTACATGAATGACGAAAATTGGAAAGAGGCGATTCCCGCCTTACAGCAATGCATTCAGGTGAAACCTGAGTATTCAGCCGCCTATTTTGCGTTGGCTCAATCGCTTCACCAGACAGGCGAATTTGAAAAATGCCGGACAATATGCACCCAAGGCATCACCGTGGCAACCAAGAATGGTGATCTCCTCGTCATTAAAAACCTGGAAGCCCTCAAAGCGTCCCTGCCTTCATCCTAACCGCTCGTACCTGCTCCAATTCTCCCCGCAGCTTCGCTTCACATCTGTTCCTTGATACTCATGAGTTCTTGGGAGCTAAGGCGATATCGAGCAACCGGGTTCACTGCCAACAATCGAATTCGAGGGTCGCGTGCATCCCCTGGTGGTCGAGTGACCCACGTGACCTGACGAATACGAATGGGATTACGTAATTCCTGCGCCGGAGCTTTCCATATGGTCAGCAGGACCGCACTGAACTGAGGGACGTCGACAACTACTCCGACCAACATCGCAGCCAATCGCTGAAGATCCAAGGGAGGAATGTCCTGAGAGCGTCCTTTCCCCCATGGTAAATCGGGAACACTAACCGCCAGCAACACGGGTGCACAGTACCGTTCTAATTGCCTGGCTTTTTCGGCCATGCGTGACAACAATCGCCTGACCAAAGCCTGTTCAAAAAACTCATCCGAGGATTCCAGAATCTGGTGCGGTTGTAGACGCACCGCCGGTGATTTGCGAGTAGGTCCTTGGGTCGATTGAATCACCGTGACTTCCACAAAAAATCGATGCGTGCCTTCATAACACTCCAAGTCCGCGGTTCGACCGCCAGAGGCCTCTAAAAATGCCACGGAAAAGCCCGCTTGTGCGAGAAAATATGCGGTCTCGATCTCGGCATGCGCGGACGCCGCCTGCCTGACCGGAAACCGATTAATGTGCTCCCACAAAATCGCCAGTCGAGTCTGACTTTCTCCGTCATCACAGGCTTTGGCAAGAGTCTGCCATTGGTGGAGAATCAAATCAGACTTGGGTTGTATCTTCACGCTCTTCCCTCATGAGCACGGAAATCGAACCAACACATGCGTTTCTTGGCAATCGCGGCCCATGCATACCCGCCGACACTCAGCCAGTATATCAATTTGAAGCGGCAACAGGCTTTCCCTTAGACAGGAAAATCGGACAATAGCTTATACCGCACAGGCATTCACTGAATATGAACTAAGGGGAAAGGGACGCGAGAAGCTCAAGCCGAGGGCCTGCTCGACATTATGCGTTGGGGGCTTCTGGAGGATGCTTCAATTCTTCGAGTGTAAAGTGTTTCGGGAGCATGACCGGGAATACCACACCAATGGGATCGCCACGCAGAATAGTGGTGGTCTTGTCCGGAGAAGGATCCAATTGCAGCAGAAAATTCGTCACAAACGCATCGTGGTCAGGCAGAAAATCATAGGGATTCGGTGTCAGTTTATATTCTTGCGTTTTGATCCCTTCCCAGATGGAGAAGGTCCGGTTGGGGAAATGATAAAAATGATTGGGAAGATCCTTCATCATCATGCCAACGTGTTTGGGGTAATAAAAACGAATTCCACAATAGAGCTTGGGAAATCCACTATTCAAAATCGTATCGACATACATCCCCGAAAATGACTTATACCCCAAGAGCCGCTCTTCAGGAAGAATTGGCGGAGACTGCCATTCAAAACCAGTGCCTTTCCTACGAAACCGGCAATCCGCAGGTGAACGGATGAGCCAGCCATATTGCCCTACGGCCCGAACCGGCCCGCAATCATCCGGAAGCACCTTGTATCCGGAGGCCGCTAACTCCCGTTGCTCAGGCAACGGCATGTTGGTCATCAAGGGACGGTGGGGATGAAAATCTAGCTTGAGTCGTTCCGGAGCAAAGGCGGTGGCATACTCCCGCTCCCAATAAATGACCCATTTATCGTCTGAGTTTCCCGGTATCGAACTCATGGAATGCCCTTCATGGTTGCCCTGGAATCGCCTGCCCTCGCTTGATCATCCACGCCACTTCAGCCACACGCTTTCCCAACGCCCATGCATCGGCACGCTCCGCATCATTAATACCAGGGCTGTCGCCTTCCGTCGTCGCTGAAGCGCCAAACGCTCCTCCGTCACTCACGACAATCATCTTGTTCCCAAGCATGGCTGCAAGGATGGTCAACATCGTCACCTCTTTTCCGCTGGATATTTGCCCACCGGTCGCAAAGGCCGCCCCCACCTTATTACGCATTTTTAATTCAGGATACACGCCAAATTCAAACTGCCACCGGTCAAAAAAAGCTTTGACTTCACCTGACATATTTGACCAATAGACGGGCGAACCCACGATGACGGCATCGCTGCCAAACAACTCATCGGCGGTCACCTGCCCCACGGTCTTCAGAAGGACGGTGGTCCCTGGTATCGATTCAGCTCCTTTTTTCACACTCTTGGCCATCTCGGCCGTATGACCGGACAGGGAATGATAGGTGACTAAGACCTGAAGCCCATCGCTAGCTTGAGGAGATGCTTGGGGAAATGAAGGTTGAGCGGAGACTTGCACACACCCACTCCACCAAACAAATGCAAACAGCACCACCCACAGTATATTTCCCCGAAATACTTTCATGAGGAGAATTGAATTGGAATAAAGGCACAGACTATTTGTTTTGCATCTAGAACCCAATCTAGCAGGAAATCAATCTTCCCTATCGTCGTTCAATTTCTTCGTCCATTTGCTCTTCCACCGATACATGGGTCAATGCTCCACGATAATCGCACTTATGACACCGTACCCGGAATTCCTCCAACCACTTCTCTTGTACAAAATGTTGATGACATTTTGGGCACGCAAACACCCCCTTTACATAATGCACCTGCTTTCTATACTTCATAACCAACCCCTCCAAAAATTTATAAAATAAAAGCTCGGTGCTAGCCTGCCATAGGCCTTTTTCCAATTGCAAATTGGGATCAGGCCATTCCCGCAGAGGGGCACACGGCCAATACCTGCTCAAGACTCAGTATCATGGGTGACCCCAAAGACCCTCGTACGTTGTTTACGAGGAAAGTATTGGTCATGAACCTTTTTGAGGCGGGCTTGCTCCACATGAGTATAGATTTGTGTCGTGGCAATGCTGGCATGGCCAAGCATCATTTGGACCGAACGAAGATCCGCACCATGATCCAATAAATGCGTGGCAAAGGAATGGCGAAGCATGTGAGGGGAAATGGGCTTGGTGATGCCTGCACGAGCCGTACGATCCTTGAGAATTTTCCAAAAACATTGCCGGCTCATGGCCCGACCAAGCCGGGTAAGAAATAACGCCGAAGATGTTCGCTTTTTGACAAAGGCCGGGCGGGAGGACTGCAGATACTCCGAGACCAACTGGCGTGCCTTGTCTCCGATCGGAACAATTCGTTGTTTGTCCCGCTTGCCAGTGGCTTGCAAAAACCCCACATCCAGATTGAGATGTGCCATTTCCAAATTGATAAGTTCCGATACCCGAAGACCGGTGGCATAGAGCAGTTCCACCATAGCGGCATCACGTAGATCTTCCCTGGTATCCATCACGGACAAGTTAAGCAATCTGGTCACTTCGGCTTCGGACAACAACTTTGGCAATTGACTCCATTGCTTCGGCGTCCCTTTCAATATACCCTCAAAGGTCGGGTCATCCTTTCCCCTCTCAAACGACTTATAGAAACCCCGGATAGAAGCCAGGCATCTGGCAATTGAAGAGGAGGACAGCCCTTCGGCTTTCAAACTGTTTAAGAATTGAAACCACAGAGGCTTGGATAGGTATGTGGGATCGGCAATGTCGTGCATTCGAAAAAAGATCTCGAGCTTCTTGAGGTCCCTGCGATAGCTCTCAATAGTATTTGCCGCATAGCCCTGCTCGACCTGCAACATGGTGAGATAACGATCAATACATTCCTGCATCAGCTCTTTACGCCACCCTCATCTTCATGATGAAAGAACCTCAAATCTTTTCATTTCCCCACCGGCCATCATCCTATCCAGAGATTTTCTTGCGTTCTTCTATTTTGGTAAGCGAGCTTCCTGGTATACTAAACAAGAAACGCATTGTCGTCACGGTATTCTGCTTGTGAATTATCCACCCAGGCATTCGGGTGTTGCCCGGTTTTCATACGAACAATTCCTTCCATTTCCAAGGCGTTTAGGTACATTCCCTTTGACGACTGTCAGACTCACATATCTGTTGCTTCGAATCCTATTGTGTCTCATCCTGGGAAGCTCGGGATTGTTGGTGGACCAGGGATGGTGGCCCTTCTTGGGCGGAGACACCAACCTCGCATTCGCTCAACACACTTCAACTTCCCCTCTTCTGGATCAGGCAAGATTGGAGCTGGAAGCCGATAATCCTGCAGCCGCCATTACGACTCTCGAGAAGCTGATTGATTCATTCCCTCCTCCAGAGGTCCTGGAAGAAGCCTATCTCTTGCAAGCAACCGCCCTGAAACATGATCACCAGCCGACAGATGCCCTTACGGTTTTGAAGCAACTCCTGGAAGAATTTCCCTTTTCGCGTTCCACGACCCCGGCTCGAGTCTTAATAGCCGAACTCTATATCGAGTTACAGAACTATGAGCCTGCCCTAGATCAATTGTATCAGGCATTGGATTATGCCACTGATTTAGACCAACGCCGGTCCATCTTCCAATTGATTCGTCAAACCGAGTTAAACAATCACAACCCGCTGGGCGCGGTAAAAGCCCTGTTAAATGAAATGAGTCTGGTCGACCAGACCGAACGGCTCGAGTTAGAAAACCTCACTCAAACTCTGATTTTACAGCAGTTAGACGAATCCGCGCTCCAGGAACTGGTAGAGAATTATTCCTCCCGGTATCCAGGTGACATCGCAACCATACGGCTGATTGAACTGCATACTGCCCACGGGGATGAGGTCCTCGCCGAACGGGATATCCGGGGATTTCTCAAGCGCTTTCCCACCCATCCCTATGCTCAAACGGCGATGGCCCTCCTGCAATCATTTATCAGTAAAATCAAATTTCATTCGCATATTTTGGCAGCCGCCCTGCCTTTTTCCGGTCCTATGAAAACCTATGGCACGGATTCATTAAACGGCATTCGACTCGCTCTCGAAATTGCCAAGGAACAATGGGGACTGACCTCGATTGGGCTGGTCGTAAAAGACACTACAACCCTCACTGCCCCGTTACGCGTCGAGATACAACAAATGCTTGATGAATTTCGGCCCCTTGCAGTCGTAGGGCCCTTATTGTCCCGTGAGATACAGGAACTCGACCGGCTCCCTGATGACTATGCCACGCCGTTTATCACCCCTTCATCCACACTCCTCAATGTGCGGCAGTTTGGATCATTTTGGTTTAGTACAGCCATGACCTCATCCGTCCAGGCCAAACGCCTGGTGGAATATGCCATTCTAAAACTGGGATACCACCGCTTTGGCATTATTTATCCCCAAACAGCGTATGGACGAGAAATGGCTGATATGTTTGCGAAGGAAGTGTTGCACTCCGGCGGAGAAATTATCGCCTCCGAAGGCTATGCTGACGACCAGACCGATATTGGTGAACAATTACGCCTCTTGAAGGAGAAAGATCTGGCCAAATACGGCACCACCCAAACTGAAAAAACCCGAACCGGAGAAGATCGCATGGTCTACACACCCGGGTTTGACGCCGTATTTGTCCCAGGACAGCCCGTGCACTTGGCCCTCATTGCGGCACAACTGGCATTTTATGACATGAATGTGCCGATTTTGGGCGGCAATAGCTGGCATAACTCTGAGTTGTTTCGGTGGGCCAAACACGATCTGGACGGCCACATTTTTGTCGATGGATTTTTCCCCAACAGCCCTGACCCTAATATTCGGATGTTTGTTCAGCGGTATCGCAGTCAGTTTCAAAAGGAACCATCCCTCTTTGCCTTCCAGGCCTATGATGCGGCAACCATGGTGATGGAAACCATCCGCCAGGGCGCTCAATCCGGACAAGGGGTCTGGGACCAACTTGTGCGACGCTCTGATTTGCCAGCGTTGAGCGGATTTGCCTCTTTTAGTTCCGCCGGCATACTGAACAGAAGGCTCTACCTCCTCCAAGTCAAAAACAAGACCTTCACTCAACTCAACTAAGTCAAAATGGATTCCCTTTCCTCTTTTCTCTATAACCTCTCCTTCATGCTGGTTCCACTCATGGCCGCGGTGGTGTTACACGAATGCGCCCATGGATGGGTTGCAAATTTCTTTGGAGACCGGACGGCCAAAAACCTGGGACGACTCACCATCAATCCCCTCCCGCACATCGACCTGTATGGAAGCATCATTGTGCCACTGATGTTATCCCTGATACCGGGAGGGTTTATTTTCGGGTGGGCCAAACCCGTTCCCGTCAATCCTGATCAACTCCATAATCCCAGACGTGATATGGCATTTGTGGCCATAGCCGGACCACTCATGAATTTGTTTTTAGCCATTGTCAGCAGCCTGCTGCTCGCCCTGTTTCTTTATCTTGACCCCACCCTCCAAGCCAACTGGCCCCCTCAGCCTGGTGTTGAACCTCGCCGCGATCTTCTCGGCATGATCCTGGTTCCCCTCACGGCCATGGCCTTATCTTCCATGATCATTAATATCGTGTTATTTTCGTTCAATCTTCTACCGGTTCCTCCTTTGGATGGGAGCCGGGTTCTCCGTAGTCTCCTCCCGGTC
>CAZBQO010000073.1:0-10353 GCA_964494125.1 uncultured Nitrospira sp. | reverse complement strand
GTCGGTGCACCATCGGCTCGACATAGCCCAAACGCATTCGATCATACGTTTTTCTGGCATCCGGATCACCCAAGATTTCATAGGCTGCATTGACTTCACGAATTTTTTGTTCAGCCTGACGGTTTCCTCGATTGCGGTCAGGATGATATTGAAGGGCCAATGCGCGATAGGCTTTTTTTATCTCATCTTGGGATGCTTGAAGAACGACACCGAGAACCGCATAATAATCGACGACTGGCATTGACTTGTTCCTTACAGAAGAAAATTCTTCACCTGGTTAATTGCCCAGCTTTTGCGAATATCCACGTTCACTTGTCCCTGAATATTATTTATAAAAAGCAGCTTTTCCTTTATGACCATTTTTTCAAAAGTTCTGTTGATTGGAGCATGGAATGCTCTCCTGTTCGTTGGGATGGACATAACGCATCAATCGCCATCTCCCTTGGAAGCTTCCAGCGAGGGAATTGCCTCGGCACCATCCACACCCGGGCTCCCCTGGCCACTCTCGTCTCCCCTCCCCTCCTCCACTTTTACCACATCCCCCGAACCCGTCTCCATTGCCATGCTGCTCAGTCAACCAGCTTCCTATCATCAACAACTCGTGGCCGTTCGTGGAGTGGTCACTCAACCGGAAATGCACCTTACTGACTCAGAGTTAGCCATACGCTTTGTGTTTCGCCTGGCCGAGGGTGAACAATCCATTGTCGTCTTTGGTCAACACGATCGCACGCAAGGCTCACCGTCAATTTCACTGGATCTTTCCGTGGAAGTGATCGGAGTATTTTGGAAAGAACGAGAATTGAATGCATCACGTGTCTTCAATACGATTGAAGCCCTTACGGTCTCTCCCTATCCCTCTCTAATACCGGATAGTGCTTGAAAAGATCCCCGGCTCGTTTCCCTTCAGCACGACAAATATTCTTTTAACTGACGAACAACATCACCCGTACCCGGCGACGGATGTGCCTCAGACGGAACCGCTGCTTTAAGCACAGCTCGAAGAGTCGGTTCCCAATTGCCCGATTCAAAGTCATCACGGGATAACTCCATCCCTCGCCCGTGTCGATGGATATAATCCACCAAACTCTGTTCGTCAACGAAATTATTTCGACGGACGTAGACCAATGCCGTCTTATCCTGGACCGCGGCGATCACGGTACCATACCCCGGCTTAGTCATGATGATATCCGCCTGTTGACTGATTTCTCCAAATGGCATCGCAAGATCTTCGACACGATGCACCGAGGCATAAGAAGACAAAGATGGGAGTTCGCTTACTAAAAAGTGGAACCCGGCCATTGCGGACATCTGCTCAAGCGGAAGACGGTTGAGCGGCACACCCCCAAAGGCAATGAGGACGATCAATTCATGCTCTCCCACCCCCAAGGCTTTTCGCAGATCATAGCCATTCGGTTTCCTCAAGGGTGCCGAAGGTCCTACATCAACCGTCGAACCAAAGGCCGGCATCTCGATACCCGGATGAAGGCGGATGAGAGAGTCTGCCAACCCATAACTGTTACGAATGGTTTCGAGAATCGAACGATGAAGAGCGGAATCGGCCTGGGCAAATGGCTCTAACACCCGATCCCAGGATAGCGAGGCAATTCCCACCACCGGGCACTTCGCCTGAGCTGCGCCAGCTATGGCAAGAGGCGAAATATTGGAAATGACCAGACGCGCCTTGGATAATCGGATGGCCTGAGCTTCCTCCTCAACCTTGGACTCCCACTGTGTGTGAAATTTGGTGTAGGCCTCCCATGTTTCCTCCACATCAATATCCAAGGGCCCTCGCTGGACACATCCAACATCTTGTTGGACATCCTGCAACTCCCAACTCACGCGGAGATGACGTTGAAAGAAATCGACAGGTACTTGGGTGCGTAGAATCACATGCAGGTCATCAATTGCCCCATCTAATTCATTCAAGATTGGAATTAATTGCGCGGCATGACCAAAGCCATGGGCCGAGATCGAACACCACAGGACCGTCATTGTGTATTCTTCTCCATTCAAATCACTATTGAATTGGTTTTTGATAAATCATAAACCGGGGAGTTCACTTGCGAGAACAGGCTCAGAGTTCATAGAATCACTTCTGATTTTCTATTCGGGGCTTTTTTGAAGATGCGTTGGTCAGGGCGTAGTTCTATGAACCGGAATATACAATCTATTTTTAGGATGATGTGGACCATCATGCTTTTCATCGGCCTACTCAACGCATGTACCTCCCATTCAAAAACGCCCGCGACTTCTTCGCGATCCTCGCTTCCGGCAACAACCGGAGAATCACACACCCCTGCGTTAGAAAACCAGTTATTGGCCACGGTTAAACATGCTGAAGGGTTAGGACCGGGAAATCCCCTGCTCTTAAGTAGTCTATATAGTTTGGCCACCTATTACGAAGATCGGAAAGAATATGACAAATCCGCTGCGCAATATGAACGGGCCCTCAAATTAAAGGAAACCGCGAATGGCCCAAACCATCCAGACGTGGCGGCCATCCTTCAACGATATGCTCGAATGTTGCAAGCAGCTAATCGACCATCGGAAGCAGCCAATCTCCGCCTTCGTTCTGAGGCCATCCTCTCTCGCTCCTCGACTCCCATTCCCAGTCAATAACCTTTAGCCCGCCAACAGCGCTCCAACTCAGCATTTTTGACCCTGTTCCTCCGGAAAATTTTACCCAGTGGCAGCTTCCTTCCTCCTATTTCTAGGTCGTTTTTGGACTTTTCTGTCACTTTTTCCTCTGTAATTTTGGCACAGGAATTGGTTATATCCAGATGAGTTCTTCTATTACCTTGACCAAGGATTCATTCATGAAAAAGTCAGGACACTCAGACCAACCAACCGGCAGGACACGCAAGAACTCTCCCAAAAAGACCGTGAACAAAAAGCCCTCCACCGAGAAGTATCCTCGTTGTTCTCGGTGTGGGTCGCGAACAGTACATTTAGAACAATTGGAGCAGGAACTTCTTGTCACACTCAGCTTGCACTGTCTGATCTGTGGACATTACACCTTCCTTGGTCGCCCCGTGATACGATTATTGCGCCGTCCTAATGTCACGATTCCAGATTCCATTACACGGCCAGCAGGGGAATAGGGACTCATCCATACCAAATTCTTTTACCTTTCAGCATAGATTTCTTCTACCAGGACTCCGTGCGCAGCGTCAGCGGAACCAACCCGCCTTGTTCAAGCCCGAGAGCGAGCTGCCGGCAGGCTGTAACACTCCCACATATGCGTAGATGCGATTGGTCTATATTCGACACAATAGTTTGAAACGGTGAAATGTCGATTTGCTCGTGTCCCGACACGGAGTGAATCACTCGCTGGATTCGACCTTTCGGATACCCCCAGGCAGAAGGCCAGGATCGAGTTAGCACTGGTTGATATCGAAAATGTTCGGGGAATTGTTGCTCAAGAGCGACCATCTCCTCATGAAGCATTAACTGCCCCTCATGGCGCACACTAGCCACTAGCGTCAGGTGGGCTCCAACTCTCCCTCCCTTTCGACCAAAATTTTTGGCTTTCAAATAACGGGCATAGGATAAGAATGGTGTAATGCCCGTGCCGAAGGCCACACAGACCATTCGCATTCCCTCCCATATCCCATCGTCTTCCAAACGAAGATTCGTAGCCTTACATACTTTGGTATTTTCATACACCAACACGCCCCCCTTCTCTTCATCTATTTGGAGGCGAACTTCTATAGTTTTTCCCTTCTCAAACCAGTCGGTTGCCATTTCCGATTGCCACCAACTGGAGGTATCAGACTGATCGCGATGGGTATGATTGATGAACGTCTCCAACAAGCGTGGCTCGTTGAAGGAAGCATTTGACCGGGTATACATCCGCCTTCGATATTTGCCTGTCCGGTCTCCCCAGGGCTTTGCGAGAAAGGCCGTTCCTGGACGCATGGTATCTCGGAGGGCGTATAGTTTTCCTGCTATCTCAACTTCCTCAGGCAATGCCAACTGGACCAACCGGATTTCTCCTGGATCAATGGTCCGTAATTGATGAATACGTGCGCCCACAACATATTCCATGATCATCTCAATCCTATCTGAGAAGCGCTCACAAGGTGACGAGGGATTGCATCGGAAGAATTACACGGCCGAGAGGGAAGGGACGACGATGCCATTTGATTCTTCTATTCATATTTATTTATGATTTCACCTCACGCTGGGATACCTTTTGACAACCAATGAGTCAACTTTCCTCCATCCCACCAACACCTCCTGGAGATGCCCCATCGTTTCCTCTTAAGGAAACGACCTTGTCATTTGCCGATGCTAGCAACGAGGTTTCAGCTTTAGCTCCAAACTCTGCCAAAGATGACAAAACATCCCCTTCCACTTCTAGTCGAGAGGTTTCTTTTTACCTCGAACAGATGTCTCAGGTTCCGGATGTTCGACAAGACAAAATCGCACATTTTCAAAAAGCCATTGACTCACAGAACTATGGCATTTCTACTGAAAAGTTAGCGGATTCACTCATTCAAGAAATTCTACCTCACCCAGAAGAACCTTGACCCCCAACCACATTATAATTTCTTTGCTCCTTAACGGCAGAGTCTTTCCCTTACCCCCCCTTCCAATCGGGTGGAATGCCCCATCCAGGCATTGGCCATAGCCATCAGAAAACATTCTAGAGTTTTTAACCTGTTCTTGTATATTAAGGTCAGTCCTTTTCTGTTCTCTTTGCCGTATCTTGCTGGTCTGAATTTGGCCTTGTAACATGGCCTCACACAACCGAAAAGGGACTCATGAATTCGCCATCTCCTCACCTTGCCATAGGTTCAAACTCAATTTGGTTAACCTTTCCCTCCACACCTGAGAAATTGCTACTCCAAACCTATTTATTGGGACTGGGAGCCGATCACTCTCTCCTCTGTGCACTCCCAAAAGATCCGGCGCTCAGCAGCCTCAGATGCGGGATTCCCTGTAAAGGTCGTTCTTGTATCGATGAGGACATTTATGAATTTGAAACAGTCATCCAAGAAATCCTCACACAGCCCCCGACGATTCGATTAGCTGCCCCACCAAACGTTTCACGTCAACACCCTCGCGCATTTCCTCGTCTGACGGTCAATATGACTGGAGCCGTTCGCCCCCTCAGTGACACGGGGAAAATCCTAGCTGTGCTACCCGTTCAGCTCAGCAATCTTTCCCCGACCGGTTGCCAGTTTCGTGTCGCCCCTTCCGCATGGCCACTCGTCTCCTCATCACATCTCCACATTAGTTGTCGTTTACCAGAATTCACCCATTTTTCCAAATTTTCCGGAACCATTGAGTGGGTTGACCCCACGACGGATTTAGTCATTGGCACCAAATTTTCATTTACCTCCACTCAGGACCCCGCCAACCAAGATGTCATGCGGTGGTATACTTCTCAACAAGCCAATTTGATCAACACCACAGCTTGACGGGCTTTGACACCTGAAAAGACCTCCCTCATGATCCTCTCAGAATCCCGTTCACGATTGCTTCCCATTTAATTGCCAGGGAATTCTTCCACCTGCCTCACATCTCACCCTCTCTGCACGGTATCATTAGCCACTCTTATCAACCCTGTTCTTTAGTGGCGTATTACAGATTGCCAATGACAGGTTGCCTGGATATAGGGTTTCTTATTACAATGTTGTTAATTCCCGCATAATTTGGTTACCTTATTTAATTCTGCAATTCCAGATATTCTCTCATTTTACCCAGGACGTGTCGCATGGCCGAACCAATTAATAACCGAAACATTATCGATATTTCTCCACTTCCGACCCCAAAACAGATGCAGAGTATACTCCCCTTGCCCGAGAAAACCGGACAGATGGTTCTTCAATCTCGGCAAGCCATTCGAGATATTCTTCATGGACGAGACTCACATCGCCTGTTGATCATAATTGGCCCGTGTTCGATACACGACCCGGAAGCGGCCATTCTCTATGCTGAACGCCTCAAACTGGTCGCTGATCGCATTCAGGAGCATGCCCTGATTGTCCTTCGAACCTATTTTGAAAAGCCTCGCACAACGGTGGGTTGGAAGGGACTCATCAACGACCCCCATTTAGATGGTTCCTGCGAAATTGGGGGAGGATTTGAACTGGCCCGTTCTATTCTACTCCGGATCAATAACCTAGGGGTGCCATGCGCCACGGAATTTTTGGATCCTGTCACGCCCCAATATATTTCCGACTTAATTAGTTGGGCGGCTATTGGAGCACGAACCACCGAAAGCCAAACCCATAGAGAAATGGCCAGCGGCCTATCTATGCCCGTTGGCCTAAAAAATGGAACGGATGGGGGACTCCAAGTCGCTCTCAATGCCATGATTGCAGCCCGACATCCTCAAAGTTTCATTGGGGTGAACGCCGAAGGTCTCACCTCAGTTATCAAAACAAATGGCAATCCGGACCGGCATCTTGTTCTTCGTGGTGGCGGTGGACGAGTCAATTATAATCCTGAAGATATCTCTGAGGCCGTGCGTTGCCTAACGAATGAAGGAATTCGTCGTCCGATAATGGTTGACTGCTCTCATGGCAATTCAGAAAAAGACCATACGCGTCAGATTCCCGTGGCTCAATCAGTTATCGAGCAATTCACCAAGGGCCAACTCGCCATCATGGGCTTGTTAATTGAGAGTAACCTGAAGCCGGGCAATCAAAAATGGGAAGCAGGAAAACCCTTGGAGTGGGGAATATCAATTACAGATGCCTGCATCGGATGGGAAGAGACAGAACAACTTCTTGATGATTTGGGAGAAGCCTTGGATAAGTCGGCTAAAAGTAAGATTTTGACTTCATAACCCATTCAATGGTCCTGGACGAATATCGAGAGTCTTCTCATGACTCCTACTTATCTTAGTAACCCATGACACCTGTCCCCATTTTATAAACCAGCGTTTCATTTTACCCCTTACATACCCCAGAGGCCTCGGCTCGGGATAAAATGGAAACACTGTGATTACGGCGAATTAACGAAGAAAATTTCCTTCAGATGGAGCCTGCGTGGAACAAGCTAAAGGTATGGAAGTTTAAGAATTTGAGGATAAATCAGGAAGGGGTTGAATTTTAGAACCGCTAGTTTCATGCGTGTGCTCATGGGTATGGCAGCCTAAATGGTGACATAACCTTCGATTCCAAAAACCGGCCAGTGCGATCATAGTGGCTCCAGTCACATCAAGAACGATCTCTACCCCACTGGCTGATTCAAACAGAAGATGAGCAGTCATTAACACCACAAGTCCGCAAGCAGTCAGAAGAGCAGGACGGCTATCTCGATGCCTAGGATAGGTCGCCAACAATCCAAAGCCTGCTAATAAGACTATCACCCCCAAAAAAATCCACTCAGTAGTATCGGCCCAAAAGGCTCCTATTATTCCATCAAGACCATCCCAGGAATGTGCAGCTATGACGGGAAGGGCAAGCAATGCCAAAGGCGTCACCGCACAATGCACAGCACAAACCAGAGAAGCGATAGAGCCGGCTTTTGAAAGCCTCGGTCCAAGAGTTTTGATCATCTTATTGACATTGTGGACACAGTCCCGTGAATTCCAACGTATGATCATCCACGATAAATTGCGTCCGTTGTTCAATCAATTTTGTGACTTTTTTTAACGGGCATAACAACAAATCCTCGATCTGTCCACAGATCTGGCAACGAATATGATGGTGATGTTCCCGCCCCTCTTTCAATTCATATCTGGCGAGGCCTTCCTGGTGAAGGTCCAATTGCAGAACCAGACCTAAATCTTTTAGCACATGCAAGGTTCGGTACACGGTCACCAGATCAATCGCCACTTTTTCCTGGTGCAATTGTTCAAAAATTTCCGTAGCACTTATTGGTTGGCGGGTCCTTTGCAATAACGCTAGGACGGCTTGGCGAGTACGGGTCATGCGTCGCCCTGTAGCTCGAAGATCTTTTTGGATGCTAGGTTCTAATTTCAACAAGAGATGTAAACCTGATTCTGCAATTCCTTATTGCAAGTTTATTGCAAATAACATATCCGCAAATGATTGTCAATTACGAGGAGAAAACACGGGAAAACCGACTTAAGACATCTCTTCACCAAGAATGATTCTCGATACCATCCCAACACATACATAAAACATTTACGAATTGAACTCTCAAGAAATGATTTGGATCCGGGAAATCCCGGAATAAAAACTGGAAGACCTATCAGATGGGAAAGATGGGAACTTTACAAAAAGTCAAACTCACGCATTTCGACTAGGGGGGCATTTACCAGCAGGAAGAGCTTTACTCAAGCAGCAAATCAGCACGTCGGTTAAATTGATGGCATTGATGTTCGTCATCGACTTCACACAGGACCAAGGTATTCCCAAAGGAAACCACATCAAGACGTTTGCGTGAAATTCCTAAATTGGCCAGATATTCTTTGACGGCTTTTGCTCGTCTTACCCCCAGAATCATATTATAACTTTCTGTTCCACGTACATCCGTATGCCCCTCAATTATGAGTTCATAATTCTGAAAGCGGTTCATCCAACTAGCCGTGGCATCCAGACGATCTTGAACTTCTGATGAAATCTCCCAACTATCGAATGGAAAGTACACAGTGGGGAAAGGATCTACTGGGGGCTTTTCCTGAGATAATCCCGTCTTCGGGGCTTGATGAATGCTCATACGTTGGGCAAGTGACGAGGAGCCCTCAGTTTCCCCTGTCGAAAGAGAGGTCAATGTGGCCGGGGGTGGCCCTGGGGTCAAGACATCCGCAGACTGATGGGTCATTGAAAGCGATTCACAGCCCCATGTCGCACACACCATAAGGATCCCAAGAAATCGTACAAACATATCAAAACTCCCTTCTTTTTCTCATTTTTTCGGCAAAGCACCTCCGAGACTTAAGATTTAAAGATGATAGTCCTATTTTAAGTGCACTATTTGATCCAATGTACCAAATATTTGGGGAGAAAAAGCGGCATTACTACCTCAGAAAAATTCCACACCCCTTTTCCCAAATTAACGACGAATTAAATCAGATTTTTTTGAACCGAAGTGCAGAAAAGCACATGGAAGGTATAACCCCAGTGGGCAGAGTTCTAAGAATAGAGTAGGAACTTTCTACTTATGGGTGATGCAACAGATCATCCTTGAATTGGGTCGATACAAAAACATGGTCTAGTACCGAAAGACCATCAAACACATTGGAGCCTAACGCCTGAACAGATCCGATAACGATCATACCGATTAAACTAAGAAGTAAGGCATATTCCATCGCTGCCGCCCCATGCTCTTTGAAAAAAAATTCACCCATTTTCGCAATCTCCTTTTGAAACTACGTTCTCTCAATTGAGGACTTCCTCCACCCAACCTTATATGGAATATGCAAATGGTAAACCGAACACACAGGGCGTCCCATTTTCATCAATTCCCCTTGCTTGTCTTGACTCTCTTCTCCCACCTAGTCCTTACGAGGAAGACGTTAAAACCAACCGTCCTTTCCTCTTTTGACAAACACCTCGACACTTTCAAGGATGGCACAGGCAAGTCCACCAACATCTAAAGCGAAGTTTCTGATAGTCAAAAAAACAGCCACAGAAACTGTCAAACAACACGACGAATTTGAAATGAATGCCCCAAAAGGCCTAATAGATAATGGACTTAAAATAAAAGCGAAAGAGATGAAAAAAGAAATTTAGTTGAAGATCCCTCAAAGCAGTCTGAAATTCTAAGATAATCCCTACCCACTGGTAGCGAGCTTCCCTACCCCCTCATCTCATGGGATAAGAAAGTACCTTTTTGGATTCACCCACTCGTTGTGATAGGGGTACCTGCAACCCATATGGCAGCTTTCACAAATGCATTGAGTTCTAATGGAGTCACCACCATCTCGTAGCGCATCAAAATTATCCTCCTCAAGGAGCTATTTTCAGGGATTCTCCAGACTTGTGCTCCAAACCTTTATACTGCTCCCCTTGAAAGCGAGACCACCTTTAAGACATAACGAACAACTTAAAGGAGGAGGTGAAATGGGTCAGCATTCGGATGAAACGATTGAACGTTGGACCGCCAAACAACGAGCGGCTCTCGTCTTAAAAGTGCTCAAAAGGGAAACGTCGGTGACGGAAGCCGCTCGCCAACACGGCCTGAAGGTGGCCGAAGTGGAGCACTGGCACGAGCAGTATCTGCGCGAAGCGGAAAATGGCTTGCGGCGGCGCCCCAAAGATGAGGAGGCACTGAAAGATGCCCAGACCAAAAGCTCCAACAAAAGATTGGGGAACTGGTAGTAGAAACTGATGCGTTATGGGAGGCCCTGAAGCCATACCCTTTAACGCGGGAGATGTCCGACGCGTGAGAGCGGAAATGCCGGACATCTCTGAACGAACCGCCTGTCGG
>CAZBQO010000072.1:0-10361 GCA_964494125.1 uncultured Nitrospira sp. | reverse complement strand
GAAACCTAATCCCGATGAAGGGGGGAGTGTGACGGGATTTTTGAGGCGCGAGGATAGGCGAAACGCTGTCTTAATGTTTGAAATATTCTGAGGTCTAGTACCGCAAGCTCTGGAGGACCATGTCACCCAGAGTGAAACGAAGCATCCCGCAAGTTCTTGACGTCTTCAACGACAGGAACATGCCTTCGCCGATGGATCAAAATGACAGGCCGGTGAAGATTCGATTTATCACAAATGGTTCATCCCCTCCCTTAATGGGAAAATTGCAGCATTTACAAATGATGTGGGCCCGGTTTGTCATCGCTTTGCCTTCCATGGCGACCGGGCCGACCGGGTCGTAATCGACCAAGCGACATCGCTCTTCTTCCGGTCTGACCGCCTCGGGCGGCACAGCGTTCAAATGCTGGAAGATGGTGCTGCCGTGAGGCGGCCTGCAGGCGTTGGAATAATGCCAGAACTTCGGGCACCTTCGTCTGCTTAAGAAATCGGTCATACATCGCGATATTGTCGTGTTCCGCTTGAATGCCGGCCCGACAGGCTTCGAGCACGGAGGAGGGAGGCGCAAGCTTCTCTTCCCAGTCATCTTTGGGCAGGGGAATTCCAAAGTGCCCGCACAGAAGTTCAAGGGCCTGCGCATGGGTTTCCTCCGCTTTTACAATATTGCTGAACGGCCGTATTTCACCGAATGTGTTGAGCACGAGGCGATAGGACGCCCGTGCTTTGTATTCATCAATCAGCGCTTCCAGAACCATCGCCTTGGTGTGGTCATCAAGCATGTGAAGCACCTCCCATCTTTTTGCCAGGCGGGGAAATTCACAACCGACTCCCTCATTGCACCGTGATTGCCTCCCTTCTCTCGTGGTGCTTAAAGCATGCCAACGCTTTCCAACCCTTGATGTGCATCTCCCTAGATGAACGTCCAGACGATTGTTGGAGGAAGACTCAGCCCCCACTTTATTATGTTGGGCTGATTCTTTCCACGTTTTCTATAAATTCCATATTCCAGCACTGTAGATATTTGCCACGTCCATGCAAAATTTTTTGTAGCCAAATGGGTCATCGGTTTGGGGGTCGGTAAATGATGTCTGAGGTCAGAAGCCCAATATAAAAGAAATTTTCATAATGGTATCGAACTTGAAAAGAGCGTAAGGAAACACCATTCAAGTGAGCGAAACTATTAGAAGAACTGAACGATCTTCACCCTGCTTGCATTCGCAGAAGCAAAAATTTTGAGAAGGGTTTTTTGGTTTACTGAAAAAGAGGACTCCATGAAAGACCAAAACACGGCAAAGGGAGAACGCTGGTCAGTGATCTTGGCGGGAGGAGAAGGGGAGCGAACGCGTCCGTTTATTGAGCGGTGGCTTGGGTATCACAAGCCCAAACAGTATTGTTCATTTGTGGGCCATCGTTCCATGTTGCAACATACGTGGGATCGTGCGGACCTCTTGACGCATCCTAAACACAAAATAACTGTCATTGCTCAGAACCACTTTGGAGAAGTGGTAGCTCAGTCGGGGAATCGATCCTGTGGCCAGGTGATTGGACAACCTCGGAACTGTGATACCGCTGCAGGGATTTTCCTTCCATTAACATACATTCGAGCTCAGAATCCCCATGCGACGGTGGTGCTGTATCCAGCAGACCATTTTGTATTCCCCGAACATCAATTTATGGACACGGTTGAGAAGGCTATTCAGGCGACAACCATCTTTCAAGATCGAATCATGCTCCTCGGTGTCAGGCCCACGTCTTTGGAGCTCGAGTATGGATGGATCGAACCGGGAGGGCCGCTGGGATCAAGTGGCGGACTGTGCGTGAGACGGGTGGATGCCTTTCTCGAGAAGCCAAACGCTATCCAGGGGCTAGCCGCTCAGGTTAATGGGGCGCTTTGGAATACCTTTATCATGACCGCCAAAGTGGAGACTTTATGGAGATCGGGGTGGAAATGTTTGCCCGAGGTCCTGGAACGGTTTGAACAATTGGAAAAAGTTATAGGCACACATCAGGAAAGTCTGACTCTTCGTGAAATCTATCATGATATGCCGAAGCGGAACTTTTCATCTGATCTTTTGGGTTGTGCCCCTGAATCGGTTGGAGTGCTTGAACTCAAAAATGTCCTGTGGAGCGACTGGGGTCGGCCTGATCGTATCGCTGACACTATTCGCGCGATAGGAAAAACCCCGGCTTTTGGATTGGAATGCCTGACGGAAACGCGGCATACACGCCATGAGAGTCAATTGACGGAGGTCTTGTGATGCGAACGAGTCAACAAACAGGGAGCCGTGAAGACGCAATGAATCCCATTTCCACCCCGGGCTCAAGAAAAGCCGTTGCCTCTAAAAAAAGAGGCGCTAACCCCTTAAGGTCGGTCAACTCAGACAACGACACTGTCATCTGCGCTGATTCTTCTGCCCGGGATCTCGAAGCTCGGATTGCTCTGCGAGCGCATCAGCTCTATGAGGAGCGGGGGGGCTGCCACGGGGAAGATCAAGCCGACTGGTTCGAAGCTGAACGTCAGATATTGGCTACAGGATGAGAACACTGGAGTGTTCAACACAAAGGACTTCATGAATGGCTTCCTGCTGAGAATAAGCGGGAACGAGGTGTGTGAGGATGGATTCCTGATTGACCATAGGGAGAATGGAAAGGTTTTTCTCCGTCATCCCTGCCGGTAGTAAGCGGAGGTCTATGCCACTGGATCCCAAAATGAATTTCCCGTCACAGATATCGGAAATGACGAGTGGTCAAACAAAAACCCCTAATATCTCAATCTGGGGAGAGGGGTGATGGTTCACATTTAGCCGGGAGGTTGCTATGTCTCATTTTTATCGAATCCTTGGACTCACGAGTGTGTTGACTGCTGTGATGATGGGAGGAATGTCTGTGCCGGCGATGAGCGCTGGTTCCGGCCCGGCAGATGGCTATGATCTTCATGTCCAAGCGCCGCATCTCATGCACAATGGAGAGATTGGTGGTCCATTTCACCATTTTTGTAAGGGTATTTCAGACACCGTTTTTCAGTGTCTGTTGTTTGAAACGACCGATGCCAATGCTCCGCTCGTCGCCGTGGAATATTTCGTGGCCAAGAAGGCTTCCAGAACGCTTCCGTTAATTCAATGGCACCGGTATTTCCATGATCATCAGGAGGAGATTGACACTGGTCGCTTGTTTATCCTCGATGTCGATGATGAGAACAAGAAAAAAGAAATTGCCGAAGCTGCAGGTAAAACCGATGGGGTGATCTATCATCTGTGGCAAAAAGGACAGGCGTTTCCGGACGGAACCGTGACGTTCCCGCAATCGATTGGTGTGCAGTTTCCCCAACCGAACTAATTGGCAATGAGCTGACGGGGGACCTTAAAAATCCCCCGTTCTTTCCGGATGTCGATGCCAAAACTAAAAATGGAGGCTTGCCTATCTCAAGCCAGGTTGTGATGGGAATGATGGGTCAAACAATCTATGCTTCATGAGGTGGGGGAAATGAATACACGACAGTTTGGCATATTGGTCATGACGACTCTTTTTGCCGGGGTGATGGGTGGGGCTCTGTCCAATCTTGTTTTCATGAATGCCGCAGTCTCGGCAGGGGAATCTGAGCAGCCAAGGAAAGTTGTTACGGCGGAGGAATTCCGCCTTGTGACGAAGGATGGGCAACCCCGGGCCACGCTGCTTCTGTGGAATGGTGAATTGCCCGCTTTGACCCTCGCTGATGAAACCTGTCATAACCGTGTGTTCCTCGGTGTCTTTAATGAGGCACAGCCGGCGTTAATTCTCAACGATAAAGGCTGTAAGCAACGAGCGGCTCTGGATCTGCAGCCTGATGGATTGCCTTCCCTCACTCTCAGAGACAAAAATGACGTTCCACGCGCACGGCTCCGTGTGTTGCTGGATGGAAGTCCTGTCCTGACCCTCTTTAATCAGAACGGCCAGATTGCCTGGTCACCGCCATTATCCTCCTCCGAGCCTTAGAGATCGTTGAAAGGACGGGCTCCCATTGTGTGGGAGGGACCGGGACATCGGCAAGGAACAAACGGACGTTTCAAACACTTGAATCAGGCCATCTGAAACGAACGCGTTGTGTAAGATTTTTCTTGGAAAGAAGCGATAATCATCCAATTTCAATACGTCTCTAGGAATCAAAGGAGGAGAGATCAATGAGCAAAGAAAAATTCCACCACACCGCTACAATGAAGTGGGAGAAACTTCAAGAATTCCCTGGGCCCGCAGACGTCAAGATTGTTCGAGAAGACCCATCCCTTGGCGCCAAGACCATGCTGGTTCGGATTCCTGCCGGCGGCCGGATTACGCCACATAGCCACCGCGGCATCGTTCAGCATTTTGTTCTTGAGGGACAATACGAGACGGACGGCCAGGTATGTGAACAGGGCAGCTATCGGATGATGCCCGCGCATTGTGATGTCTCTCCTATTTCCACAAAAGACGGAGTGACCATCCTCATGATCTATGACCCGGTTTCCAACTAAGCCCGTTATATCCGGCAACTTGGCTAAGGGGTAGCTTTTTGTATGATGGGATTTCATGAACAATCTGGAATGCTTGCAGTCTTTCTGTAGATGGTGAAGTTTTTACATTTTCATGTGAGGAGGTCATATGACTATTCAAGGTGTCCCAGCCTCAGGATTTAAGACTGTCGGACAGATTGTGCCAACCAATGAATTGAAATTCGGCAGGAAATTGAATGCCCTGGCCGCGGCGGTCGAGTTGCTTTCTCATCATACCCACGGGGGGCCGGTCGTCGACGAAAAAAACCATTTTATCGGCTTTATCAGCGAATTTGATGTCCTCCGTGCTTTGGAAGCGGGAAAAGACCTGAACAGAGTGACGGTCGAAGACGTGATGAAAAAAGATCATATTTCAATTGCTGATACGACGTCGATCAAGGATGCCGTGCATCTCATGGAAGAGCATCGATTGTTGAGTCTGCCGGTAGAGCGAAACGGGGTGGTGCTGTATACCGTGACAAGGCATGATCTGTTGAGGGCCTGGATTGGATTAGGATTAGGAATAGAATCTGGGAATGAGTAGATAAATGAATTGGCGTTTACTCCTAGAATGGGATAGCCCACGCAATCTACAAGACGGACATGTTTATTGAAGGGGAAATCTCAGAGATGCGGGAGAGGGTGAGGGGGTTGGATCATACGGAGAGTGGAAAGTGAGACATCCTGGTCTTCCTGAGGCCATGAGAGGTGGTGCATGAATTCAGAATCTAACAGCTATGTCACAGTCAGGGTTTTTGAGGCTTCAGATCCCTGCGAATGGGAACTTCTGGGCCCGGATGGAACGGCCATTGAAGGATGGCATCTTCTGTCGGTGGGGCGTGACCATTCAGGGAGGTACTCGCTTCATGTGACCTTTGATCAATTTCATTGTGTCAATGCGGAGGGCCAAAAGGTCAACATACATCTGAGTGGGGTTTCCGCTCAGAAGTTGGAGAAAGAACCACCCCCTCCGAGTGCCCGTACCCATCGGCACCCACAGCATTGATGAAAAAATTGAGCCGATGGAAGAAGGGCAGGGCAGAGGAAAGCCACATAGAGTCTTAAATACTTCGCAAGTGGAAAATTCTCGGTATCAAGGGTTTTTTACAGCTGCACTGGAAGGTGTCTTTTTATAGGCTTAGTAAAATGAGCATTCAGAGGGTAACTATCCCGGTTTTCGTGGGAAAGGGAAGAAAAATATTGAAGTTTAAGAAAAAGGGAGAGAATTGTTTTATTGACTTCTTCTCAGGTTGCAAGAGTGAAGCAGCGCTTTAATCAGGAGGGATAATTATGCGTGCACTGGCATATGTATTGATAGGAGTGTTGGGTGGGATGGGCATGATGAGCCTTAGCCAAAAGGGAGGACCAAGTCCCACTACTATGTTGGCACCGGTGAGTTATGCGATGACGTCTGCAGAGCAAGCTTCTGAAAAAGCAGATGAGAAACCCTGGACAGGTGCCGATTTACTGGAGATGGCGCAGCTCTATGATCAACAGGCCGATGAGCTTCAAAGCGAGGCGGTGAGATTGGAACAGCGAGCCATAAGCCTTGCAGAAAAGCCTCATATGGATCCCAAGGGCTTTACTAGGACGGGGTGGATGCTGATCGCCTCGTCGCGATGGAAGTCGGCAAAAGAGTTACGAGAAATGGCCGCCATGCATCGTTCGGAAGGACAACGTCTTCTGGCATTGGAAGAAAAAGGTGAGGTCCCCACGGAAGATTTAGATAAGGAAGGGAATGCCTCTCCGAAGCATGGCACATGAAATTTCCTTGCTCTTTCTCTAGTTGATGATTCTAAGGACACGTCAAATCGTGAGGGGGAATGTACCCGGAACTCAAGGGCGAGGAACGGTTTGCCGCGAGGATAAAAGAGAATGTGTTGGTTTAGCTTGAGCATTTGAAGACTCATCCTGCCGTCCCAAGCGGTTGCGCACGGGGAATTTCACGCTTCATAGATGGATTTATTCCATCGCGACAGGAAAAGCGTGGCCGTGCGATCCGCATCAAGAAAAGTTCGTGTTTCCCCAAGACGTCAAAAAGGTCAAGGATGCCTAGCCTAGATGCGGACACTCTTCCTCATGAGGCATAAGGGATGACTCATGATTAAAAAACCGGATTGGAAAGAGCTGTTCACGATGACCTGGAAAGATGTGCAACGGGATTTTTTGGCGTCCGTTGTGGTGTTTCTGGTGGCATTGCCATTGTGCATGGGGATTGCCATTGCTTCGGGCGCTCCTCCCGTGAAGGGGATTATCACCGGGATTGTCGGGGGCCTCGTTGTCGGACTCCTTGCCGGGTGTCCCCTGCAAGTCAGCGGCCCGGCTGCCGGTCTGACCGTGATTGTCTTCGATGTGATTCAGCGATTTGGGCTAGGCAAACTTGGGATCGTGGTTTTGGTGGCCGGAGGAATCCAAATCCTGGCGGGATTTCTTCAGTTAGGTCAATGGTTCCGAGCCGTCTCCCCTGCAGTGATTCAAGGGATGTTAGCGGGAATCGGCGTGCTCATCCTGGCAAGCCAATTTCACGTCATGATTGGGGACACGCCAAAAGGAAGCGGGCTTGAGAATATTTTGACCATTCCCGAGGCCGTGTGGAAAGGATTGGTCCCTCAGGAGGGAGTTGACGCGAGTCATTGGGTGTCGGCCCGTATTGGCATCCTCACGATCGCAGTCATTATTCTTTGGCAATTCCTGCTGCCTAAAAAGGCGCAGTTTATTCCTGCTCCGTTGGTGGGTGTATTAGTCGCGAGTGGAGAAGCGTACATGCTAAATCTCTCCATCGATTATATTGAATTCCGTGACAGCCTCGGGAGCTCGATCCATTTTCTGAAGATGGGGGATTTTGCCTCCCTTCTCGATCCGTCCATCTTGTCCATGGCTATCGCCATTGCCTTTATCGCCAGTGCGGAAACCCTCTTATGCGCTACGGCCGTCGACCAGATGCATTCGGGACCGCGAACCCGATACAACCGGGAAATGTCTGCCCAGGGCATTGGAAATCTTGTGTGTGGATTCCTTGGGGCTTTACCCATGACGGGAGTGATTGTCCGAAGTAAAGCCAATCTTCAGAGCGGGGCCCGAACGCGTGCCTCAGCTGTGTTCCACGGTGTCTGGTTATTCTTGTTTGTCGGACTCTTGCCTGAATTACTCGAGTTGGTTCCCATCGCCAGTTTGGCCGCTCTCCTCGTGTACACCGGCTATACCCTCATCAATGTCCAGGCGATTCGGACACTTTCAAAATTTGGCCGGGGAGAAGTCGTCGTGTATGCGGTGACTGTGGTGACCATTGTGACAACCAACCTTTTAATTGGAGTGCTTGCAGGACTTGGTGTGGCACTTGCGAAGCTAATTTATTCAACCCATACTCTTACGGTTTCGGTGAACCGGAGAACGAACAATAAACCGATTTCCATCAAATTTTCAGGTACGGCCACGTTCGTGAATCTCCCCAAATTTGCCAATGCCTTGGACGACGTTCCATTGAAAAAAGAGGTTCATCTCGATTTTGATGATCTACGGTATATTGATCACGCCTGCCTGAACTTGCTGAGTTCCTGGAAGAAATTTCATGAGACCCAGGATGGAACAGTGTCTGTCGATTGGGAAACGTTGGAGTCAAAAATGCTTGAAAGGCAGACGAACGATACATAGGTTCCCTTGCCATCCAGGAATACTCATTGTCTGGTTGGAATCGTGTTGGTTGATAGAGCCTAAGAGTACGAATCTGCCAAAAATATCCGGGAAAGAAAATTGTAAGTCCACTGAAAATTTCCCACACTATCCTGTCAGCCTCGTGTATGGTCTTGTCAGGTTTTCCCCTCTGCAATTTCATCCGTATTCCCGCTATTTTATCCCGTAAGAGCATGCATCATAACTCCTTTCGTTCATGGCCCATCTATTTGTGAATCAGTTGGCCACAGTCGAGGCAAAAAAATACTTTTATTCGGTGGTTTATTTCTCATATGGGGCAATATGCCTCTATGCCACTCAGGGTGCTGTTTGAGTTGCAGAGAATGTTCACTGATATATTTACGAAATGAAAATGGTATAGAATTTGTACTATGTACCTTGGAAGCGTGGCTGAGTAGTTCTTGGGATTTTGAGAGGGAGGTTATATCCTGATGATTATGATTGTGACATTTCACGAGGAATTTCGAGGAAAGATTTCCGCTTTTCTCTCTGAGAAAGGCTATGAAGTCTGTGTGCCTCCTCATAGACTGGATGTGATTCCCCTGGTAAAGGAAAAATCCCCCTTAGTGGTCGTGTTGGATATGTATGTGGCGGAACCCAACGGTTTGGAGGTGCTGAGGGAACTTCGAGCCCAACATTATCAGGGGAAAATTGTGGCGCTGGCCGGAACCTCGGTGCGTTCCTTAATGCCACAGGCATCTCAGCTGGGCGTGGATCAGGTGATTGGAGGATTTCAAGGCGATGGCGGGGCGCTGAATCTTGATCAGGTGGAGTCTGCGATTAAAATGGCATTACGCTCAAGCATTGCCAAACGGGCATTTGAATTGTATGAGGCACGAGGCCGGACGAGAGGGAAGGACCTGGACGATTGGCTTGAGGCTGAGCGGGAAATTTTCACTCAAGCTAAATTATTGTCAACAGGGGAAAGCAAAGTAAAAGCTGCACATGAAAGCGCATCAAAGAAGGAAACAAAACCCCGAAAGAAATCTCCCGAAAGGACTTAAAGCCCAATATAATTCGGACGGCCGGACGTCCAACTATGTCTTGTTGGTGTCATCGAAAATCAAGAAAACGTAAATTTCTTCTTAGTCCGTCAACTGAATAGTTTTTCAGTGCATTCAGCCGGTAATCATGGTGAATCTGGCTAGAGGAAGTGGAATCTTATTGCATCCGACATCCCTCCCGGAGGGATGGGGCATTGGGGATTTAGGACCCACGGCCTATCAGTTTGTCGATTTTCTAAAGGCATCGGGCCAGAGCTGGTGGCAGATGTTGCCACTGGGCCCGACCGGCTATGGCAATTCCCCCTACATGTGCTTTTCCGCCTTTGCCGGAAACCCCCTACTCATTAGTCCGGAAAAACTTGTGGAGGATGGATTTGTATCGGCATCCGATGCGGGGCGACCTCCGTCTTTTCCAGCCGAATGTGTGGATTACCCTCTGGTCATAGCGCAAAAGCACCTAATCTTCGAAAAGTCTTTTGAGCAGTTTAAGGCCAATCCTCCAGCCGAACATCGCCAAGCCTTTTTGTTGTTTCGTGAGAAACATGCTTCCTGGTTAGAAGACTTCTCCCTCTTTATGTCTTTGAAAGAAAGCCATGCGGGGCAAGCATGGACTCGATGGGAAAAGCCTCTGACCGTTCGAGATCCTCAAGCCCTACAGGACTGCAGTCGTCGCCTCAGGGATAAGATTGATTTTCATCAGTTTCTTCAGTATCTGTTTTTTCACCAATGGTCCGCCCTGAGACAGTATGCTCATACCAGGGGAGTCAGAATTATCGGGGACCTCCCGATCTATATCGCTCATGATAGTTCAGACGTCTGGGCGCATCCTGATTCATTCTATTTGGATGATCAATGTCAACCGTCCGTGGTGGCCGGGGTGCCGCCGGACTATTTCAGCGCAACAGGACAACGGTGGGGGAATCCGATTTACCGGTGGGACGTGAGAGCCGGTTCCGGTTACCAATGGTGGATCGATCGATTCCGTGCCAATCTTGCTCTTGTCGATATGATTCGATTGGATCATTTCCGGGGGTTTGAGGCCTATTGGGAAATCCCGGCTTCTGAACCTCATGCCATCCATGGTCGATGGGTGAAAGGTCCTGGAGGCGAATTGTTTGCAGCCGTGAAAGCCGCACTGGGTGATTTGCCGGTGATCGCCGAGGAC
>CAZBQO010000071.1:0-10572 GCA_964494125.1 uncultured Nitrospira sp. | reverse complement strand
AATGCGGTTCACCGTCATGGTTCTCTTAATGATGCTATTTCACCTTATCATTTTTGCATGCAAGGTCTTGGTCAATGCTTGAGGCTCACCTATCACATACAGTCTGCTAATTGGGAAACCTCTCATAATATGCATCCGTGAAGGGAAACCATAGATTTTGCTCAACCTTCGCGATTCCATCCTGGCACAGATCCTTCGCCGGGAGGCTCAGGATGACCACCGTATGATGGCATCATTTGGGTGCTCTCATGTTGGCCAAATGTCGGGGACCGTTGCTAGGGAACCCTGGCGCGACCGATGGTGTTGGCATCCGTGCCGAACCAAATGGTTTTCGTTGGTTGGTGATAGACCATATGACGGACGCTTCCACCGCCGCTGGGAATATCGGTCAGACTCATGAAGGTGTGGGTTCGTGTATCGAATCCGACGAGGCGATTAGGATGCGCGCCGGTTTCCACAAACCACACCCGGTCCTGGTCATCGACGGTCATCCCGTAAGGTTTGGCATCGGCTTCTCCCGGCGCCAACCATTCCTGAATATCGCCTGTTTTGGGATCGTAGGATCCAAGATACCCTTCCGCATAATCCACATACCAAATGACACCGTCCGAGGTCGCCGCCAGGCGTCGTGGTCGTGTTTCCGGCCGTGAGAGCGCAAATTCTTGAACGGTCATTGTCGCCCGATCTACCGTCCCCAACTTGTTGGTACCGAATTCAGTAAACCATGGGGAGTGGGTGGGATCCAGGACCATGCCATAGGGGCGAGCCTGCGCAGTTGGTAGCGGCATGAGTTGAATCGTTCCGGTGGCCATATCGAGATGCCCGACGACATTCCCTTGTTGTACCGTCAACCAGATGGCCCGATCATGGCCAAACACCAGAGTATGCGGATCGTGGGCTTTTGGATCGGGCATAGGATATTTAATGATCTTGCCGGTGGATGGATCAAGTTTGCCGATGTGGGCGGCGCGATTTCCGGCATACCAGACCTGACCTTCCTTATCCACAATCAGATTGTGCGGACCGGTGCCGGGATCCAGTTTGAATTGGTGAAACTGCCCAAGCTCAGGGTCAAGCACGGCAATGTAATCACCTCCCTGGCCCACGAACCACACGCGATTCTGCTCATCCACATACGGATCACGCGGTCTCGTCTGGTCCCATGGCACCTGCCATTCTTTCATCTCCACCGGCTTGAGGGAGGCGGCTTCGGCCTTCGTGGGATGATTGGTGCATCCGGAAAAAACCAGTGGCATGATCAGCCCAATGATGATGGTGCTTGTTTGGTGTAGACGATACACAATGGTTCTCCTCTTTGGATTACCCTTGATGACGCGTTCCAGAATCTCATGCGCATATGTTGGCATGTCTGGAAATATTAGGCAATCAACGATCGACCAGGCAGACGGGATGAACTTGATAGGTCAGGGAAGGAGAACGGATGCCGAATCTCCGGCAAACCATTTCTTTTTTAACCAGAGCGCGACATGGACGAGAGCTAAGAGCACCGGCACTTCAACTAAAGGTCCGATGACGGTGGCAAACGCGACGGACGAGCCAAGGCCGAATGCGGCGATGGCTACAGCGATGGCCAGTTCAAAATTATTGCTGGCTGCCGTGAAGGAGGTAACCGTAGTTTTGCCATAATCGGCCCCGATGAGTTTGCCCATGCTAAAGCTGACGAGAAACATGATGACGAAGTAGAGAATGAGTGGCAGGGCAATGCGAACCACGTCTCCGGGGAGACTGAGCACCATGCCGCCTTTGAGCGTAAACATGGCAAAGATGGTGAACAGAAGTGCCATCAGCGTGAGAGGAGCAATCTTCGGGAGAAACCCCCGTTCATACCACTCGCGGCCTTTTTGTCTGATCCCGATCCAGCGTGAGAGGAACCCGAACACAAAGGGAATGCCCAGATAGATGAAGACACTTTCGGCAATCGTCTGAAAACTGACGTCCACGACTTCCACAGCCAGACCTAATAACGCCGGCAGGATTTCCAAATAGAACCAGGCCAATCCACTGAAGAAGATCAATTGAAAGATACTGTTGAAGGCCACCAAAGCTGCCACATATTGGTTGTCGCCTTCGGCGAGTTGATTCCAGACCAGCACCATGGCAATACAGCGGGCCAGCCCGATGAGGATGAGCCCGGTCAGATATTCCGGCGAATCGTGGAGAAACATGACGGCAAGGCCAAACATGAGCAAGGGGCCGATGACCCAGTTTTGGACGAGTGACAGGAGGAGAATCTTCCAATCGCGAAAGATCAAGGGCAGCTCTTCATACTTCACACGAGCCAGCGGGGGATACATCATGAGCAAGAGGCCGATGGCAATGGGAATGTTGGTGGTACCTAGGGTAAGGCTATTCACCAATGCCGGTGCCCCGGTGAAGACCGAGCCGATCGTGACGCCGGCCGCCATGGCGAGGAGAATCCACCCTGTGAGATAGCGGTCGAGAAATGATAAACGCCGTGGAGCGGCCGCGGTCATGACAGCACCTCTTCGATTCTTGACTTGAGCAGAAAAAAGGTCTGGTCAAAGGCCGCGTTGATCTGGTCTTCCGAGCCTACCACTCTCCCGGGATCGGGAATACTCCAATGTAACTTTTGGGGGTGACCGGAAAAGATCGGGCAGACTTCTCCGGCAGCTTGGTCACAGACCGTGAGGACCAGGTCAAAAGGCTGTGTAACCATGTCATCCCACGATTTGCTGTACGGCTGACCCGGATCAATTCCATGTCGTTTCAAGGTCGAGACGGAACCCGGATGAACGTATCCGGCCGGATGGCTTCCTGCACTCCACGCCCGATACCGCCCTTGGCCCATGTGGTTAATGAGGGCTTCGGCCATGATGGAGCGGCATGAATTACCTGTACAGAGAACCAGGATTTTTATTGGCTCAACAGCCATTAGCGACAGCAGCCGCTGGATTCCTGTACCGGCAGGTTCGTCTCGGCACTCGCCGGGAACGCCGGTGCGCAACAGGCAGAATCCGTGTTCGCCGAATGGGTTGAAAAGATTTCCGCGTCTTCCATCGTGCGGTAGGCTTCCCACGGGACTCCGGCAGGATCCACGACCCAGGATTTATCCGATTTGGCATAACAACACAGAGTCTCGCCTTCCTCGGCCACCGGGAGATTCCCGACTTGAAGTCGTTGCCTGATCTCGTCCAACTCCTGTCCCTCCTCAACCTGAATGCCCAGGTGATCCACGCCTTTCGTGGATGACCGGGTAGAGATGGCCAGGTTGACGCGGGGATCTTCGAGCATCCATTTGGCATAGTCCGGTTTACGTTTAACCGGTTCCGCTCCAAACAGCTTGCTGTAAAACCCGATGGCTTCTTCCAACTGCTCGACGCCGATATGTATATGAAGACGTTTCATGGATGGGTCTCCTTGTGAGTGGATTAGCAACAATTTGAGAGTTCGATAATGCTGCACTTCTTTTTTTTATTGTCCCGGATACTGGCCATATCCTCCCGGCAGCAGTCTTTGACCATATAGCGAATCAGGTCGGTAAAAAATTCAAAGTTGGCGCTGTAGATGATAGACCGGCCTTCACGCCTGGAAACCACCAAGCCCGCCTTGCTCATGTGCGAGAGGTGGAAGGATAACGTGTTATGGGGAATGCCCAGAGCTTCACTCAATGTTCCGGCGGGTGCCCCTGCCGGACCATATTCCACCAGCAGACGAAACACTCGTAACCGGGTATCTTGTGAGAGGGCCGCAAAAGCCAGAAGAGCATCATTAATTTCCATATGTCTAGAATAATGGACATATTAGAAAAAAGCAAGCGACTGAAACAGGTGCATCAACCCAATTGAGATCTCTGTACTTTTTCCCTGAGTCGACCACGCGACTATTTTGCTCCTCCGAGCGTTCTGATATACGCCAGGACTTCTTTCATCTCCTCTTCCGATAAGGCATATTCCCACTTCCCCATGGCCGTGTTGGGGTGTCCGTTCCGGATCGTGTCCAATAACGCCTCATCGGTTTTGTTCTGGGTTCCCGGGCTTTTCAAATCGGCAGGCGGCGGATCAAAGAGAGGATAGGCCTCTTCCTTTCCGGCTTTTCCGTGACAGGCCGAACACAATCGTTGATAGAGGCCCTTACCCTTTTCCACTGAGGTATCCTGTCCGTGTACCACCTGGACCTTTACACCCGGGATCAACCAGAGCGTCAGCCCGATCAGTGCGATGCTCCCCACTTGCCACCATACGGATACATGATGCCTCCTCGACATACTCAAGGCCCTCCTTCCCTCACGAAGATTCGGAAAAAATCCGATGGAATGTTTCACTTAACAATGCGACGATTTCGCTATTTGCAGACAGCCCTGCAACCAGGGCTGTAGCTCAACCAACAACTTCCCAACGACTTTTTGGGCAGCTTGCACGCCACCATAAGCATCTTCACTGGGAGCCACTTCATAAAATATGAAACTCCGTGTTCCAATGACACGAGAGTCAAAAACCGTCACCAGTTGTGCCCGCAGGGCCAATCGCATTTGACTCGGTTGTTGGGTGAATTCCTGAACCAACGCCACCTGGGAGAGGTCCAAGCGATAGTCCCCTCGAAGCACGGAAGGCAGTTGAATCACCGCACCCCATTCCGCAGTGCTTTCGAGTGCATGTATGATTAACGGGGCCAGCATTCGGGCGGGGGAATCCACCCATTGGCTGGTGGCAAAATAGCGAAGTTCATGAGGAACCTGTTCATAGGCCATTCGTTGCGATTCATAGCCCGGCGCAGGCTGAGGAAGTGAGACCAGCAGACTCGGCAAGTTCGATGGTCGGGATCTGTCAGTTCCCAGGGGTTCCCCACCCTCCACTCTTTCCAGGACATACGACCGCATCGGCTCATCCGTCCCTCGAGAAAGAGCACAACCGGAAAGTGCTGTCGAAAGGATTATGGCCGCCAGCAGGAACATGGCTTTCATGTCTTTACTCACCGGGACCTCTGGGTTGAGACGATCGCCCATAAATCAGCGAATCGGGTTCCTGCTCGATTTGATGAGCCACTCGTTGCAACGTATTTGTCAGTTGCCGGAGTTCGATGACTAATTGCCCGGTTTCGCCCAATGTCTCGCGTGTAAATTGTTGGATGTCCGGACGACTATCCTGCACGACGGCCTCCAACGCCTTTCCTGTTCGGGCCAATTCTTCCGCCACCGTGTTGACCGCTGTGACACTCTGGTGAATTCGCGCGACCAGTCTAGGCATGTCTTGATGTACCGTTGAGGTCAGAATGGCCAGATTCTTAGCAGCTTCGGACGCCCGGTCGATTCCCTGAGCTATCGATTCGTTGTGCCGCGTCAATGTGTGAGACACGTTGGAAAGATCATTCAGAATCCCTTCAACCTTTAGGCGGTTCTCCTCATTCATGAAAGCCGCAGCCTTTTCACTTAACCCATGCAGGCTATCCAAAAGCTTGGAAACCCCTTGCTCCGAAAGGAGACGCGAAATGGCCATATCCAAGCGAAAAAAAAGCGAGGGTTTCGTCTGAATGACTGGATATTCCTGACCGGGCTCGGGTTCCAATCCCGGAGCCTCGCGGCTTCCTCCTTCCAAATTCATCGTTGCCAATCCGGTTAAACCTTGAGTTTCCAACGTGGCGACCGTATCGGTCTTGATGGGTGTGCCCTGAAGAATATCAAGCGTCAAACGCACCTCCTCGGGATTATCCGGATTCAACGCAATCTCTTTGACTCGCCCCACATTCACGCCCCGGTATTTTACCGTCGAGTTAACGCTCAACCCGGACACGGATTGACGCATGTAGGCATGGTACTGGTCGTACACACCGCGGTAATCTGATTTCCCCAACCACAGCACGATTCCCACGGCAACGACACCCAGCACAAAGACGAACACTCCGACAATGAGGTAATTCCCTCGCGGCTCCATCATGAAGCCTCATATTGACTCTGGGCCGCCCGTCCCCGGGGCCCATGGAAATATTCATGAATGATCGGATCGCGTGATTCCGCCAGTTCCTGCATCGTTCCTACACCCAGGATGGTGCCGTTCCCGAGCACAGCGACACGATCGGCAATACGCCAGAGAGAATCAAGGTCATGCGTGACCATCACCACCGTTAATCCTAATACCGCTTTCAACTGAAGAACCAACTCATCAAATCCTGCCGCAATGACGGGATCCAAGCCGGCGGTGGGTTCATCCAAAAAGAGTAGCTCCGGATCCATGACAATCGCCCGTGCCAACGCAGCTCGTCGCCGCATGCCGCCACTCAATTCACTGGGAAATTTTCCGGCACTGTCCACGGGCAAATCAACGGCGGCAATTTTCATGGCCACGATGTCGCGAATCAGTTCCGACGAGACATCAGTGTGCTCTTTTAACGGCACGGCGACATTTTCGGCCAGCGTCAGCGAACTGAATAACCCCCCCTGTTGAAACATGACCCCCACACGCCGATACACATCTTGTGCCCTCCGCTCTCCCAACCCTGACACATTTTGTCCGAACAGGCGAATTGTTCCCTCAACCGGTGTCTGTAATCCAATGATTTCCCGCAGGAGCGTGGACTTTCCTGAACCATTGCCACCGGCGATGGCAAAGATCTCCCCCGGCATAATCGTTACATTGACATCCTCATGGACAACGGCGTCACCAAACCGGGTACACACGTGACTCACTTCAATAACAGGATTTGCGTGATGAATAGTGCCGGAAGCCATCGTTAAATATTCCACCAACTAAAGACAATGCTACACGCGGCATCAAATACGATAACCAGAAAAATACTTTGGACGACCCCAATCGTGGTTCTCTTCCCCACATCATCGACATTGCCACGGATCTGGAACCCCTGATAACAGCCAACCAGCGCGATGATCACTGCGAAACACGGGGCTTTCCCGACCCCGATAAAAAAATGCCGGAGAGCCACCGCTTCTTCAAACCGATCGATAAACTCTACCCCGCTCACATTCAGCTGACTGGAGGCAACCAATGCACCTCCCATGACTCCAAGAATATCCGCATACACCGTCAAAAGAGGCACGGCGATGACGAGCGCAAAAACCCGTGGAAGTACCAGCAATTGCATGGGCGAAAGTCCCAAAATCCTGACGGCATCCAACTCTTCCGTCACCTTCATCGTTCCGATCTGAGCGGCATAGGATGATCCCGAACGCCCGGCAATCAGAATGGCCACGATCAAGGGAGAAATTTCCCGAAACAATGAGATGCCGACGAGGTCCACCACAAAAATATTGGCTCCAAACTGACGCAATTGTTCAGCACCCTGATACGCAATCACCACACCCATAAGAAAGGCGAGTAACCCGGTAATCGGCAACGCATGATATCCATCACGGTCCAGGCTGTAGAATAACGCCCTCCACCTGATTAATGAAGGTCGTCGGAGTGAACGGATCATATGAACCGTCGCCTCTCCAACAAACGCTAGAGCTTTCACCATATGGCCGGTATGCCGGGACACCCACCATGTGAAATTTTTCTCCGTATGCTCGTTCACGGGCAATGCGGGATGGACTCGATCCCAATGGCTCGAGACTAATTGCATCAGTTCCTCAAACTCCGGACGTAGGCCTTCAAGCGAGACTTGGTGCCCTTTTGAACGAAGCTCCATAATGGTCCGATACAGCACAATCGCACCACCCGTATCCATGGCCCGAATATTCACCACATCCCAAACCAGATCTCTCACCAACGGCCATTGGGTTTCCGTCAGTAACGTATTCAGCTTTGTCAGATGAGGTATGATCCATGATCCTTCACAACAAATGACGGAATCATCCATGATGAGGACATGAGGCTCTCTATCTTGAGGTGTTCCAGTCATAGGTAACCGGAAAAATTGCGTGAGAAAATAACCAAAGGGCTTTAGGAACCAAAATCGGGCATTGCCTTCTTTCTCTAGGACAAACCAACTGCAATGGGAATGCCTGGATACATGGACCACGCCATAAACTTGCCTCCCGCATGGTGATTTTTTAAAAAACCATGTTAGAACCCGACTTGGGATTTTTTTCTTAAAATCACCACATCTAGATACCCTACCAAAAAATGATATTTCTTCCACATTGGGGACAGTGGCGCGAAATGCGACATCTGAGATGTTATCTATTTTCAAAATTCTCTAAAAAACCTGAGTTCTGAAGGTTTTACCCTCTGAGCACAACCCTTGCTGTGGTTTTTCTCAAAGGAGTGAAGATGAACATTTTTTGCCACTGCTATCGATGACCGCACACATTCCCCCACTCAATATCACCATAGCCCAACGGCTGAAAGAAGTAGCTGAACTTCTGCACAGCCAGGGCAGCAATCCCTTTCGTGCTCAAGCCTATCACCATGCAGCCCTGACACTCGAACAGTTAGAACAACCCGTCGACGAGCTGATCCGCACTGAGGGGGTTGAAGGGCTTAAAAAGCTTCCCGGGATCGGAGAAAGCCTGGCCCGTGCCATTCGGGAACTTGTCCTCCGTGGAAGATTACCGATGCTCGAACGGTTACGAGGTGAAGCGGAGCCCGAAAGTCTCTTGGCGACGATTCCTGGAATCGGAAAAAAACTGGCCGCTCGCCTCCATCATGACTTGGAAATCGATACACTTGAAGAACTGGAAACGGCCGCTCATGATGGGCGGTTACGGCAGGCAGGCGGTATTGGAGATAAACGGCTGGCCGGGATTATGGCCTGTTTAACCGAACGATTGGGACGCGTTCGAGCGACAGTTCATCAGGATACGCAAGACATCCCTTCCATCCAAGAACTGCTGGATGTCGATCGGGAATACCGGGACACAGCCAAAGCCGGACTGCTGCATTGCTTTGCTCCACGCCGGTTCAATCCCACCCATGAAGCCTGGCTCCCCATCCTTCATACGCAACGCGGGGATCGGCATTACACGGCCTTATTTTCCAACACGGCCCGGGCGCATCAAAAAGGAAAAACCCGCGACTGGGTCGTACTGTTTTTCGACGATAAGGAGAAAGAGTCTCAATGTACGATCATTACCGCTGAATGGGGAATCCTGGAGGGGCGACGAATCGTAAGGGGCCGGGAAGGGGAATGCCTGCGTTATTATGAAAAACAGACAGCCCCCGAACAGGAGACCGCTACCTCATGACGATTTTGATAGGAAGGAAAGACAACCGACATGCCGTTGGTCGACATTCAACACCTCGTGGTTGAAATTCATGGAAAGGCGATCCTTCAGGATCTCACTCTCTCTATTGAAAAACAGGAAATCCACGCCTTGATAGGGGCCAATGGCTCGGGGAAAAGCACATTGGCCTATGTCTTAATGGGTTGCCAGGGATTTGCTCCCACCAGCGGACTGATGACCTTCAAGGGGAAGGATCTTGGGCCTTTGCCGATGTTTGAACGAGCACGATTGGGCATGACCCTCGCGTGGCAGGAACCGGCTCGCTTCGAAGGCATGACCGTCTCTCAATACATCCGCCTAGGAAATGCGGACATCGATCCCGCGCCGTATCTCACCAGGGTGGGACTCTCCCCTGACACCTACGGGAACCGTTTGGTTGATACATCATTGAGCGGAGGCGAACGCAAGCGTATTGAACTGGCGTCCGTCCTGGCCATGAAACCTCTATTCGCCATTCTGGATGAACCCACTGCCGGGATCGACATGCTTTCGGTCCAGGACATGATGCATGTCATTCGATCGTTCAAAGAAGGAGGCGCCTCCGTCTTGCTGATTACTCACCAGGAAACGATTGCCTTGATGGCCGATCATGCCTCGCAACTCTGCGGGGGACGGATTATTGCCTCGGGCAATCCTAAGGACATTGCCGACCAGTATAAAAAGGGTAGCTGCGTTCGATGTGACGGGGAACGCTGCCTACCATTGGCCATGGCCAGGTAGGACTCTATGCGCGAACTCAAAATTCTGACTGACACATTCCAGTCGCTGGGCGGGGACCCTGAGGTTTTTCAGGATCGGCACATTGCCCATATGGCCGCCAGCGGCCATCGCTTGATCAGTCAACGGGAAATTCCCGGCGTCACGATTGACGCACACGAAACAGGGGACGGCATTACCAATACCATTCTCATTGAAAAGGGAAAGCGCATAGAACTGCCGATACATTTATGTCTGGGCATTACCGAAAAAACCGGGATTCAACGCATTCAGACACGGCTGGTTATTGAAGAAGGGGCGTCGGCTTCATTTCTCGCCCACTGCCTGTTCCCATTTGTCGAGTCTGGTGAGCACCGCATGGATGCCACGATTGAGATTAAAGAAGGAGCGCATGTGCGATACCACGAGAGTCATTACCAGGGAACGCATGGAGGCATGGTTGTGGTCCCCCAGGCCATGGTCTCAGTTGGACCCGGCGCACAATATTTTTCGGATTTTTCTCTGGTGAAAGGCCGGGTCGGACAGTTGGACATCGATTACGTCGTGGAGGTAGCCGCATCGGCTGTGGCGGAGCTCACCTCCAAAGTATTCGGGCGAGGAAGCGATATCATTCATATCAAGGAAAAAATGGTACTGGCCGGTAAGTATGCGAGGGGGCTCATTACCACGCGTGTGGCGTTAGAACATGACGCTCAGGG
>CAZBQO010000070.1:0-10598 GCA_964494125.1 uncultured Nitrospira sp. | reverse complement strand
GTTTGTGGAGGCCGAAGCCAGACGGGTCCTCAAGATTCCGGAATAATGCATCACGGTCTTTGCGTTGATTAGGTTCAATGGGATGCTTAAGGCCTAAGAAAAGGGATAGACGATCGCGATGGGTGAAACCCGGGTTGATTTGCTTCATCTGCTTGAAGATTTGCGGGATGCCTATCCGGGCGCGCTCGAAGACACCATTCTTACCGAAATCATTGCGAACGCTCTGGATTCAGGAGCCGGCCGGATTGTGATGGAAGTGAATCCGTCTGTGGGCACGTTGATGGTGAGAGATAACGGGTCGGGCATGCAACGGAAAGACTTAGCCCGCTATCATGACATTGCCTCCAGCACCAAACGACGGGGACAGGGGATTGGCTTTGCCGGGGTGGGTATTAAGCTGGGGTTGTTGGTATGTGAGGAAGTCCTGACGGAAACCAAGCGAGGACACACGCATGTGTCTACCACGTGGCATTTGTCGTCTCGGCATCGGGCTCCCTGGAAATGGGTCCCCCCGATCGGCATGGTGATTCAACAAGGCACTGCTGTTCGTCTGAAACTCCACAATATTCTCTCTCCACTCCTGGATCAGGCATTTATTGAGGCGGCCATCTCCAGACATTTCCAACCGTTGCTGGATCCCACGTTTTCCACCATCCTGAATGCTCACTATCCCCACGGGGTGACTTTTGAAATCAATGGGGTGGATCTGCCGCCTCAACGCTTTGAGGCGCCGCTGCATGCGCCTTTGGAAATTCGCTTGGCGCGCAAACGGAAACCCTCTGCGGTGGGATATCTGGTGCGAACGGGAAATCCTTTGCCCGACGATCTCCAAGGATTGGCTATTAGCACCTTTGGCAAAGTCATCAAGTCCGGGTGGGATTGGTTGGGGATTACCCCGCAGGCACGGGAACACATTTCCGGACTGATTGAGGTGCCTGGTCTGGCGGCCAGCCTCACATTGAATAAGGGTGATTTCATTCGTGTGGGAGCGCGAGGCGCGACATATTTGGCCTATCGGAAAGCCATCCAGGAGGCCGTTCAGCGTCAACTTTCAGAATGGGGCGTGGTGGATAGTCCGGTCGAGGAAACGCCACCCCGCCAAATCAGACCGCTGGAACGGGATCTTGAGCGAGTGTTGGAGGATCTCTCCGACCTCTTTCCCCTCCTGGGCTCGTTGGTCGAACATCGGAAGGGCGGGCAGAAGCGGTTACCGTTGGGAACGCCGGGCCCCTACGAGGCTATGCGGGCGGTGATGGTTCCCGGAGAAGGCTCGCAGGATCAGGAAACGGAAGAAGAACTCGTCGTTCAACCTCCCGGCAATGAACTCCCCGGTGGGGAGACCCCACGTGAGCCTCACGAGCCGGGAGAAGATGCCTCGGTGGTGTCTGACTTTCTGCTGCCCGACCGTGGCAGCCGAAGGGCTCCAGCCCGGTTTGGGCTCGGTATTCAATTTGAAGACCGGGAAGATGATCAAGAAATCGGGCGGTTAGTGGAGTCAACGGTGTGGGTGAATCGTGCCCATCCTGCCTATCAACGGGCGGTGGCAACGCGGTCGGTCGGCTATCATATCACCTTGGCGGTGGGGTTGGCCTTGGCACCGCTGGCGGTGGAAGCTTCAAGCGAGCATGCCTTTCTCACGGCCTTTCTCTCCTGTTGGGGCGAGGGCGGTCTTCCCAAGAAATCGAAGCCACGCAAGCGGTAAGATTTCGTCGGAAATAGAGAATGGAATTGTTGAATAGTTAAATTTCCATCAGTTTGAGTTCCAACATATTATTGCGAGGCAATCGAGAGCAATGAGAGAGGGTTAGGTGGAAGGATGCTTAATCCTTGTCGGTGTTCTCGATTTCCAACACCACAGGGCAATGATCGGAGAGTTGCCGGTAGGCGAGCGGATAGTTTCCTCGTATGCGTTCACAGCCTGCTACAGCGCAATAGCCGGTGACCTGGACTGTGGTGACGGTCACTTCTTGCATCTCTTGTGGAACCAGCACATGATCCAGCCAGCCACCGCGTCCGCGAAAATAGTGAGAACATTGCGGATGTAAGGTCAGATCAATAAATCCAGGTTTTTCCTTGGCAACTTTCCTACGCAGATTTTTTAGCTCGGAGTCTCGCGATTGCCAATCCCCTGCGCCCATCGTATTGAAATCCCCGAGAATGATCACATCACGATCGCGAGCGAGGAGGGGATCGATCGCTTCATCAATCCGGTTTAAGGCGTGATGCCGATCCTCCACGGCAAACACCGTGGGACCGGATTTTAAATGCAGTCCGATCAGATGAAAATCAACGCCATGGGGTTCCCTGGCTTGTACCCACGCATATTGCCCTGGGCGTAATCCGAATGTACAGGCGTTATTGGCCGATTTAGCCCTCGCATTAAATTGCCACAAGCTTTCAAACTGCGACAAGGACACGCGGGTGTCGTTCCATAACAGGCCGACATGATGGTCATCGGGCCGGCCGCAGGGTTGCCGATACCACCGCCATGTGTTCCCCGTCTGTTGATTCAGCGAAGCGATGATCGTGTCCCAGGCTTTGGTGGCCTCCGGGGTCGCGAGACTTTCCTGGACCGCGAGAATATCAATTTGCATCCAACGGATCGCACAGATCAGCCAGTCGAGATCGGTCGGATCGGCATGATCCTCGCTTTGATCTGTGGGCTGGCCAATGGGAAACCATCGAATATTCCATGTAGCCAGCCGGATCTTGGCAGAAGATTCCGCAGCCATACGGCTGCCTTGCTTGACGGCGGTCTCGCACTGATTCCGGCTGGCCCACACTTCGTGCTCTCCTCCCGCAGCGGTCAGGGGACGGTCGGGTTTGGCAGGTGGTTTCGGCGTCAGTGAACCGGCTTTGAGATATTTTTTATGGACCCAGGCCTTGTTATCATCGGGCAGGCGAAGGAAAAGCCATTGACCATTCTGTGCGGTCTGTTCAATGGTGGCTGAAGTGCCAGTCGGGACATGTTTCAGATAGCTCGGGGCCGGGTTGCGATGGAGAGGGACTCCAATTGGTTTCGTGGCCTCAAGAATCACCGATTGCCCAACCTCAAAATCCTGGGCGAAGGTGATGGTCCAGCCACACATGGTGAACAAGAATACAAAGCCGAGTGTAGAGAAAAGTTTATGCATGTCCTCTACTTAACAAAACTTGGGATCGAATACCAAGCGGGACCCGGGGTGCCTGTTGTGCCGGAATAGACCCTGAGGCCGACATTCCTTCTCGTTTCCTCTAGGTCAAATCCCATCATGTTCATCGGGAATAGACCTGTTGTTTTTCGTTGTTGTCCTGGAGTCCCCGCTGCATCTCGCTGGATTGGCATGATTGAATCTCGAAACGAGGTTGTTGCTTCAGGCCGGCAGGCCACCGGGGTGGGAGAAAGGGCCCGCCGTCCGCTTCGAGTATGCGATAATGAATATAACATCCAGACCGTAACCCCATACACGTTTTTGAGGAGTCAGCCTGATGAGCCATTCTTCCATTAATCTCGACATCGCCAACCGAATCCCCTTGCAACCTATCGCCGAAGTGGCCTGGGAAAAACTTCAATTGGATGCGAGTCAAATCGAACTGTATGGGCGGTATAAGGCCAAAATTCCCTTAGCGTCCCTCCCGCCATTTCCGAGCAAGCCGGAGAGCAAGCTTATTTTGGTGACCGCCATGAGTCCCACGACCGCTGGAGAAGGCAAAACCACGACGCTCATCGGTCTGGTAGATGGATTGAATAAGATCGGGAAACGGGCAATTGCGGCGGTTCGAGAGCCAAGCCTGGGGCCCTGTTTCGGAATGAAGGGCGGCGGATGTGGGGGAGGGTATGCCCAGGTCGTCCCTATGACCGACATCAATTTGCATTTCACGGGAGATTTTCATGCGATCACATCTGCGCACAATATGTTGGCGGCCCTGGTAGACAATCATTTGTATTGGGGGCACAAACCCCAGATTGATCCCCGTCGGGTGACGTGGGGTCGGGTGCTGGATGTGAATGATCGCTCACTGCGATCCGTGGTCACGGGACTTGGGGGAAAATCCAACGGGTTTACCAGAGAAGCACGGTTTGACATCACCGCCGCCTCGGAGGTCATGGCCATTCTGTGTCTGGCAACCGACCTCCAGGATCTTCAGCAACGTTTAGGTCATATCAAAGTGGGGAGAACGGCCAACAAGGAAATGGTCTTTGCGAAAGATATCCAGGCGGAGGGAGCCATGACCGTGTTACTCAAGGAGGCTCTCAATCCCAATCTTGTGCAGACCCTGGAGCATAATCCGGCCCTGGTTCATGGCGGTCCGTTCGGGAACATTGCCCATGGATGTAGTTCCGTCGTGGCAACCAAGGCGGCTCTCACACTCGCGGACTATGTGGTGACAGAAGGAGGGTTTGGTGCCGATCTCGGGGCCGAGAAGTTTTTTAACATTAAATGTCGACGATCCGGTCTCACGCCGGCATGTGCCGTGGTGGTCGGGACGATCAAGGCGTTAAAACTTCATGGTGGAGCCAAGGAAAACGAACTTGAACAGGAAGATCTGGACGCGCTCCGGCAGGGGTTGCCGAATTTATTACGCCATTTGGAAAATGTGAAAAAATTCGGGGTCCCGGCGGTCGTGGCCATCAACCAATTTACGAGTGATACCAAGCGGGAGTTGGAACTTGTGGAGCAGGCGTGCGCGGATCATGGGGTCAAGATGGCCCTGGCGAATCATTGGGCTGAAGGCGGAGCCGGTGCGAGGTCCCTGGCCGAAGCCGTTTGTGAGGTTATCGAAAAAGAACCCGCCGACTTTCGCGTCCTGTATCCTGATACGATGTCGCTGGCAGAAAAAGTGCGAATCATCGCCAGGGAGATTTACCGGGCTGAGGATGTAGAGATTCCGCCGGCTGTCCACGCCCGTTTTGCCGAACTTGAAAAAAACGGGTTTGGTCATTTCCCCATTTGTATGGCGAAGACGCAATACAGCTTTTCCACCGACCCTGCCAAAAAAGGAGCCCCGACCGGGTTTACGCTTCCGGTTCGCGAGGTTCGCCTCGCGATGGGCGCAGGATTTGTGGTGGTCATTACCGGGGAGATGATGACGATGCCCGGTCTTCCGCGTGTTCCGGCGGCTCAATCGATCGGCATCGACGCCAAAGGGAATATTGTGGGATTGTTTTAGAGAATAGGTTGTCGCCCAACTTTAAGGCAAAGCATGACGTGAATGTGTTGTCTAACCGAGTCCCCGGCTGAGAATGGGGTCGCAGGTCCCTCCGCGGTTCCATTCGTCGGTCGGTCGGTACAGGCCGCTTACAAATGACTTCAGGCCCGGATTCGGTTCACTGATGTGGTTCAGGCGACTTCTAGGCGTAGATGTTTGCCGAGAGCCTGGGCAAATTTTTCAAGAGTTGAAAGCTTGATGTCCTCGGCATGGTTTTCGATTCGGGAGATGGCTGTCTTTTTTGTATGTAACCGTTTGGCCAGTTCTTCTTGTGTCAGCCCTGCTTCTTCGCGTGCCTGTTTGAGCATGACTCCAATCTTAAACTGCTGATAACCGGAATCGAAACCCTTCGCAAAGGAACGATCTTTCTTCTTTCGGCTTTTGATGTACTTTTGCAGGTCGCTCATTGTTTTTTCCTCCTAAAATAATCTCGCTTTCGTTCTTCGGCAGTACGAATAGCCTGAAGAGGCGTCTTCTGCGTTTTCTTTTGGAAAGCGTGGGCAAGGACAACAAGGGTCGGTCCATCAAAGAAACTAAGAAATCGGTATAGGTTTCCGCTTGTTTTGACGCGAACTTCCCACAAATCCTCGGTGCTGACCATTTTCTGGAAGTACTGAGCTGGAACAACATCGAGTTCTTCGACCAGGTTCAAGACCCAGACGGTTTTCTGTGCCTGTTTCCCTGAAAGGGTCTCAAGAAACTCTTGGACAGGGATTTGCCCTGAAGCAGTCCTGTAGAAAATTATCTCTCTGACCATCTGCATATGTTAACACACATGTTAACATTATCAAAATGGAAAAAGGGGCTATCAAGGCTAGCGCGGAGGACCGCGGGTGAGAGCTCGTGGGTGAAAGTGCTTCCCGCCGGAGGAGGTGGATGCCTTGACACATGCGGCGTTTTTGCTGGCATTAGGGCATGGAGGTTCGCTTCAGTGCCCATGGGGCCTATCAACTTAATTTCATGTGGTGTGGATTTCCAAATATCATCGTCGCATTTTGCGGGGGGCGATTGAGAGTTTTGTCCAAGAGTATTTACCTCAGCTCCAACACTATCAGCCGGATGTGACTGTTCAACAAAGGAATGTTCAGGTTGATCATATTCAGGCATTGATGGTTATTCCCCCAAAATATATGCGGTTTCGAGCATTGTGGGCAAGATAAAGGCGAAGTTGATCCGGCAACTTATTCTCCGGTGCCTCGGGCTGAAGCAAACGTGTATAAGGGCGGTGCAGTGGATTCCGGCGTTGTTCTCTTCAACGGTTGGATGGAATGAAGTCGTCATCTGGCTGTCGTGGCCATCAACCAATTTACGAGTGATACCAAGCGGGAGTTGGAACTTGTGGAGCAGGCGTGCGCGGATCATGGGGTCAAGATGGCCCTGGCGAATCATTGGGCTGAAGGCGGAGCCGGTGCGAGGTCCCTGGCCGAAGCCGTTTGTGAGGTTATCGAAAAAGAACCCGCCGACTTTCGCGTCCTGTATCCTGATACGATGTCGCTGGCAGAAAAAGTGCGAATCATCGCCAGGGAGATTTACCGGGCTGAGGATGTAGAGATTCCGCCGGCTGTCCACGCCCGTTTTGCCGAACTTGAAAAAAACGGGTTTGGTCATTTCCCCATTTGTATGGCGAAGACGCAATACAGCTTTTCCACCGACCCTGCCAAAAAAGGAGCCCCGACCGGGTTTACGCTTCCGGTTCGCGAGGTTCGCCTCGCGATGGGCGCAGGATTTGTGGTGGTCATTACCGGGGAGATGATGACGATGCCCGGTCTTCCGCGTGTTCCGGCGGCTCAATCGATCGGCATCGACGCCAAAGGGAATATTGTGGGATTGTTTTAGGAAGGGACGCGTGAACGTGACTGGCCGCAGGGGGTGTGCCGGTCGGCGGGGATCAGTTTCCCATCTGGTCGAGCAGGGAGGCCCGCTCTTCGTCGCTGACGCAATTGTCAATCCACGGATAGAGGATTTTTTCTTCCTTCACATTGTGCGCGGTGAGGACTTGAAGTAAACCTTCTTCCGCTTCCTCAGTGGTAAGGTCTCCGTCTGCGACTTTTGTCTGAATCTGTTCGAGAAAGTCCTTGATCTGCCGATGCTCATTTCGCATGACTCCGGTCGGCCCATGGTCTCTGACCATTTCCGCTTGAGCCTCAAAGACCGGAAAAAGAATCTCCTCTTCCCACCTGATATGCCGGTGCAGTCCGGTTAACAATTCTTGAAACAGTAATCGGGATTTTTGAGAATCCTGCTTTTTGAATGCTTGAAACCTGGTGAATATTTCATCCAGGCGGTCATGATCCTGTCCCATAAACTCCGCGATGGTGGTTGTGGCCATACGTCCTCCTCTTATGTGGGCCGGGTGTCCCGGGTGTTCTTGGATGATCCTGGACTGATCAGCACAAGAGCGTCAAGAGGATCCACGGCGTCACTCTTCGGCCGCCGCGTAAATCTGTTTTCTTCTACCATGTTCGCGTTCTGAAGAGCGGACTCCACTGCTCGATTGTCTTCGGATCGTATCATCTTGTCTGATTTTAGAATGACCAGTATAACGGTTAGATATCGAACTATTTGGAGGGGAGGATTTCTGATGCCGCATGTGGATCAATATGTGTCAGTGACGCAGGCAAAGGCGCAACTCCTTGAACTGATCCGTCAACTACAAAAGCGTCAGGATACGGTAGGCATTACACGAGACGGAGTGCCCACGGCCGTGCTTCTCAGCATGGAGCATTTCGAAGGCTTGATGGAAACCCTCGACATTTTGAGTGATCCGAAGACCATGCGCCCGCTTCGGAAGTCACTCAAGCAGGTTCAATCCGGTCGTTGGGAAACACATGAATCCGTCTTTGCCGGCGAGAGTGAATGACGCCCTATCGTGTTCGGTATACCCCGGAGGCCGGGGGCCGCATCCGCAAACTGCATCCTGAGGTTAAACAAGAAATCCGGGATGCCATTCGAACATTGCAGGATGCGCCCTTAACCGGGCATGCTCTCCAGCAAGAACTCTTCGGCTATCGATCATACCGTGTGCAGTCCTACCGAATAATGTATCGACTCAATGACGACGAACGAACTATTGACGTGATTTTCATTGGACAGCGTCGGAATGTCTACGAAGAGCTTCTCTCGCTGGTTCGCCGTCTTTCCTTTGGGAATTGAGTTCACCCCAATTTCCTTGCCCGGTAAAACTGCGGGAGTTGAGAGATTGTCGAATCATGTCGTGTAATCCATACCTGCCTCTCCTGTTTGCCTTGTGATACATTGTCATGATGCAAGCGACCAATACCTTTTCTCTCAAATCCGATTACACACCCAAAGGTGATCAAGGGAATGCGATTGCTGCGTTGACCGATGGCTTAGAGCAAGGGCTTAAGCATCAAGTATTGTTGGGGGTCACAGGTTCGGGGAAAACCTTCACCATGGCCAATGTGATCGTCAACGTGCAAAAACCTACACTGGTTGTGGTCCACAATAAGACGTTGGCGGCTCAGTTGTATCAGGAGTTTAAATCATTTTTTCCTGACAATGCGGTCGAATATTTTGTGAGCTATTACGACTACTATCAGCCGGAAGCCTATATTCCGACTACGGATACCTATATCGCCAAAGACTCCGCCATCAACGACACCATCGACCAGATGCGCCATGCGGCTACGACGGCGCTCCTGCAACGCAATGACATTATTATTGTGGCATCCGTGTCGTGTATTTATGGCCTGGGATCGCCTGAGGTCTATCACGACATGTTGTTGTATCTGGAGCCGGGCATGGAGATTCGCCGGGAGCGCATTCTGGCCAAGCTGGTGGATATTCAATATTCGCGGAATGATCTCGAGTTGCAACGCGGGATGTTTCGGGCGCGGGGGGATGTCATCGAGATCTATCCCGCTTCGTCCGATTCGAATACGGTCCGGGTGGAATTGTTCGGCGACGAAGTGGAAGCCCTGTATGAAATCGATCCGTTGACCGGGCAGTCGTTGCGGAAGCTGCCGAAAATTGCCATCTATCCTAAGAGCCACTATGTGATTGCGCCCGATCGCTATGAACAGGCCATTACCGGCATTGAAGCAGAGCTGGAAGAACGCATTGCCTACTTTCGCCGGACAAATCAATTGCTTGAAGCGCAACGGATTGAGCAACGGACGAGATTTGACCTGGAGATGATTCGAACGATGGGGTATTGCCATGGGATTGAGAACTATTCCCGTCACCTGAGCGGACGGGCGCCGGGCGAGCCGCCGCCGACCCTGTTGGATTATTTCCCTAATGACTTTTTGCTGATTGTGGACGAATCGCATGCCACCGTTCCGCAATTTGGCGGGATGTACGAGGGAGATCGTTCACGCAAAAACACCTTGGTCGAGTACGGGTTTCGTTTGCCCTCGGCGATGGATAACCGGCCCCTTAAATTTCCCGAATTTGAAAGGTGCATGAATCAGGTGGTGTATGTCTCCGCCACTCCGGGACCGTATGAATTAAAACATGCCGGCAAGGCGCTGGTTGAGCAAATCATTCGACCCACAGGTTTGATTGATCCGGTGATGGATGTGAAGCCGGCGAAGGGCCAGGTCGAACAGTTGCTCGGGGAAATCCGGCTGCGAGTGGCCAAGGGGCAGCGGGTGCTGGTGACGACGTTGACCAAGCGCATGGCGGAAGATCTTACCGAGTATTATCACGACCAGGGGTTAAAGGTTCGCTATCTGCATTCGGATATTAAAACGCTTGAGCGGGCGGACATCATCAGGGATCTGCGTAAGGGTGTGTTTGATGTGCTGGTCGGCATTAATTTATTGCGTGAAGGGTTGGACTTGCCGGAAGTCAGTTTAGTGGCAGTGCTGGATGCGGATAAGGAAGGGTTCCTCCGGGGATATCGTGCCTTAGTACAGACAGCCGGGCGCGCGGCACGGCATCGCGAAGGCACTGTGATTTTGTATGGGGATGTGGTCACGGATTCGATGCGGAGGGCGTTGGACGAAACCGGCCGCAGACGAACCATTCAATTGGCATACAACGCCGAGCATGGGATCACGCCGGAAACGATCAAGAAACGCATCCACGATTTGGAGTACCAATTGGCGGAAGCCGATTATGTGGATGTATCGCTGGCGGCAGAAGCGGTTGCGGCGTATGGGGGCGAAAAGGATTTAGAACAGAATATCGCGGCATTGGAAAAAGATATGAAGGCGGCTGCCAAGGCCTTGGAATTTGAACGAGCCGCCCAGTTGCGCGATACCCTTCGTGTTCTCCGCCAAAAGCAGATTCAGGTTGGAATTTAAATCCAAACCACCGTCTTCTTTCATTTTCTTTTATTGAAATCCGGGATAGTGACCCGCTCCCTTTCCTTTTCCGTTATTCCCTATGGTAGGGAGTGTTGAATAATAAAGATGTTCAAGGGCAAATTTGCGCAGTATTAG
>CAZBQO010000069.1:0-10774 GCA_964494125.1 uncultured Nitrospira sp. | reverse complement strand
TTACAATCTCTTGTACCCCTGGGTTTCAAGACCCTGATGTCGATCCTATCCCCGATCCGCGGCGGCAAGGGTGTTTTTTCGTTGCAGCGGATTTAGGCGCCACAGTCTTTTTTATTTTTGCTGAAGATTTCTTGGAAGCGGGTGAAGCCACTCGACGAACTGATTTCCTTTGAGCCATGCAGCATCCTTTCTATGGATCGATAAAGAAGAGAAAAAATTGAACCAACGGTTGGATCAAAAAAGAATGATAGCCTTTCCATCCGACTCCAGCAATACGTTAGGGAAGAACAGGCCGATTTAAACAACTTCCACAGGATGGATCTGTCAATCCAACCGCAAAAACCTCTTGAACATTTAGGAAATTCCTGGGAAGCTTAAAGGCCAATCAAAAAGTTTCACATCTTAATAGAACATTTATTGAAAATTCGCGTTTAACAGCCTCAAAACCCATATGAAAATTTTCACTTCCTATTCCCATAAAAACAAAGCTAGCCCTAGCCATTCGGGAACAGACCTTGGGACCCACGCATCCTGAGGTCGCCACGAGCCTCAGCAACTTAGCTCTGCTCTATTATGCCCAAGGGCAGTATACCAACGCCGCACCTCTCCTTAAGCGCGCTCTAACTATTCGTGAGGAAACCTTGAGTGCAGAGCATCCCAATACCAAACCTTTAAGACAAAATTATGAAAATTTGGTAAAAATGATGGAGGGTGAGAATGTTTGAACACTTATAACCAATTCGCAGGATGGTCAAAATGGTCGTTCAGCGCGGCCGCAGCAAGCGAAGGGACGAAACGTACTCATGTACGTTGAGTCCCTAAGCGAAGCGAGAACTATACTGACGGCCATTTTCACCATCCAGGGATTGTTGAAAAAAGCCTACCAGCGGCATTCTCGCCCTTGTGCCGTGCTCACGTACTAAGGGTACGCTCCGCGCAACACAAGAACTACGGCCTTGCTGGACAGACTTTTTTGAACATTCCCTTAACTGCTAAGGCGAGACGCCGCTTTTAAGGACAATTTCGCATATATGATCCAACCGTTCGATATGCTCATAGGCCGACCAGGGGTCTGGCGCCATGGAGCAGACTCCGTGATTGGCCTGTCCCACAATATCGTAATCACCTGCAGGATTCTTTTCGGTGACCCCTAATGCTTGCGCGGTGGCTTCACCAAGTTCCGAGCTAATCGCAGGAAGGGCCGGCACTGTTGGCCCGATTCGGGTGTAGCGGTAAATTTCGGGAAAGTCTTTGCAGACTTTCTGGAGATCGAATCCGCGATAGACGGCTGCAACCACATGGGTTGGATGCACATGCACGACGGCACGCGTCCGATTCATGCCTCTGGTCAACAGATAATGCATGTGCAGCTCACCGGAAGGATTGGTTCCGGGAGCCACCTGCAACTTCCCATCTACGAACTTAATTTTGACCATATGTTCAGGGTGGACAATCGTCTTTCGCCAGCCTGAGGGAGTGACGTACAGGTAGACGCTCCTCGCTCGTCTGAGGCTACAATTTCCGTCACGGCTGGTAATCCACCCGCGCTCATAACACCGCCGTAACACATCGCCTATGGCTGTAATCATAGAATGGTGTCTCCTTCCTTGCTGTTGAAAAGGCCTTCATCTCTTCCGGTTATGTGAATCAACCTGTTTTGTTTTTCTCTTACCCTTTCACCGAGCACCTGTCTGCCATTTAAAAGACAGGCTCCGGTGGGCAGACAGCAAGCGCTCACTGTTTCCAATGAGCAAGGAGGCATGTTCATAAAAATGGGAACCGGGAGGGAGCGCTCCGAAACATGGGTCGAGGTGGATATAGTGCGCCTAGTGCGCCTACAAGCATTCCGGATTTTTCCCCCACGTTTTGGAAAACACAAATTCCCTCAACGGCTTACGAGACCGTGGGGCCAATTCCCGTTCACGAAGGGCCTTCGGAAGTGTGAAGACATCTCCCTGATACCCGATGGCGATCCCGGTTACGGCTTCATAGCCGGCAGGAAAAGCATAGCGTTCGCGAATGGTGTGAGGAAGAATCCCGGCCATTTGATGGACCACCAGGTCCATGGCTGTGGCCTGCATGACCAGATTTCCTACGGCCAAACCCACATCATGATAGGCATGGCGGTTAACCTGTCCATTATGATCAAAATGGAGTTTTGCGACCGTGAGCAGAAGGAGTGGAGCGCGTTTCGCCCAGATTTGATTTCCCTCCACCAGACAACTCAGAAGCTTCTGATGGCTTTCGGGGTGCTCGCTTGTCGCAAGAATAAAGACCCAGGGCTGCTCGTTAAAACAGGAGGAAGCCCATCGTGCTGCTTCCAACAAGCTTTGGATTTTCTCTCGTTCTACCGGCTGATCAGCAAACGCTCTTGGACTCCAGCGACGACGTAATAGGTCATGAATGTGAAATTGAACGTCTGCTGGTTTTTCCATGATTTCTCCTGAGAGACTTTACGCCACTTCACTTTTTGATGATTCGGTCTTATGGTAGACGCCACTGACCACATTCTTCTGGCTCCGGGATGCGCCAGGCAGGCTCCTCCACAGGGATTAATTTGAGCTTGTCGGGATGCGGACGTAATCCATACGAGAGATCAATATCAGACCTGTCTGTGTAGTCTCCACATGGACAGCAATCTGATTCATCCGCATCAGCGTACAATAGTTCCATAAATTCATGATCCCAGAAATACCGATCGGTCATTGTTTCGAAGTCCACTAGCCCAAACCGGTATCCCCCCAACATGGTAAATGACACCGATTCATCATAAACCTGATCGTTGTGCCAGAGACAATAATTTTTGAGGCTTTCGTATAGTAGAAGCCAATGGTAGTCGGTCAATCGATAGACCATCGATGCCTCATGGGCAACCAGCAATTCCTCAAGCGTGATGAGTGCACTATAGGGAGTAAACAACATCCCCACGGCCGGATACTCCACTAACCAGGCGTCAGTGTCATTGTGAGATGCGACTCGCCGCACGGCTTGAAGTTCGTAGTCAAGCGCCTGCCTCACAAACGGAATAAACACGGCATCAGGTTGAGTTCGAAAATACAGCATTGCTCGTGGTCCAAACAGGTAAACCCTGGCTAATTTTCATGAAGGGCTTGCGTAACGAGGTCCGTAATGGCGTGCAATTGGAAAGGCTTATCGATGGTGTGTTGAGCCCCTAACCGACGAGCGAGGTCCAACAAATCGAGTTTGGCTCGCTCACTTCCACCCGACATGGCAATAATTTTTACCTGAGGAAATTCACGCCGCAAATCCAGTATGGTTTCAAGCCCCTCTTTTTCGGGCATAAGAATATCTAAAATAATGAGATCGGCAGGGTGGTTGCGATATTCCTTGATACCTTCGACTCCGTTTGAGGCACAGTCCACAGTATATCCCTGGTTTTCTAAGGCTTGCTTCAACAGGTCACAAACCTGCCGATCATCATCCACAACAAGAATGTTTGCCATAACTTTGTCTCTTTCCACGCCTCACTCCGGATGGTCATTCTCCTCTTCCCCAGGGGAAAGACACATCACGGTCCGTGCGACCAACTTTGGATCATTTATAAAATAACGGTTTGGGCCAAACTGACAACGTCTCGACTATTTCAAACATCACACCAACAATAAATTATCCACTTCTGGGATTCATGATTATTGAATAGCCCTCCCGGGCGGGAATGGCCTGCATCTCAGAGGGCTATTTTATGATCCACCACAAACTAAGAGAGCCGTGTCTTGCCCATTTATTATTTTCCCGGTAGCTTAAGACTCGGCTAACGATGAAGATGTTTTGTCGAGGACATGGCGAATAATCGGAACCAGGTCCCGGATCGCCAATGGCTTCATTAAATAGCCCTGAATACCCAATGCCTTCGCTCGCTCAGCAGAGATCACATGACTGAATCCTGTACACAAAATGATGGGGAGATCCGGGCGAATCCGCAGAAGCTCACGGGATAAAGCCTCACCGGTTAATCCCGGCATAGTCTGATCAGTAATCACGAGATCAAAACGATGAGGGTCTTGCCTAAATGTCCTCAGAGCTTCGATGGAACTCGTGTGCACTTCCACGGTATACCCCAGTTGCGTGAGAAGTTCCTTGCCAAGACGCACAATCGTCTCTTCATCATCCACAAATAAAACGGATTCTTTCCCAGTCGGAATGGCTTTTTGATCATTAACAGGTTCTAATGCCTGAGTGGGAACGGTCGGGAGGTAAACATCAATCTTCGTCCCCTTGTTCACGATACTCTCAACGACAATGGCTCCTTTGTGACTCGTAATGATTCCATGCACCACGGCCATCCCCATCCCAGACCCCTCGCCAATCGGCTTGGTGGTAAAGAAAGGGTCAAACAGCCGTTCAAGTACCTCAGGAGTCATGCCCGAACCGGTATCTTTCACCGTCAACCGAACATGGGGACCCACATGTAATCCCGAGATCGCTCCGGTGAGTTCCTCTGTCACCTCCACCTCTTCCAGAAAGACGGTCAAAATCCCGCCGTGTTCTCGCATAGCATATTCAGCATTGGTGCATAGATTGATAATGATCTGATGCATTTGGGTGGGATCCGCTAGAATGGTGGCCTCCGTGTTCAATACTTGACGGATCTCAATGGTCGTGGGAATCGTGGATCGTAAAAGTTTTAGAGCTTCCCGGACGACCATGTGGAAAGGTGTGGGTTTCTTCCCCTGACCTGCTTGACGACTAAAGGTCAAAATTTGAAGCACCAAGTGTTTGGCTCGATGACCCGCGGTCAGCACTTCTTGCAGATTTCGTTGAGTACGGCTTTCCTTTGGCACGGTGGCTAAGGCCAATTCGGTATAGCCCAAAATTGCCGTTAAAATATTATTGAAATCATGGGCGATGCCGCCTGCCAACGTCCCAATGGCTTCCATGCGGCTTGATTGTCGAAACTGGCGCTCGGTTTTCGTCAGGGCCTCTTCCACGCGCTTCCGCTCTGTAATATCCTCCGCCACCCCCGCAAGACTCAGTAAATCCCCATTAGCCTTTCGAATAGGAACCGTTTGTATTCGCACCCACCGCATGGAGTTATCCGGTCTCACAATCCGGCATTCTCCCTGAACCCCATTCACATCCGGTGCAAATTGGCGTGTGTGAAATCGAGGTTGATCGTGATGATGAATCGCATTCCATAGGCTTTGAGGATTTTCCAAAAGACTGGCGCAGCTCCGGCCCCAGACCGTTTCATATTGAGGGCTGATATACCAGACCTCAGACTGGTCAGGGGCAAAGACCCAAAAAACTTCTTTAATATGGTCCACCAGTTGCCGAAACCGTTCATCACGCTCTTCCAGCGCGAGCTCCAGTTCCTTCGTGTATTGCGTCAGTTGGTCACGGAACATTCGACGGAGAATACTTAGCAATTCTGATGTGGACCCTTCCCGTTTAAGGTAAGCAACGGCGCTCTCACCAATGACATCTTTAGCTGAATCCAGACTAGCAAAGGCCGGACTCAGGATCATCTGAATCTCAGGATTCTTCGCCTTGAGAAGAGAAAGCAATGAGACTTCGGAAACATCCGGCGCCTGCGCATCGACCACTGCGACCGCAAAGCTTTCACGTCTCCCATATTCCGAAGCTTCCGCGGCCGTCCTGGCGCCTACTACCTGATAGCCTTCCTCTCCTAGAACATTGACGAGCGCTGCCAATTGATCAGGACGGTCTTGCACAATGAGGATTCGCAACCATTCCCTTCGCATCGCCATATATCCCTCCATGATGTCTACCGTCCAGAACTGTGTGCGTGACCCTCGGAATTTATTCGAAAGTTTATTTGGAGCTTTTCCCCGTTGAGGTGCTTAAAAAACTAGACTTTCCACGCCAAGATTCACCTGGATTTCCACCTCTTCTCCGGTTACTCCGGCGCATCGTACTTCGGCATCGACGACACAGGATGTTGGTTTCCCTCGGAGGATTGATCGCGGTCGTAGCCTCCCGGAAACCCATCCCCAGTATTTCCCAATTATCCGGCCCCATCATAACAATCCCGGCATTAATGGTCACGCCCCTCCTCATCAGCAAGAAGGGAGAGAGGATACTGGGAAAATGAATATTGGGGAGAGGTCCTCTGGCTTTCCCATCGCCCCCTATGATATTCAGAACGGTGCATTACAGTCCGGCGCACCAAGACGTCACAATATACAGTCGTAATCACACAATAGAACGGGATAAGTATCAACAGTTGGCCATTCAGGGAGTGAGGCAAGCAACCTAGAGACAAAAGGGAGCGTGAGAAAGGGCAAACACCCCCTAAAATAAGGAAGGGGAAAAACGTGCAGGAAATTAATGAAGGACCACTTTAGTTCCTTCAAGACTCATGGGGTGCTGCCGCCTATATCTCCCCACCTAATGCCCGCTCTTTCGAAGGACCAGCCTTGACCGCTAAGGCAATTTCCTCTTGAATCCTTTCGGCCATTTTACGCCGATTGTCCGCATCGCGAATAGGTCGTCCAACAACTAGATAATCCGCCCCGGCTTGAATGGCATCAAATGGAGTTAACGAACGTTGATGTTCATGGGTGTTCTGTCCGGCAGGTCTCACACCTGGAGAGACAATGAGCGCCTTACGACCAAACCGTTCTCTCAGAATTCCAACATATTTTCCTGAGGCGATCAGACCATCGCACCCTTGGGCCATTGCCATATCGGCTCGCCATAAGACGTAGTCATCCAGAGAATGAAAACGTGCGGGCTCTCCTGGTTGCATACTCAACATCCCCAGGTCTTGAAGATCTTTTTCCCCCCAACTCGAAAGGAGCGGAACGGTCAAAATTTGTATTGACCCGGCGCCTCGACCCAGCACTGCAGCTTTGGCTGTGGCATGATTTCCAAATATAGTAAGAAAATCAACATCAAGATCAGCTGCCAGATTCACAGCTCGGCGCACGGTTTCATCGATATCATTCATCTTCAGATCTAAAAAAATCCTGCAATTTTGTGCACGTAATTCCTTGATAAAATCCGAATTTATCGCCAGAAATAATTCCAGGCCGATTTTATAAAACCAGGCGACACCCTCCAAATCCTTCACATATTGACGGGCCTCCTCTACGGAGGGAACATCAAGTGCGACAATTAACCGTTCCTGGATGGGGGTTACCATGTTCATTCTCAAGTCACCAAATACGCCAGCGGTTCAACATTCATGGGAATGAGCGGATGAGGAATCTATAGCCCAAGGAAAGAGAGCACGGGGCATTATCCCAGGATTTTTTACCAGTAAGCCACACACCCAAATTCCGCATGAACACTAATTCCTGTTTATCAACAGTGGAGAGTGCCATAACCAATGGATGAACTCAAGCCATACCGCATCGAGGCCAAACCTGCCCTTGATGACTCATCGATTCGAACCATTTCGCCGAAAATCCCTGGACCTGCATAGGTTTCCTGGATCGACTCCCTTCCACATCCTACCCCGCAGGATCCGTATCCAACATTTTTACGGTTCTGCCCTACATGGCAAAAGCGCCGTTTCCGGTTTCGAAGCCGAATGGTGCTCTTCACAATTTTACGTCGGGTGGAATCCGATTGTTGAGGCTTGAAGACAGCTAGTTGACCTATTAAAGAGAACAGATCGAAAAGGCAGGGCAAATTCGCAAACACATTTGTCGGTCAATTCCATCTCGTGGAGTATACAGGTCAAGGTTGTGTATCCATTTGGATAATTGGGTGTATCCAAACAGATATCAAAATTTCATTTTTTCATATAAGAAAGTCAAAAACACAGGGGCTTTTCTTTGCAAAATTTTCACAAAATCACAATTTTTTCCATAGGCTTATCGCCTGACCAATTCAACGTATGCCGTAATTGGTACGTAGATTGCGTGTTCTATCATTATAAGCCCATTCTCAGGAACATCCGCATTGAGGGTCCGTTACCCCCAGACATGAGGTCAGACCATGGCAAACGCATCCCCGATACCATCCTCTTCCTCTTCCCCCATTCTCGTCGTCGACGATGAACAGGATATTGTCCTGACTTTACGAGATCTTTTGGAAGCCGACGGGCATCACATTAATGTGGCTTCAACAGGCGGCACCGCATTGGAATGCGTAAAACTTCACTCGCCTAGTGTGGTAATCCTTGACGTCAAACTCCCTGACATGGATGGGTTACTCGTTCTAGAGAAGATGACAAAAGCGGTACCAGGTCTTCCCATCATTATTTTGTCGAGTTACACCACTCTCGATGATGTGACCGGCCCCCTTGAAGAACAGGGCGCCTTTGCCTATCTCCATAAACCTATCAACCGTTCCGAAATTAGAACCACGGTGCGTCAAGCACTCAAGGCTTATGCCCTGGCCCAAAAAATGGAACGCGCCCGTCACGCCTTATATGAAAGCGAAATCCGCTTTCAAGCCGTCTTTCAGGCAGCCATTGATGCCATTGTATTAGCCGATCACACCGGCCGCATCATGTCCTGGAATAAGGCTGCTGAATCGATGTTTGAATATACCGCTGAGGAAATGTTCGGAAAACCACTGACACTGATCATGCCCCGTCGGTACCGGGAAGCTCATACCAAAGGCATGAAACGATTACAGACAACAGGCGAATCTCACGTCATCGGGAAAACGGTCACACTCCATGGATTAAGAAAAAGCGGGCAGGAATTCCCCATCGAACTCTCTTTGAATTCCTGGATGACAGGGACGCATCCTTCCTATTCCGGATTTATTCGAGACCTCTCAATTCGAGAATCAAAAAAGGAAAGGCCTGTGCAATATCAGAACGTATGAGACCCCTGGACCGGACATAGCTCTTTGTTTTCTGAGCAGTGAGGCAAAGAGAATCGTCTGAACAAACATGAACTGAAGAAAAGCGATCCCAAGCAAGTTAAAGGATTCGGTGCGAGCATTTGATAATTCCTGCCGTGAAACCCTTCCAATATGACTCAGACTCTTGTTCGGGGGAACACCCCGTGGAGCTTTGAGTATAGTCGTACATCGCCGTTACCAATGTGACTCCTTCGGTTCACCTGTCCAGGCGCATGTGATCCCTCTTTTGGAAACATACGTTGTTTGTCGTAGTTTTTCCTCACACTCAGGTCCCCTGAGAACTGCTTGGGCCTGCTCATTCCCATCGCAAGATTTCCATACAATCGAAAAATTAATATTCAATCGGATTTCAATGTAGCAAGGGCTGGCTCAAGCCTTGGAAGATCATCATTCAAGAATCTCAGATCGGTTGAAAATATGTCGTACTTGGTTAACTCAGGCAAGGGAACGAACCGTATATTTTTTATCTCGGGAGAGCGGGGGCGTATGTGCCCGGAGCTCAGTCTCGCACGGAAGATTGCGAAACCATCCTGTGGAGCACAGCGGAAGTAAAAGTGTAATCGAAAGGGACCGGGTTCTTCCGGAAGATAGGGAATAGCATCAATTCTAAGGAGACTGTTCACCCTAATGGCGATACCGAGTTCTTCGGACATTTCCTTGCAAAGAGCTGCCTGTATAACATCGTCAGGCGATGAGGTGTTGCTTGGTCTGGTCGGATCTCCGGGAGTCGATTCGAGAGACCCACCAGGAAGACCCCATGCTCCTTTCGGCCGATAACTGTGCTCAACTAAGAGCACCTCCGGAGGTGATGAATTCTCGTCGATCATGACGGCTATTGCCCCCACGACCCAGCTTCTGGCAAGCAACCCTTTAAAAAATCCTGCCACCCGTGGAGGAAACAGCCTCCAAATATAAAGGGCAAAACGATGAAGGTTGGGGTGATGCTCAATAAACCGTGTTAACCATGCGAACATATCTTTTTAGGTTATCTATGAACAGCTAAGCCGGCAAGGGAATTTGGTGAATGTTTCACAAGATCCGTTGAATTTTTTCCAAGTACCTGTCCTTTTGTCTTATCACTATGTCTGGGGTCAATAACGCCAATACACTATGCATAACTCTCTAAGATAAATTGAATCCTCAGTTTTGGATCAAAAATCATCCTTTGGTTTTTCCACTTGGATTCGATTCACCATAGCTATTGGCCACACAGCATTGCTGCTTGATAGTTTATTGCCCCTGCCGCTTATGGGACCTTTGTCCCAAGAAGAAAATAGGTCCCATATCCGGGAAAAGTTCCCCTATTCTTTTGATTGGAATTTTATACGCTCATACGCAATAGAATGAGAGTATTCCATACTGTAAGGATCCCCTTGCGGAGGTAAACCTTTCAAAACGATGCCTTTAAAATTTTCATTGCCCGTAAAGCAGCTACGCATTTTTTCTGTACCAGGCTCTAGTTCATCCTGAAAATTGAATACTCATCCTGGACGACGTACTGTTTAAAAAAAGGAAAAAAAAGAAATCTCGCGCGGAGAGGATTTCAATCGATTAGTGCTTCAACCACAGATCCTGAGAATTGCAAATGTGAATGCTCCTAAAAATAATACTTGAGCATCGGAATGGCCCCACGACCATGCGGTATTCTCACCTTTCGCCGGGCTTCCGCCATGAGGCTATCAACCAAGGAAGTTTGTTCGGACCCGGGACCAAAACCAAGACCAGTGGAGTAGAAGAGCCGGAAAAGAATGACGTGATGGAAGCTGTTGAAAGGAAAGAGAATGAAGGCTGGCTGGGGGACCAGGAATCGAACCTGGGTTCTAAGATCCAAAATCTTATGTCTTGCCCCTAGACGATCCCCCAACCGAACAGGCACTTTAAGACTTACGGGTCCAAAGCGTCAAGATCTTTCATGGTCAGTACACACGCCCGTACACGATCCAATGCCGGTCATCCGGGACATCTACCA
>CAZBQO010000068.1:0-10818 GCA_964494125.1 uncultured Nitrospira sp. | reverse complement strand
GGCTTCGGCTGGCAGGCCAGGAAGATCTACGAATGCTTAAGCACAAATCGAAAAGCTTATTGACTGAGACGAAGGCTGTCCGCCGAAGTCTTGCAGCCCACAATCGATAGCTGAGCTTACTTTTACTTCAGAAATAGGGTTCATGAGTAGCAAGATCGACGTAGTGACGAAGGCGGACTCTCCCTATTCTTCTCCCATGAAACACGTCTATCTCCTCAGAAGCACATCCAATCCGAAACAGAATTACATTGGGATCACTTCCAACTTAAAAAAACGACTGATTGTTCACAACAGCGGTGGCTCTGGCCATACTTCAAAATTCACATCTTGGAAACTCGTAACCTATATGGGATTTTCTGATGTCTCAAAGGCCCTTGAGTTTGAACGCTATCTCAAAACTGGCTCCGGCCGTGCATTTGCCAGGAAAAGGCTTTGGTAAGAGGGATACTTCCCCTTCAAGGGGTGACAGAAGCCATGCGAAGGCACGAGGGGGAATGACCCCCTAGTGGGAGTGCGGGGCTAGCAGACCCGCACGACTTCAAATTCACACTCTCTCCGCCAGCCAGTGTACACCAAAATCAGCTCATCCCCGCATTTCGGAAATACTCCTAACACGTCTGCGGAATAGGCTCCCTTGGAGCCATGATCGAGGGACTCTCACGCAATCATCGCCTTTTAATTTTCCTCTTTTTCATGCAGATTTCTCTGGCGAGATTTTGGCGGTTCCACTGCGCCTTTGTGTGTGAGCCCAGGAGAGCCCGTGGCCGGATTGAACTCACCACAACCATGTTCTCTGGAGAAAACGGTATCGTTGGTGACCGAAAGTTAGTTCTTTGATGCAGCGCAGTCAGCCAACCCGGCGTTAAATTGACAATACCCGCGTCAGCAATACCCCCAGAGAAATGAAATGAAACTCGTAGCGTTCAGGGTCGGCCGCGAATCGCTTCGTCATTCGAGCGTACAGCTCGTCGATCAGCTGTGGCCGATCCGGGGTGTTCGGCAGGCCGGACGTCACAACGGGTTCCGAGAACGCGCGAATGAATCCGGCATAGCTTTCGGCCCAGGCCCGCTGGTCTCCACTGCGGGCGAACTCCTCGTTGAAGGGGACTCGGCAGTCGCGAGCCTCCGCCTTATCGACGTGGAACGCCGGCGGCTCCCCGCTCTCTCCGGTCGGCGGCAACAACTCCGGAAGCGATCGATAATAGACGGGAAAGATGAAATTCTCATAGACATCGCGCGTCAGGCGACCCTCCTCCACCATGTCCAGCATCGCGTCGCTTAGACCGTCAATAATTCCATTTGCGGTGTCGTGCTCGTCGTTGCGTCCGAAGACTTGAACGAGTAGTTTTCCGCCGGGCCTCAGCTCGGCGGCACGAGCCCGGTAGAAACTCAGGATGTCTTCATGGGCTTGTTTCGTGAAGGCCGCTCTTTCTTCCGGGCTCACGGAGACACCCTCGCGAAATGCACGCTGCGCCGGTGGCGATGGGGAGATGAACCGCGGCAGGCGCGTCGGGGGCAACACCGACATCCAGCCCACTGCATTGAAGGTTGTCGCGATGTCAAGGCTCGCAGCCGGAGCGACACGCCCAAAGAGCGACCCGCCGACGGCAGCGGGATAGATACCGGCAGTGCGACTCGAGAGCGTCGCATTGGGAAAGAGGTTGGCGAAGAGTTGATTGAAGTCGTTCGTCGGCAGATCATCGAAGAAAGTCCAGATGTCCGCCGTGGTGCGTTCGCGTAGCGCCTCGATGATCGCCCCTACCGCATGAATCGCGTTGGCGCCTTCCGACGAGCCGAGGTCAAGCAGCGCGATCGGCGAGTCGCTCGTCGGCAAGGGCAGATCGGCCATGGCATCTACGATCCAGGGAAGGAATTCGTCCATCGCCGCGCGCTGCCCGGATGAGTGCGCATCGTAGAAGCCTCCCCCTCTCATACCAGTTGTGCTTGCCATGCTTAGGTCTCCTGCCCATCGCGGGGCATTGTTCATTTAACTTGATGTGAACACATTGTAACGGGTTTTCTCTCCCCCCTTATGCACACGCCGATTCCCTCCAGGCCTGAAAGGCCTGGCTGCACAGTAGGCGATAATTGACCGCGTGCATTTGAATGCGTCGGAGTTGATAAGTATCACCCGAACGATCTTGTCGTTTCTTGAAGTTGCATGGATAGGCAGGGCAAAACTTCTGACACCATTGTCGAAGGGTTTCATAGCTGGAGATAAAGCATCGTTTAACCAGAAGCTCCTCCACTTCACGAAACCTCAGACAGAATCGATGGTACAGCCACTTCGTATGACGAATAATTTCAGTCGGAAAACGATGCCATTGATAGACGGGCGTTTTGGAGTTCATGCCCCCGAGTGTGCCAAGCATGCGTTTAATTAACAATACCTGCAAGACCCCTGAGTTTGCACACTACATCAAGACCGGTTCGGAGAGCGCGTTTGCCAAGAAAAGGCTTTGGTCATGGGAAAATTTTCCCCTCATGGCGTGACCTCGGCTATGCGAAGGTATGAGAGGGGGCATGGCCCCCTAGTGGGAGTGCGGGATGAGCCAGGCCCGCACGACTTCAAATTCCCACACTCTCCGTCAACCAATCTAATTGAGAACGGCACTCTCAGACTTTCTGAGCTGGGGCTTAAACTTCTATGGTCGGGCAGTAATTATCGGCCATGCCGGATGATGTGCGCGAGGAGATTGCCACCCGGGAAAAGATCTCCATCGAACCGCAACGGGAGCAGTAACGGGCGAAGGTGTCAGAAACTTTCCTTTCATTACCTATTTGATGAATTTTTTTATTCTCGAATCTTGCCACGCTACCCACGGATCCAAATGATCGGCCATTCGGGAACATCTTTTTCCCCATTTACACGAGGGCTACCGCATGCGAGCGATAATATTCTTTGGATGTTTCCTGGGTATGGCAGGGAGTACCTTGGCCCAATTTGGCGAGGATCCCTGGCGACCGGCTTCACAGCTTCACCCAAATCCTCCAAGGTCCTTCTATGACCAAACCCCTATCCCTTCCCCTCCAGCGTCGTCGCAAAATTTCGATGCGTGGTACCAACAACAGCGTGTACAACAACAGCAACAACACAATCGTTACCGGCAGGAGGCGTTACAGCATGACTTAAACCAAATGAACCGGCTGCGGACATATGATCGACTGCGTTGGGGACCCCTCCAACCCTATTCACCATATTAAGCTGTGGCGGACGGGTTCTTGCTCTACCATCTTCCTCTCTGTCTGGGCTTGGAGAATACTTAATTGCCTCTGACAAAGCGTGTCTCTGGGAGGGGTTTTGACACCGTAAATCAACCTGAGCTGATTTCCTACCTCGATTCAGTAATCTGAATGTGGGACATTCACCAAATTTTGAATCTGTGCGTGCCTAATTTTTTGAACAATTTTAATTAATTTGACCATACCCACTCAATGCTCGCGAGGGCATGATTCCCAAGATTGCCGCAGGAGCCAAAGACACCATCAACAGCAGGCCCTGCCAGTTTTTAGAATGCACCCTTATCTTTTGCACACGTTTTTGGTCTGATCTGCCCACTGTCCCGTATAGGTCCATCCACACACAACGCCGTTATTGTCATAATAAAAAATACGTTTTGGGTGGAAAGAACCATCTGTTGAATCTCCTGAATCCACCCAATGGCAGAATTCTCCATGTCCAGCCCACAGCATGCACATCACCGGATCACCCATTTTTTGGATTTGTTCTTCCTTGCTTTTCCCCAGCCACATGTCCAAATCCTTCTCAACACCGGCAAGGGTGGCGACGCCCTTCATTTCGTAGTACATACCGCAACCAAAAAGAGAAAGCCCCAGAAGGGTAAGGCCCAACACGATGGTTTTTATCCAAAGCATAGAGAAATTCTGAACACGGCATAATTTCGTACCCATCAGGACCTCCTCGTCGGGACCGTTTTTTTACCGGCGAAACCTGGACCATTTGTGGATTGGTGGGTTCTTCCATCGTGTTTTTTCCCTGGTGGGGCGTCGGAAGATACAACAAACACATTGCAGGAATAACTAGACATCCCACAGGGCTTTCGACCATGGTAGAGTGTGGCTCCCTGATTCCTGGTCAGCATCTTCCCCGCGTCCGTGTTACCAAGTTCTGCCCCACCTTTCAAGGGACCATGAAGGCGGATGGGGTCACCCTCCTCAAATTACCCGCACGCATTCCGAATCTGAATGACCATGCCGAACGCTGGGTGAGGTCTGTGGAGGAGGAAGTCCGGTCAGGTGTCATCCAGTTTGGTGAAAGTGCCATCCGAAAAGTGTTCAACGAGTATGGTACCCATTATCATCAGAAGCGCCACCATCAAGGGAAAAGCCCAACCGCCATTTGTAGACCCATTTCATGATGTGTGGCCGCCTCACTGTTAGGGATTATGTCAATCGCCAAAAGCGGCATGATCAGCAATTCACCTTGGATAGGTAAAGAACGGTGTGAATTCATGTGAGGAACACTTGATTTTTTATCTGAGGTAAGTAAAGTAGGGGCGGTTTAATTGTGGGAGTTGGGGACCCCGGTTCCTCTGTTGGGATAGTCGTTATGAATCCAAGTTCGGGAATTGAATAGGAGTGGTGAAATATGGCCTTACCAAAATGCTTGATGAAGGGAGTCTTCTTACTTAGCATGACATTGATGGATTTCGGTTACGAATTTTCAATAGCTGAAGGTTTTACACCACGCGAAATATGTTCTGCGGAACAATCGGAATCATCGATACCTGTTCCCTGTACTGTTCGATTTCTATCTTACAATGTCCATGGAATTTCTCCGATCCTGAATTCCATGTATGTCGGGATACCTGTGAGGAATGATGATACCCGAAGTGGTTTGATGGCCTGGTTGCTCATGGACTATGATTTCGTATTATTACAAGAGGATTTTGAATTTCACCGGCAAATTGTCCATGAATTCACTTATGAGCTCATAGAACAAGGAAACGGGCCACGGATAGCTCTGGCCCCATTATGGCTGGTAACCCTTCCCATTAAAATCGTCAATGTTGGTTTTCAGTTATTTGATAGTCCCGGCATTCCTTTCCGTGTTCCCTATGGGTCGGGGCTGACCATCGCTTCACCCTACTATAAAGCCATGGAAGGGGGAGTCACACAGGTACCGCTTCCGGATTGTGAAGGATGGCTGACTAGGAAAAATGATTGCTGGTCGACCAAAGGGCTTCTTCGAGTGCCGGTTCGTCTTCCGAATGGCGCAGAATTTGACGTGTATAATACGCACCTGGATGCCGGGAGAGATGAGGAAGACCGAATTGTTCGAAAAAAGCAGATTAAATTTCTTGCAAAATGTATCAAGAAATTATCGAAAGATCGGGCCTTCATTTTGGGAGGAGATTTCAACTCACAATATGACCATAAGGGAAAGGAGGCCTCAGGAAAAGACTACGAAATTTTAAAAGACTATCTCCTTGATGCGTTGGCCCTCAATGACAGCAAGGCACGCCCAGAACCCAATGGATATTGGAAGAATCGAGTGGACTACATTTTCTATCGAGGAGGTCAAGGGGCGAGGATTGAGTTAATCAGCCCTGGCTCGGAAGATCAACGTTTCCGGCATCCTGTTAACCGAGGCAGGCAATCTCCTAATGAAAAGTACGAAGATCTTCTTAGCGACCACCCTGCCATTCGCGCGGAATTCAAAATCTTCCCGTCTCCGGTCTCCACTCCTAGTGCACGGGATGGGGAAAGAGATTCGTGTGCAGAAGAACCTGTGAAGGAGAAGATGGAGGTGGATTGGTAGGACCAGCCGTTGTCGTCAGAAGAGGGTTCACCCTATTTTGAAAAACCCAATGGGATTGTAGGCTCTGCCAGTTGAGGTTTTTTGAAGAAAAGCTTGGCGCAGTCGGTAGGATTAGGAGACGATCCAAAAGTAGGTATATAGACAGATTTTGTCTCGGATGATGTGATTTGTCTTATGGTCAAAAAATTCGAAATCCCAGTTTCTCGAGAGGGTATCTCATAAACTCAGCGGTCCTCTCCCACTTGCCTGGCACCCTTCAGTGAGGCTTTTCTGAAGACGCTGAATAAAATCGTGGGCCGCATGCTCAACACAGACATCCAGGTCGACCGAAGCATGCAATGAAACGATAGCGTCCTCTTTTCCTCTCCCTCTCAGGAGTCAAGTCGGCATCTATGCCACTGTGTCGATAGGCCTCCCATCCGAACCAACAGAACTATCCACCAATGGAGCCGTTACCTTCGAATCGGAGCCCTCGTGGGACTGAACGGTGATCGTTTAATTATTTACCACTTCGACGACTGCCATCATTCCATTGTCCTCATGGGCACCAATATGACAATGCGCAACAAATTTGCCGACGATAATAGGATCTCGGAAATCAATCAGTACCTTGACTTCTCCAGGAACGTCTCCTGTTTGAAATGGGATATTCACGGTATCCTGATGGCCGATGAATTCTTGTTGTACTCCGTTTATTTCCACTACCTGGAAATCAGTTTGGTGTATATGAAAGACATGAAATTCTTTTGTCACATTTTGTATCGTCCACTCTTCGATAAATCCAACTGGAACCGTAAAGTCCACTCGGTTGATATTGAATTGTTTCTCGTTCACAAAAAACGAGTTTCCGTCGTTGTCTTCGGAAAAGACGAAGGATCTTCGCTTGCCTGGTGGTATCGGCTGGGCGTCCCTGAAATCTTCCACAGGAGGCAAGTCTCTGGGAATTCTCATGGTATGATCGGGATGTCCTGATGAAACCAATGTGGCCAGTGTCGTCTCCGGATATTGGTCGCCGGCAGGCCCGGTGGTCAGGGCCTGGGTACGCAAGGTATAAATTCCAGGTTTTTCCCCTCTAACGAAAAACTCGACACGGGAACTCGGCGGCAATAAGATCTCTTCACGACGCCATATTCTGTTCTGACGATTACCATCTCTGGCAATTTGAAAAAATTCATGCCGGTCCAGCGTCAATTTGTAATAAATGTCGGGGCCAATATTCCCAACCCTCCAAAACTGCAACTCGCCTGGACGGATGTTCATCCGTGGGTTCACGAGACCATTCACCATGCGTGTGGTACCGGCATTGCTATCTATTTGCAGTGGAATGGTGCCTTCATCGGTAATCTGGATGTCTTTAAGAAGAAGGATTTGTTCCTGGATTCCCTTTAATTCCGGGAAAGGGTCCAGAATGCCGTCTACAATAAGTCCTCCCGACATTCCACTCATGATTTGGAATTCAGTGTTCCCCTTCGTTGGCGCATCGGGGTTCAGTTGCGGCAAATGTCCATGCGGGTGATACCAAAACAGTCCCTGAGGATGATTGTCCGGAACGGATATGCTGTAATTGAATTGCCCGTCAGCCGGGACTTGCATAAAAATGTCATCGCTGCCGGGTTGTGGGGAAACATTCCATCCATGGGTATGAAGATTGGTTTGTTCAAGAAGATCGTCGGACAATTTATTGATCAGGCGGAGATAGAGAGTATCGCCGGGATTGACCCTTAACGTCTGGGGAATATACAGCCCATTATACGATCGCAGGAGAACGTTTCGGCCTGCGACAACTTTTTCATGTCGGTTAACAACCAGCTCTGTATCGAGTACCCCGCCAATGCTCGACTCCTGGGGAGGATTGGCAAATTTTGGCTGAGTGATTTTGTCGCCCTCGCCATGATGATGTCGATCCCGATCATGATGTCGGTCCCTATTATGATGACGGTTTTCAAATTCGGAACCGGCTGACGACGAACCCGCAACCAAAAAAATCAGCAGGAACAATAACTGCACATTGTGTAATACTGCTTGTCTGGGATTTTTCATACACGTTCTCCTTTCCCAAGGCCATGCAAAGCATTATTTCCTTTGTGAGTAGTCCCGGATTTTCGAGCCACTGTGTTACAACAATGCCCGTCAACGAAAACGATCTGAACTTATTTCCACAGATGCCTTGCCCCCTTCCTCCACGCAGGTCGATGGTAAGAAAATAAAAAGTAGATCAATAGAATACAGCTTTAAAAATGTCAAGTTGACTGAGGTTTGACGGGCAATTATCCCGTATATCCAATACCCCTCTTTTGGGGGATAGGGCCTAGAACCGATGCTCCTGGGTAATTAGTAGGACCGGTTTGCGTTTGAACCGAATCCGCGATCGTGAGCTAAACGATCTCCTGCCTACACTCCTAGTTCCTTCCTCCTCCGTTTCTCCCTGATTTACCTCCCCACAAAATGAGGCTATTCCAACACGCCCGACGGACAGGAGAAAAACCGGAAGGGAAAGAATGATCTCTGCCGCAATAAGGGCAAAAAGGACTGAAAATTTAATCTTGTTGAAGAAGTTAGAGAGAGAGTTTTTTCAGCTCGTTCATAATACCTGCTGGAATCGCCAAATACTGTCTTGCCAATTTGCCCAAAGACACCTGGGGTGAACCTTCCTGCTTTCTTTTTCCGGCTACGTTCATTCTCTGGCCAATAGGACAAATCCTGGCTATATTAAATTGTATAGCTGTTAAGGCCTGGTTACTGGTCACTTGCCATTGGATGGCCTCGGTGAGATGGAACAGAAGCCAATTTTTCCTCAACTCCAAACTGCCGGAAGCCGGTTTATGAAGAACAGCCATCAAGTAAATACGTGAGAGCATACGCAGAGATGGGAAAAGCTTTCATATCGATTTTTTTTCTTCATGAATCTCCCGGTATGGGAAACCTACTCCTTACTCGTGGAGGTTTTGTATGGGGTTGTTAAACAAACTACGGGGTATGTTCATTCGCAGAAAAACAATACCCCCCAACCCACTTTATGAAATTGTTCTGACTCATTTACAAAAAGACTTTCATGATTCACCCCATGAGTGTATTCAAAAACTTTCTCACGCATCGAAGGAAAAGATCCTTCAGGAAATTAACAATGTGACAGAAACCCTATGGCAGGCTCCCGATAGAGTATTGGCCAACCGCGAAGGGTTGCTTGAGTCCATGTTGCATCAGGTGGATTGTGAAATATTCATGATTGAGCCCGGCCACAAGCTATTCGGTTTCAATGGTATTTCCGGGGAATTGAAAGACTTCCTACCTGAATTTGCGCAAAAACGCATAGACACGGGAGAATTGGACTGGAAACAAAAAACGAGACCTACAAAAGATGAGGCCTATATGTTGGTGTGGGGCAAATGGTTGAGGGCCAATCAATATTGCAATTTATTTAATGAAATACGACTTTATTTAAAGGATTATCATTCCAATCAGGAGCGAGACTGGTTCTTTCCCCTTCAATGTGCCTCGGCAGCGTTTACAGAATATAATTTTCGCAAAGAATATGGCCTACAACAGATCATTGATGGTGCTCGAGCCCTACAATATGGCTCCTTTCTTGAAATAGTTTCAAAAGGCCACAAAGACCCCTTAGAAGAATGGGAAAAGACCTATAAAGAATTATTCCCTCTACATTCCTCATCTTATGCTGAGTCCAGGAATGGGAAAGACTAGGCCAATAATTTTTCCTCAGCTAAAAAAGGAGTCACCAGCAAACAAATATCCCTCCATCCACCTTCATCTGCTCCCCCTTGCCGGTTCCTCCAAAATTTTTCCTACATCCAACTGATGAATAACGAAACCCCTTACAAAATTTTTCAGACGGTGAGTCCAGGCTTTTGGTTTATCAATGGGTGGCTTAACCACCACGTCGTGAAGGAGGGATGAGTTGACGGCGGGGGGCAGGTCGCGAAGGGAAGCGTTGAGGATCTGAGGTCACAATAATGTCACCTATAGAAAACTTTCCATTGACCCCCTCATCATTCGTCATATCCCCAAAGCCGATTCTGGGTATACCCACCCAGTCATTTCGCTTCAAAGCAGGCTTTCCATCAACGTACACCTTGGCAAATCTTCCACCCTCAACCGTTAACCTGTAGGTGTGAAAGGTATCAGTCGTATCCATTTTAAACGTCCCTTTCTCGTCTCCCCATCCAATGGCATCCTCATCAAAATAGATCATATGACTTCGTGGTCCTTCTGCGAAGGTCCCGTCAGAGATGTCGACAGAACCATAAAACATAATGCCCGAATCAAGAAAATTATGCGGTTGCTCCACTTTATGCACTTGCAAAGTAAACTCAATGGAGAACCCTGTTTCGAAATCAAAAGGAATGTCTTTATAAAACCACATGTACGCTTTCCCTGGAAGTTGATCGATCGCCCTGAGGACTCCAATTGTGTTGAGCGTGACATGACTCCCGTTTGTCACTACATCCAATGGGCGAACAGCATTGCTGGAATCCTCCCAACCTTGCTTGTCCGGCAACTGGGAACCTTTCAGGACCGTAGTTTGTCCCGACTGCACTCCTCCACATCCGGTAAGGAGGAAGACTGTGACGAGCGTCAATTGCATCGTGACTTTTTTAATCCGCATGACAGACCCCTTTGCAAGAAGGCTCAGTAAGAAGGCAAACCTACCGGAAACCGCCCTATGGTCCTTCCTGGACTTTAAATCACAACAGCGATGTACAGGCTCTGCTCTGCATCCGTTTACCACATGTCCCATAGATGGCCCCAATTGGCTAACTCTTGTGGATTGAAGGCAGAGATTGCCGGTACCCACACATACAACATAATTTGCCCATCCACTTTTGGCTTTTGACAAAGGATTCTACTATAGATCGTACAGATTAAAAATAAACAATTTCCGATGGAGACGGACATTGAAATACCCGGAGCTCCTCCTCAACCTTCTCCCTTTACCTGACCCGATACCCGCCATTGCCCATCAGGGGTCTGTTGAAAAAAGCCGCCAGCGGCGTTCTCGCCATTTTCCCGTGCTCACG
>CAZBQO010000067.1:0-10877 GCA_964494125.1 uncultured Nitrospira sp. | reverse complement strand
GGAGGTTGGAGAATTCTTCTGGCACTTGCCGTCCAATCTTGATCGTTTTTGGACGACTAATTTCCATTTTTTTTGCTTGATCTTTGGACCATAAGCAATGAGGGAATTCACTACCCTTTCTTGACCAGGCCTGCTTGTGTTGAAAACGGCGGGACTCGTTCGCGAGTAATTCCTTCAGATAAATGCCAGACGGCATCTCCTGAAGTTCCCAGGGCTCACCTGTGCTGCATGCTATCTCCACCATGCAGCCCTCATAACAGGCAAACCTGATTTCAAGAGAATAAGACGTTCATCCAAGGCACCTTCTATACCTGAAGAAGAAAAACGATGGTCATTGGGTGTAACTATTGATAGAGGAACGCCAATAACGGCTTACCCGTCGCCTAAATACCCCTGGACAAGGCCAGACGTTTTAGATTTTGGCATCCACAAGCAGGGCAATGGCCTTACGGATTTGCTCACGCGCACCAAGAAGGACGAGAACATCACCTGGCTCCAGGATCGTTTCTCGAGAAGGATTGGATTGCGTCACGCCACCCCGCGTAATCGCAATCACCGAAGCGCCCGTCCTTCCATGGATATGCAACTGCGTCAATGGTTTCCCTAACACGGGAGAATCGTTTTCCACGCGACAGGTATCGACTTGCACATCAGCCAATGTTCCAGCACGCAGATGGTGAGCTAACTCAGGCAACTCTCCTCTCCGAAGCAGAAGATACCCCTCACGGCGAATTTGTTCAACTTTGTCTTGGATCATGGCCTTCGGTGTCTGGTATGTGCGGAGAACCAGGGCAAAAATCTCAATGGATGTTTCGAATTCTTCCGGCACGACATCATTGGCTCCTAGTTCTTGGAGATCTTGCAATTCCTTTAAATATCGTGTTCGTACGACAATATGAAGAGTGGGATTTAGTTGTCGTGCTTGCTGGACAATCCGGCGCGCCCCAAATGGGTCAGAGGTAGCCACCACGAGGACTCGCGCCAATAAGATTCCGGCTTGAGTCAACACTCTGGGATTCGTCCCATCCCCATAGAGCATGGTGCCCCGTCCTTTTTGATCAGCCCGCACGACATCAGGATTGACGTCCAGCACCACAAATGGAATCTCCATATCACTTAAAACCCTGGCAAGATTCCGGCCATTTAAGCCATAACCCACGATAATGACATGATCTTTGACTTTAATCTTGGTACTTTGCAGCGCATTGACCTGACGTCGAGGGAACCAATGTTTCAGGCGGTCAAGGGCCTCGGTTCGTCTAGCCAGGCGGGGAGCCCATTGAATCAAAAATGGCGTAATTGTCATGGACAACACCGATACGGCAAGAAAAATATTATAGGCTAGCGTGTCCAATAAACCTTCTCCCTGACCCACCCGGGCGAGAATAAAGGCAAATTCTCCCACCTGCGCTAATGCCACCCCCGTTAACAATGCAGAAGAAAGTGGAGCTCCAGCAAGGAATACCGCTCCGGTTCCCGTGAGGAACTTGCCCAACACGACAAGCACCAACAACCCCATCACCAGAATGGGAAATTCCGCGATGACCGAGGGATTCATTAACATCCCCACTGAGACAAAAAATAAACTATTAAAACTATCACGAAAAGGAATGACTTCGGCCAGTGCCTGATGACTATATTCCGATTCAGAAATCACTAGCCCTGCGATAAATGCCCCAAGAGCCAGTGACAAACCCGCAAGGGAGGTCAACCATGCTGTTCCCAGCCCCAAGACAATAATCGACAGGAGAAATAACTCTCGACTTCGAGTCCCCACAATAAGATGAAGAACATGAGGGACAAGAACCCGAGCAGCCAACACAATCAACCCTACAACCACGACGGATTTCACGAGTGTTTCGACAATGACCCGTGGCTCACCCTGGGAACCGGTTCCCAGTACCGGCGTCAGTAAAATCATGGCCACGACGGCTAAATCCTGGAAAATAAGAATCGCCATGGTCGCTTGCCCATGCAGCGCATCAATTTCACCTCGATCTCCTAGAATCTTGAGGACAATGGCTGTGCTGCTCAATGACAACAACAGGCCCCAGAAGACCGATTCTTCCCATGATCGACCCAGAAACCAACCCCCAAGTGCTACAGCACTCAGCATGCTTAAAACTTGTAGGGGACCACCAACCCATAAGAGCCTTCTGGAAGCCCGTATGCGAGAAAGAGAAGTTTCCAATCCAATGGTAAACAACAACAACACGACACCGATTTCGGCGAGAGTTTCGACTTGGTGCAGATCAGAAATGAGGTTCAGGCCGTGAGGCCCCACTAAGGTGCCAGAAACTAAAAATCCCGCAACCGCCGGCAGCCGGAGTTTTTGAAAAACAAAAACAACCAGAACGGAAATAGAAAAAATAATGAGGACATCCCGTAGGATGTGGACTTCACTCATCTTTCAGAGGTACGGCTCTGGGCAATGACAACCATTCAGGGTTTTTCCAGCAATATACAAGAACAGGAAAAGGGAGCCGGGGATGGCCTCGAGGCCCCATCATCCCTCGGATTGAGGATAATGTCTACCATCCGCTGCGCCTCATTCAACGGGCATGGGCCAAAGCTAGGCCGGTTAGGATCGGAAGGAGAATCGAGATGGGTCATTCCAGGCCCATCCCGATTAGTCGAGAAGGTCAAGAGACTTTCACGAGCGGTCTGAAGACGAAAAATCCTGAAAGAGCCAGGGAGCCTCCTGAGCTCGGCGTTTTTCATAAGTGGCAATGGCAGATTCGTGTTGAAGCGTGAGCCCAATTCCGTCTAATCCCTTTAACAAGCAATCCTTGCGAAATGGATCCAAGGTGAACGAATACGTCTCTCCTTCAGGAAGGGTGACCACCTGCTGAGCCAAGTCGACTGTGACGTGATATTGATCGGTATGGGCTACCCGGTCAAACAAAGTTTGGATGTCTTCCCCTGGAAGCTCGACAGGAAGAATCCCATTCTGGAAGCAATTATTATAGAAAATATCGGCAAAACTCGAAGCCAGAATACAACGAATGCCATAGTCCAACAAGGCCCATGGAGCATGTTCCCTTGATGATCCACAACCGAAATTTTCACGGGTCAACAGAATCGTGGCCTCTTGATAGCGCGGTTGGTTGACAAAAAAATCAGGATCCGGAGACCCATCTGCCCGTCGCCGCCAATCGGCAAACAATCCCTCTTTGAGGCCGGTGCGATGGATTGTTTTCAAATATTGCTTCGGGATGATTTGATCCGTATCAACATTGCCCCGATTTAACGGAGCGACCGTTCCGGTCAATATCGTAAACGCTTGCATATCTATCTCCCGTATTATGCTAGAGAAAGTAATGGCCATCCTGAAGACAAAAAAATTCCCTCATTCATCTCACATCTTCCAATCACGAATATCCACAAAATGTCCTTCAACCGCCGCAGCAGCGGCCATGGCAGGGGAGACCAAGTGCGTCCGTCCGCCCTTACCCTGACGCCCCTCGAAGTTTCGATTACTGGTTGAGGCACATCGTTCTCCCGGTGTGAGCACGTCCGCATTCATGGCGAGGCACATACTGCACCCCGGTTCGCGCCATTCAAAACCCGCCTCGCGAAAAATCCGATCCAACCCTTCCTCTTCCGCTTGGTGTTTGACTAACCCTGATCCTGGGACCACCATAGCCTTGACGCTTTGAGCGACGCGCTTTCCTTTGACATACCGAGCCGCCACCCGCAAATCCTCAATTCGTGAGTTTGTGCAGGACCCGATGAAGACTCGATCGATCCGGATGTCACAAATAGGGATGCCAGCTGGCAACCCCATATACGCTAAGGCCCGTTCTGTGGCCATCCGCAATTTTTCATCCGCAATGGATCCAGGATCGGGCACATGTCCATTCACATCCGTCACCATTCCCGGATTGGTCCCCCAAGTCACTTGAGGAGAAACATCTTCTCCTCGCAGCTCAACAACCTTATCAAACCTGGCTCCAGGGTCGGTTTTCAAGTTCAGCCAATCCGACTTTGCCTGTTGAAACAACGCTCCTTTCGGACTGAGGGGTCGGCTCTTCACGTAAGCGACCGTCGATTCGTCTGGACTGACAAGACCAGCGCGTGCTCCCGCTTCAATAGACATGTTGCAAAGGGTCATTCGGCCCTCCATTGAAAACGATCGGATCACCGAACCCGTATATTCCACGACATAGCCGTTTCCACCACCAATACCAATTTGCCCGATAATCGCCAGAATCACATCTTTGGAAGAACAATAGTCAGGAAGCGCACCCTCCACACGAATTTCCATAGTTTTTGGTCGTTTCTGTACCAAACATTGGGTCGCCAGCACATGCTCGACCTCTGATGTCCCAATGCCAAACGCCAAGGCGCCAAATGCCCCATGAGTGGAGGTATGAGAATCTCCACACACAATGGTCATACCCGGTAGCGTCAACCCTTGCTCAGGTCCAATCACATGAACAATGCCTTGCCGAATATCTTCCATCCCATAATAGGTTATTCCGAATTCTGCACAGTTGCCTTCCAAGGTTGAAATTTGCAAGGCACTCATGGGATCGGCAATGCCCTGCGACCGGTCGGTGGTTGGAACATTGTGATCGGGAACAGCAAGCGCCGCGGTTGGACGTCGTGGCCTTCTTCCGGCCAACCGAAGCCCTTCAAAGGCTTGAGGAGAGGTCACTTCATGCACCAAATGTCGGTCAATGTATAATAAGGTAGTTCCATCTGGTTCTTCACGAACCACATGTTGATCCCAAATCTTTTCAAACAATGTTTTGCTTGCCATGGAATGTATCCTTCTTTTTGGAAATTTTTCGGACTCTAATTATCTACATTCATCCCCTTCTGGCAAGAGCCAGGAAGAGTTTTTTCCAGAGTTGTATTCATCTCCGCCTTTTCTTTGTGGTCTTTTAAGACTTCTGATATACTTTTGCCTGCGACAGGGGACAATCCAACCTTATGTCTCCACCTGCTAACTACTTAGGTGGAAATAAGTGAGTGCCGACAACGATTCATCCAGCCCAGAACCAGACTTAAATGGTTTCCGGCCAATCGCGAACAACGACCAAACGTCGATGCACCCATAAAGTGGCAAAGGTTATCTATTTTCCCTGGAGCGCAGAAAGACCCTAACAATCCTAATTCCGATTCCGCCATTGTCGCCCACCCTCTGAAATTAATAGGTCTCACCACTTCCCATGGGTATATTCAATTATTGCATTAGCCATTTTTCCCAAGACATGGCCATCGATCTGGGAACTTCTTCTACCTTAATTTATATCAAGGGGAAAGGGATTGTCCTGAACGAACCTTCCGTCGTGACAGTTGAGACAAACTCCAAAAAACTTCTCGCGGTTGGAGAAGAAGCCAAGCGAATGATCGGTCGAACCCCGGGCAATCTCACCGCCATTCGTCCCATGCGAGAGGGTGTTATTGCTGATTTTGATATGACGGAACATATGTTACGCCACTTTATCCAAAAAGTTCATCGCGGGGGAACCCTCCTCAGGCCACGCATTATTATTGGTGTCCCATCCAGGATCACGCAAGTCGAACAACGTGCCGTCAAGGAATCAGCTGAGCTCGCTGGTGCCCGTGAAGTGTATCTCATTGAGGAACCGGTGGCCGCTGCCATTGGAGCAGGATTGCCGATTACCGAACCTTCCGGCAACATGGTCGTCGATATCGGAGGAGGCACTACCGACATCGCCGTGATCTCCCTGGGAGGCATTGTCTACAGTGAATCGGTCCGTATCGCGGGCGATCAACTAGATGGAGCGATCACAAGCTATCTCAAGCGGGAATACAGCCTGTTAATCGGCGAACATATGGCAGAACGCATCAAGATGGAAATCGGCTCAGCCTACCCTCTGCCTGAAAAAAAGCAAATGGCCGTCAAAGGGCGAGATGTGGTGTCCGGCATCCCCAGAACGATCCTCGTTGACGACAATGAAATACGAGAAGCATTACAAGATTGCCTCACCACCATCATCCGAGCCATCCGTCTGGCCTTGGAAAACACTCCGCCTGAATTGGCAGGGGATATTATTGACCGGGGGATCGTGCTGACCGGAGGCGGATCGATGCTTCAAGGGCTGGATAATCGACTACGTGAAGAAACGTCTTTACCCATCGTCACGGTCGATGACCCCTTAACCTCGGTTGTCTTGGGAGTAGGAAAAACTCTCGAGGAATTCAGCCTCCTTCGGAAAATTTCTTCGCATTCCAGGCTGAATCCCTGAGCTTCCCTCAATTTGCATGCCTCGATCAGAGCCAAATTTTCCCATATCCACAAGTATCCGGCGAGTTCTAGGAGTTATCTTCATTCTATTCCTGGCCCTCCTGCTGTTTCTGCCGCGACAATCTCAGGAATGGTTGAGTCACGTGGGAGGGCCTTTCGCACGAATTCTGGAAGTCCCCCTTCATGTTGTCGCCTCGATACAGGATTCTATCCGTCACGCTTGGGACCACTACATCGTCTTACAGAATGTGTGGGAAGAAAACCAACAGCTAAAGGAGGAAGTTCAGCGCTTGCAAGGTGAGCAAAATTTCCTTCGAGAACATGCCATCATTGCCATGCAATCGCAACAACTGCTGGCGTATCAGGAAACCACACCCATGACGACCCTTCCAGCTCGAATCATCGGCCGGAATGTGTCCAATTGGTATCGGGCGATAATTATCAATAAAGGCAACCAAGATGGCATTCATCCGGAAATGGGAGTCATCACCGATGCCGGAGTCGTAGGTCGTGTCGTACGAGTAAACCCCACGACGGCCGTCGTGCTTCTGCTTTCCGACCCCAACGTCGCGATTACCGGGATGATTCAAAAAAGCCGGGATGAGGGTCTGGTACAGGGAACCCCTCAAGGAACCATTCATATGAAATATCTGCCTCCTCTATCGCCTGTCCAGCCAGGAGATCCAGTGGTCACATCTGGATTAACGGATGATTTTCCCCGTGGACTCCAAATTGGCCGGATTCAACAGGTTACCAAAGCCGATACCGACTTATTTCAATTGGGTGAAATTGATCCAATTGTCGATTTTGCCAAACTGGAAGCGGTCCTGGTCATTACCTCGTTTCATCCTGCTTCCCCTTCATCATTACCAAAACCGCCTATCTCTCCTTCTCCCTAATATTATCTCGTGACTATTTTTCTCGACATCCTTCTGTGCTTTGGAGTGGTTCTGGCTCAAGCCACCTTTAGCACAATTCTATCCGCCAAAGGGATTTACCCCGACCTATGTTTCATTCTAGCCTGTGTCATGGGATTTCACTCAGGAGAATACAAAGGACTCAGGATCGGACTGACGGTGGGACTTTTCCAAGATTTATTCAGTCCTGGCGGTATTGGGCTCAATATGATCTTAAAGGGACTCGCGGGAGCCCTGGCCGGCGTCACAACCCACACGTTTTCCACCGTCACCAGTCCCGCAATCTTGTTTGTCACCTTCGCCCTGTCCTTAGGATGCGGATTGGCCTCTCTCGTTGTGGCATATCCGGTTGTGGATGCTCCGATCCTTTTTCACGCCGTCTCCTCCGGACTTCTCCCGCAAGGACTCTATAATAGCCTCATGACCTTAGGGATGTTCTGGGTTATGAAGTGCATTGGCCCATCGCTGAGTATGGTACACTTAGGACGGGGACCACGATAAGACCCGCACAATGCTGGATACTTCCCGCCAGGCTAATGAACTTGCCGATATTCAAAATCGGTTAATATTCGTCAAGATCGGCTTTCTGATGCTATTGGTGTTGCTGGGGTTACGCCTTTGGCAATTACAGGTTCGAGACGGATTGCACTATCAAGAACTTGCCCGCGACAATCGCACTCGATCCATTGTCTTAGAACCGGCTCGAGGACTTCTGTATGATCGGAACGGAGAACTCCTCGCCAATAATATCCCCAGCTTCCAACTGTATGTTTCCTTGGAAGACATACAGGACCGTGAGGCCCTTTTAGCTCAGTTACCTCATTACATAGATATTGATCAACAAGAGATTTCCAATAAACTTTCAATAAAAAGCCGAAGAGGCCGAGTCAAAATCAAAGCCGACATTACGCTGAAAGAGGCGGCACTCATAGAATCACACCGGCTTGAACTCCCCGGTGTGGTGATTCAGCCTGAATATCAGCGTCACTATCCACTTAACACTTACGCCTCGCACGTCCTGGGTTACGTGGGTGAAATTTCCGAATCACAGCTTAAAGACCCGGAATTTTCCCATCTACAGGGAGGACGCATCATCGGGCAAAACGGAGTGGAGCGGACATTTGATGAATATCTTCTTGGAGAAACCGGAGAGGAAGTGATTGAAGTCGATGCGTTGGGGTATCCAAAACGGTCTCTCTCAGTTCGACGTCCCCTGGCCGGGGATGACCTGTACCTGACGCTCGACATTCGACTTCAGCGCCTCGCAGAGGACCTTCTTGGACAGGAAGCGGGGGCCATTGTTGCCCTGGATCCCTGGAATGGGGACGTTCTGGCTTTAGCGAGTAAACCAGGGTTTAATCCCAATGATGTTTCGGGAGGGATTAGTGCCAAGGACTGGCAACGATTTCTCAAGGATACACGTCATCCTCTCACCAATCGCGCCATTCAAGGGCAGTATCCTCCAGGGTCGGTATTTAAAATCATTATGGCCGCGGCCCTCTTGGAGACTCAAACCCTCGGCGCACAGGAAATGATACCCTGCCATGGAACCTTTCCATTTGGAAGGCGGGTCTTTCGTGATTGGAAGGCTGGAGGCCACGGTCCGGTCGACTTAACCAAAGCTATCGCGGAATCGTGCGATGTCTACTTTTACAAAGCCGGCAATCAATTGGGCATTGATCCCATCGCCCTTTATGCTCGTCAATTCGGATTAGGTGAAAAAACCGGTATTGCGCTCCCTTCCGAACGATCGGGCCTTGTCCCTTCCTCGGAATGGAAAAAAAGGGTCAAACGGGAACCATGGTACCCTGGCGAAACCATTTCTATTTCTATTGGACAAGGATTTTTAACCGTGACTCCCATTCAGATGGCCAAAGTGGCCGCCATCGTAGCAACCAATGGACGCGTGGTCCAACCCCGCCTGCTCAAAGCCTCTCGACTTCGGCGAACCGGCACACTCAAAGAAAAGCCTGAGCTCCTCAGTCAACAATTGGCCATCTCTCCCCAAACGTTTGCCCATATCAAGGAAGGATTGGCGGCAGTCGTCACGAAGGGTACAGCAAAACTGGCGCAATCAGAATTCGTAAGCATTGCAGGCAAGACTGGAACGGCGCAAGTTGTTGCCCTGAAACCGGATGGAGACAAGGATAAAAACAAGGAGCCTCAAAAAGAATTTAGAGACCACGCGTGGTTTGTGGCCTTTGCTCCCGTAGAACACCCGAAGATTGCCGTGGCGGTATTAGTTGAACACATGGGGCATGGAGGCTCAGCGTCCGCCCCCTTGGCCAAGACACTCATCGAAGCCTATATGGGCTTTGAGACCACCCAAGAGCCTTCTCTTTGAAGAGGAATCCCTCTCTTAAGGATGGAGAGCAACGCATCTTATGTCATTAATGAACGACAATGTGAATCGCCGTGGACTGGATACCTTCGATTGGTGTTTCCTGGGTGTCATTATGGCAATTATCTCTATGGGCATCCTATCCATTTATAGCGTGACCAACCCTCAGTCGACGACCGGATTCCCTATTTATCTCAAGCAGGCCACATGGATGGTGGTCGGCTCCTTAGCATTTCTGGTCGCGGTCGGTATTGACTATCACAAGCTCGCCCGTCTGTCATATCTGCTCTATGGGATCGGACTGATCCTACTTATCATCGTGGTAATCGCCGGGAAAACCAGTCGGGGCTCTCAACGATGGATTCCTCTCGGCCCCTTTGCGGTCCAGCCCTCAGAATTCATTAAGATTCCATTGCTACTCATGCTGGCTGCCTACTATGGGGCAACCACCCGTGAAGGCTGGGTTCGTCGATTGATCATACCCGGACTGATCGTACTTCCAGGATTTTTACTCATCCTCAAACAACCTGACCTGGGAAGTAGCTTGGGCTTTCTGGCTATTTTTCTTGTGGTGATTCTCACGGTGGGCATGAAATCCAAGGCTTTTGGGTTTGTGCTTTTGGCGGCACTGATGTTGTTCCCCTTTGCCTGGGGCGGGGTCTGGGGCTCACTTCACGAGTACCAACAGGATCGGATTCTCAGCTTTGTTGATCCCAATTCTGATCCGGGGGGCAAAGGTTATCACGGGCTTCAATCGCGCATCGCCATCGGTTCAGGCCAATTACTGGGAAAGGGATTATATGGGGGAACGCAAACCCAATTTAAATTTCTTCCCGAGGGCCACACCGATTTTGTGTTTGCGGTATTCGCAGAGGAATGGGGCTTTATTGGGTCAATAGTCTTACTTTCCCTATATATTCTCTTATTTTTGATGGGATTAGAAATCGCGTTGAAAGCCAAAGACATTGTCGGGACTCTCTTGGCTGTCGGAGTAGTAACCATGCTAGCCTTTGGAGTTGTCGTCAATATTGCCATGACATCCGGGCTGGCCCCCGTTGTGGGCATTCCTCTTCCTCTCATGAGCTATGGAGGCAGCGCCATGGTTGTGAATCTCACAGCCCTGGGACTCTTGCTCAACGTGAAACGGAGACGTCTGTCACTCCTTTAGGTATCATGTACCCTATGGCTTGATTTTGATAACGTGGGCCAAGTATTCGCACATAGAGGAAAACAACGGAGAATTTGAATCAGAAAAGTCCCAGAGCCGTGGATTTTTTCACATACTTGCGGGACAAAGAAGTAGGCACACAGAACCATCCTCAAATGGTTCCATAACAATATTTATTTACAATTATTGACAGAATGGGCACAAAGCTATTTCAGATTTTGACAGGCAGAT
>CAZBQO010000066.1:0-10886 GCA_964494125.1 uncultured Nitrospira sp. | reverse complement strand
CGCCTCGGTACCCGGTGTCCTGGTCATGACGAGTTCGTATAGTGCGGATGTGGTGAGGGCGAGAGACGCGGGACAGGTGCCGATTGCCTATGTCGCGGACAGCTTTGTTCATGCCGTGAACTGGATAGAACAGCAGATCATGAATCGAGACAACCGGATTAGGCAAAACCGATGAAGCCGCGAAGCCATTCATACGCGTTACTGGGATATCGTATGGTGTCGATGGGCTAAAGGTTTCTCGCGGATACGTATGGACATTACTCCTCAGCGCATCCTGGTCATCAAATTAAGTTCCCTGGGTGATATTGTTCATGCCCTTCCAGCGGTGTCTGCGTTGCGTCAGCGGTTCCCGCACGCCAGACTGACCTGGATGGTTAAAAAGATCTGGGCGCCGATTCTGGAAGGGAACCCCGATATTGATGACCTGTTGTCTGTGAATGTGTCTTGGCACAATTGGCCGCATATCTTTCGTACACTCCGAAGAGGACAGTTCGATCTGGTTGTGGATTTTCAAGGGCTGTTCCGTTCAGGGATCTTCGGCGTGATGACCGGAGCTCGAACCCGTGTGGGGTTTGCGCGAGCCAGGGAAGGGGCGACCTGGTTTTATACACACCAGGTGCCATTGCCGGAGACGAAGCCTTCCCCCTGGCGTTTGCTGGAGGTCCATGCCGTTGACCGGAATGTCGCGATCACCACATTTCTGGGCGGACGCTCATCTACTCCGGTGTTCCATCTGCCTCAATCCTCTACCGATCGTCTCACCATTGAAACGATGCTTCAGGATGCACACGTCCTGGACCATGAACACCTGATTGCTCTGGCACCTTGGACACGGTCTGCCATGAAGGCCTGGCCGTGTAAACGGTTTGTGGATCTGGCCATCGAATTGGTGCAGTGGCCCGATGTGCGTGTTGTGCTTTTGGGGGGGGCTTCAGACATCTCTGCTGCCCGGGAATTTGACTGTCTCGTGCCACATGGTCTGATCAATCTGGTCGGACGACTGTCTCTTCCCCAATTACCCTCACTTTTGCGAAGAATGCACCTGCTCATTGGAAACGATTCGGCCCTCATTCACCTTGCAGCGGGAGTGGGAATTCCTGTGCTCGCGATCTTTGGCCCCACGCATCCGAAAGCCACAGGTCCCTATCCCTTGGGGAAGCATGTTATCGTGCGCAGGGAATTGCCCTGCAGTCCCTGTGGAGCACGAACGTGCAGAAATTCCAACTATCTGGAATGCATGGAATCGATCTCGCTCGAGGATCTCGTTCGTGAGGTCAAAGGCATCGTCGGGGGCTTCTCTCATCGAAGAGATGATCGCATGCCGGCCACCCAATCCTCGGCGAAACCATAAATCTGTGAGGCAATCGAAGGAAAAAACCGTATGACGGAACAACGCACGAGAGAAAAAGTTTCCGCTGTGGTGATTGCCTATAATGATGCACCGAATATGCGGAAATGTTTAGAGAGCCTTCATTGGGTGGATGAACTGGTGGTGATCGATTCTCATAGCACGGATGGGACGACTGATATTTGCCGTGAATTTACCTCCAAGATTTTCCACTATCCTTTCCAGGGGTTTGGGGTGCTGCGGAATCACGCCCTGACCCATGCCGCGCATGACTGGGTCTTGAGCCTGGATACGGATGAACGGGTGACGCCAACGGTGCAGGAAGAAATCGAACGGTTGCTTCTGGAGGGGCCTTCGGCACAGGCCTATAAGATTCCCAGAAGGAATTTTTTCCTTGGGCGGTGGATCAAACATTGTGGATGGTACCCTGATTACCGGCAACCTCAGTTTTTTCATAAGGGTCATATGCGATATCGGGAGGAGCTGGTCCATGAGGGCTATGAGCTGAAGGGGACACTTGGATATCTTCATGCCAGTCTGGAGCAGATACCCTTTCGGGATATCGATCACTACTTTCGTAAGATGGATCGGTATTCCAGTTTGCGGGCGGAGGACATGCATCGTGAAGGCCGGACATTTCGCCCCCATCAGTTGGTGCTTCGTCCCTTATTTACCTTTCTGAAAATGTATGTGTTTCGGGGGGGGATGTTGGACCGGAAACCGGGGCTGATTTTATCCATGTTGTATGCCTATTACACCTTTGTGAAATACGCCAAGTTGTGGGAAATGCAAAAAAGTTGATCCTATGGACCTCCTCTGCGATCCCGTTGATCCTCCAATGGCTAGGCCGAAGGTAAGGCATATTTTTTCTGGTCAGAGACCCATGCGCATTCTTCACACGGAATCTTCTTCAGGGATGGGAGGGCAGGAATACCGCGTGTTGGAGGAAGCGCAAGGCATGGAGAAGCGTGGCCATACGGTGGTCGTGGCTGCTCCGCATGGGAGTCGGTTGGCCGCTCTGGCCGAACAGCGAGGGCTCCGGGTCAAGACAACCACTTACGGCAAGCGAGGGTGGATCACGTTGGTCCCCTCCTATTTGCGAATTTTGAAGCACTATGAGATTGATGTGGTCAATACGCACGGGTCTCTTGATAGTTGGACGGCATCGATTGCGGGACGGATCTCGTCCCGACGCCCCATCATTGTCCGGACCCGCCATAAAAGCACGCCGGTCTCACGGACGTGGCGGCATCGACTCCTCTATGGGAAATTGCCGCATGTCATCACCACCACAGGTGAGGCAGTCAGACAGGGATTGATGACACGGACCCGGCTGAGCCCTTCCCGGGTCATTTCGATTCCCACGGGAGTTGACTTGGACCGGTTCCATCCCCAACCCCCGGATGCGTCCTTACGAAAGAGTTTGGGGCTTAGAAGCCAAGGTCCTCTGATCGGAGCCGTCACCTTTCTGCGCCCGGAAAAGGGCATGGCGGTCTTGATCGAGGCGGTCCGATGGCTCACGCAACGTTTTTCCACCGTCGAGTGCGTCATCATCGGAGATGGCGGAGAACAAGCGGCACTGTTGGATCGCATTCGAGAGCTTGGCTTGGAGCACTGTGTGCATCTCATCGGGTTTCGGCAGGATGTGCCGGCTCTGCTGGCGATCCTTGATGTGGTGGTCATTCCTTCCTTTGAAGAAGGTATTCCTCAATCTCTCACGCAAGCCTTAGCCATGGAACGTCCTGTGGTCGCTTCTGCGGTGGGAGGAGTGCCCGAGGTGGTGCAGGATGGCCTGAGCGGACTGTTGGTCCCTCCGCGAGACCCCGAGATCTTAGCCGAGAAAATTGGCTGTCTTCTGTCGGATCCCATTGCCGCGACCCGAATGGGGAAGATCGGGCGACAGGTTATTCACGAACGATTTTCCATGGAACACATGCTGACTCAAACGGAGTGGGTGTATCGGCAATTGATGCAATCACACTCCCCCGTTGTCGTGAAGAGGCCTTGAACGGGTGTGGAGCGCGTCGGCGAAATGGCCGGGTTGAGCCGCAAAGGATTCTAGAACATGGTTTGTCTGACAGGGGATGTCCATCAGCGCTCGTATCGGGGAACCGATACGCCATTTTCCTCCCAAACAGAAGTTGCGTTAGCCGCGAAATATTGTGAAATTGCCGGGAAATACGGAGTGAAAGTCACGCTGTTTTTTACCGGAAAAGCCTGCCAGGAAGAGCCGGACACGGTGAAAATCCTATCGGATCTTCCGCATTGTGAAATTGGTGGCCATACCTTTGCGGCTTTTCGAGATCCGTTATCTCGAATATTCAAGAAAGTATATGGAACGCCATGGGGAACCGCTGCGCACCAACTTCGTGATATTCAGAGGACCATTGCCAGCATTCAACAGGTGACGGGCCAACGAATTCAGATCTGGCGAAACCATAGTTATATACGAACCGCTGATACGGATCGCTTATTAGAATCCTGTGGAATCCATGTGGTGTCCGATGAGGTCTCCGATGTGAAAATATCCGCGGAATGGGTGCGTCCCGGCTATCGTTCGGTTCCGATGAATGTTCTTCCGGATCACGAACATGTCTTACATGGAAAATATCAACATGGGAAAACCAAACCGGAGCGTCTTACCGACCGAATGCCTATCACGGAATGGGCCGATCGGGTGAAGTCGAGTATACGGAGTATATGCGAGCAAGGAGGTACCGCGACGGTCCTTGCCCATCCGATGTGCATGGACGTTGCCGATGGCATGGTGGTGTTTGAGGAGCTTTGTCGATATATCCAGCCGTATGGGACGGTTTGGCTATCAGAAGTCCAGTGAAGGCAATGTGGTGGGAAAATGAAACATGCCGATTGAGGAGAGGTGGGGTGGGATACCTGCCGTGCAGAGATCGACCAATTGACGATGATGAACAACCCGGGACTCTGTGCGGGTATAGACTGTCTTTTTTATTACTCTTGGTGGTTATCGATAACGGATCATTCATCTTATGAAGAACCAGAATAGTCTAGCCCAAAAGAATGTCATTACCGTCAAGCGGGAAACGGTCTCTTGTGCCGTGGTGGCATTCAACGAAGAGAAAAACCTTCAGCCGTGTTTGGAAAGTGCAACGTGGATGGATGAAATCGTCGTGGTGGATTCATTCAGTACGGATCGCACCATGGATATTGCCAGAACGTTTACGGACAAGATTTTTCAACGCCCCTGGCGAGGGTTTGGGGATCAGAAAAATTATGCGATGGATCAAGCGACCACGGATTGGGTTTTTATTTTGGATTCCGACGAGCGCATTCCTGCCGAACTTCAGGCTGAGATAGAAGCGGTGCTGTCTGCCGGTTCGAAGGATGGGCCTGTGGCCTATTATGTCCCCCGTCATAATTATTATTTTGGCTCCCTGGTATTGAACGCCGGGTGTTATCCCGATTATCAATTGCGTCTGTTCCGCCGGGGAATCGGCCATTTGGATGACGCCGAGCCCCACAATAAATTCATCTTTTCGGGAGAATCCGCCTATCTCTCGTGTCCTTTGGTGCACCTCACCAGGCCCACGCTTCACAATTATTTTGAAAAATTTCCAAATTTTACCACCTTGGCCGCTCAAGACCGGGCTAGAACTAAACGCCATGTGCGTGGCACAGACCTCCTATTTCGTCCGATCTTTACATTTTCGAAATATTATTTTGCTCGAAAGGCTTATCGTGATGGCATGGCGGGGTTTTTAGTCAGCGCTCTGTCCAGTATGTATACCTTTGTGAAATATGCCAAGCTCTGGCATATGAGACAGCTCGAGGCCCAGGGATCTTCTCAGTAAATACAATAGCGAGCGGTGCTCCGCCGGCCAGAATGACAGTCCATGGCGATAAGACATTGTCCGATGATTCACACCGGTTCAGACGCCTGATGCGCGTCGGGTTTGATGCCGGGCCCATGCGTTCCGCCTATAGCGGGATTGGGCAATATGTCCGATGCCTCTTCCCGGCTATGTTTTCCTTTTCTCAGGATATTGAATGGGAGGCCTATGCCTCATCGAGTGGTTCTACCCAAACTTTTCCGCTTCATTTCCCGTCGCATGTCTCCGTGAAATGCTCCAAGTCCTCGTGGGGGTTTGGCCGAATGGAGAAAGATCGACCCCCGCTCGATATCTTTCATGGGACCAACTTCAAGGCTCCCGATTACGGCCAACGTCACACCATACTTACGATCCATGATGTCTGGTTGGCACGTCATCCAGAGTATTCGAAAAAACTCTTTGGGCAAGCGCTTTCATCCTGGAAGTTAGGTCTGCGTGCCAGGCAGGTCTCTCGCGTGGTGGCGGTTTCCAAATTTTCTTCCCGGGAAATTCAAGAGGTGCTTCATCTCCCGTCCGACCGTATTACGGTGATCCACCACGGGCCGTCTCCCGACATGTTTCCTGATCGGGATGACCAGAAGTTTCAGGAGGTCCGGACTCGATTGCACATTCCTGCCCGTCCGTTTGTGCTGTTTGTGGGGGGAGCTGAACCCCGGAAAAATCATACCGCCGTTTTTAAGGCGTTTGCCCGATCTCCACGACTGGCCTCATCGTGCTCTCTTGTGGCCATCGGCGAGTTAGAGTCACGGGGCGCCAGCCTGATGGTGACGGCCAGGGATTTGGGGATCTTGGATTCGGTTTGTTGTCCCGGATATGTGTCCAGCAAAGATTTACGGCTGCTGTATTCCCATGCGGAAGCTTTTGTGTTTCCCTCCTCATATGAAGGGTTCGGGATTCCCCTTCTTGATGCGATGGCCTGTGGTGCCCCGATCATTACCGGGACGGGGAGTGCTCTGCCGGAAGTTGCAGGGGATGCCGCTCTCTATGCCGACCCTCACGATCCGGAACAATTGGGAATGGAAATTGACCGGCTGGTGAGTGATCGCGAATTACACACGCAATTACGCAACAAGGGGTTTGAGCGGGTCAAGCAATTTACATGGGAGCGGGCGGCACAGGAAACGCTGAATCTCTATAGGGACGTGTGTGGCTAACCAAAGGGGCTTCATGAAAGATGCGAAGGATTGGATAACCTCCTGGCCGGCTTGGATGGTATTGCTATCGGTAGGTGTAACGGTTGGGCTTCCTCGCGTTCCGTATTATCAGGAGGGTCTTCCCTATATCTATGCCCTCGGGGGGATGGCCTTAGTGACTTGGTACATTGGGCTCGGGTTTCTCATTCTTGGACTCTATTTCGTCGTCATGGGATGTGTGAGTGCAGGGTGGTTCCTGAGCAGGAGGCTCCCTGCGGTACTCTTTGGAGGCGTGGCCTTGATTCTTGCCGGCGGCTGTCACTGGTTCTATCTGATGTTGTTGGAGATGTCACTTAGAGTCACATGAGATCGGGATTTCTTCAAATGCCTTCGGACAAGCCTTCACTCCTCCAGGATACACGTCAAGGACAGACCCGGCTGTGTTGGAGGAACCTTGTGGAGGCGCTCTTTTTTTGTTTGACGATGACGCTCCTGGCAAAATGGTCTACCAATTTGCCGGGGTGGGGGGATGTCATTGCCTCAGAAAACGGGCCCGTTGAGATGATGAGTGCGGGCGTATGGTTTGTCGCCACGGTGTGGTGCCTGACAGCGGGCCTCGGTCATTCTCACCATCGCATTGAGTGGTTAGGGCTCACGGCTCTCTGTCTTCTCTTTGGGCTGCGGGAGTTAGATGCGCATGTCTGGGCGACCGGATGGAATTTAGATAAGGTTGCGAATTATTGGAACCCGAGCTTTCCACTTTGGGAACGACTGTTGGTGATTGGGGGTATGATTATTCCCGCCATGGTTATTGGAATAGTCGGCTGTTCTCGAATCTGGTCCCGACTGGCTGCAGGCTGGAATAGTCGTGCTCCCTGGATTGGCCAATTGACCCTGGGAGGCATGCTGCTAAGTTTCTGTGTGGTGGTGGATAAAGTGCATGGCTATTATCTTCCATTTCTTGGGTTGGAAGACGCACAGCTATTCTTTATGGGGCTGGAGGAATTTGGAGAATATGTATTGGGGATTTATACCGTGTCGGTTTTATGGCCTTACTGGCAAGCAACCCTTCCCTTCCATCGGACGGATCCTGAAATGAAGCCCCCTCGGAGTGAATCCCAAACGGTTCCCCTGTAGGATTATTTTTTCAGGATAATCTCGAAGTCACGATTCACGTGAAACGTCTTCTACTTATTAAGCTTCGGTATATCGGGGATGTCGTGTTATCCACCCCTCTGCTTCCCATTCTGCACAAGCGATTTCCCGATGCGTCACTCACCTTTCTGGTGAATCCTGGAACGGAGAGTGTGTTGTTCGGGAATCCCTATCTGGAGACAATCATGGTGTTGCCTCGTGAAGGATGGGGCCAACAATTTGCGTGTTACCAATCGTTGCGTCAGGCTCGTTTCGATGGGGTGGTGGATTTAACAGACGGGGATCGCTCCGCATTTCTGACCTATTGGACCGGTGCCGGGGTCAGGCTGGGGTTTAATCGGGAGAATCGGTGGCGTGGAAAGCTGTATACGCATGTGCTGCCATCAGCCTATGGTTCCATGCACATGGTGGATTATCATGCCCAGGCTTTGCCCGCCTTAGGTATCAGTGATCCCGTGGGCAATCCGGAATGGTATCTGCGACCGGAGGACCATGAGCAAGGGGATCACCTGATGGCTTCGCTCCAGATCGGGCAGGCGCCATTGGTGCTCCTTCATCCTCCCGCAAGATATGCCAATAAAGCCTGGCCTCTCGAGCGATTTGCCGCTCTGGCCGACTGGCTGGCCGATCATGGAGCGGTCGTAGCCTTAATCGGGCACCAGTCAGAGATGATGATAGGACAACACATTGTCAACCTGACCAGGTCCAAACCGCGGAATGTGATGGGGCAAACCGGGTTGCGTCAACTGGCGGCAGTGATGAAGCGAAGCGCCTTATTAATTGGGAACGATGGGGGCCCGATGCATATGGCGGCAGCCGTCGGTTGTCCTGTTCTGGGGTTATTCGGTCCCTCTGATCCATATGTGTGGGGTCCGAGGGGAGAAAATGTTTCCGTGATTTACAAAGGCCTGGACTGCGAAAAATATTGTCATGACGAGTGTTCCCGGGGAGAAGAAGCCTGTATGCGGCAAATATCAGTCGAGGAAGTCTGCCGGGCCGCGCGCCTGTTCCTGGATTGAGTGTTCGTGGACTCAGGCACTAGAGGATTTTGTGACGGGAGTAGTTTAATATTTCAAATATGTTGCTTTTCCCATGGGCATATGAGTCACAGAAACCAACCTGAGGACAATGAGGGAATGTTCAAAAAGGCTTGTCCAGCAAGGGCGTAGCTGCTTGGGCGAGCGGAGCGTACGAAGGAGTACGTGAGCACGGCCAAGCGGCGAGAACGCCGCTGGCAGCCTTTTTCAACATTCCCTTACGGGAAGGCGGGTAGGGGTGCATAGAGGAGGGGATGACCAACCAATTCCTCCAGCCATTGTTCCGTGGCCTGATGAGGAAGAGGTCGTTGGTTGAGGCGAATCTCCAGACGAAAGTCACCATTCGTGCCCACCAGACCCACGATGGCCGCGACGTCCTCACCTTCAGGAAGGAGATAGTCGGTCTGGAATTCTGCCAGGCTGCCATACACCCGCCCTTGCGGCTTTAAGAGCTGAAGCAACTCAGGCATATCGGACAGCGTGCAGTGAATAGAACAGCGATACATGAACCGGGGATTGGGTGCGATGCCAGTGAAATCCAAAAGGGCTGGTTCGGAAAATCCCGTGAGATACACACGCAAATTCGCAGGTTTGCCCTGGTAGGTCGCAGCCAGTTGACTCGCGGGAACCAAAAACTCAAAAGGATCCGGCGAGTTGAGTTCGAATTGGCAGGGTCCAAACGCATCCGGCCATGAGCAAAAGAGCGGAGTATCGGTTCGATCTGTCTGCAACAGCACTCTTGCGCCTTTTTGCGTCACCTCAATCGGAAGATCCAGGGTCTGAATGGCGGTCCGAAAGGCGTTTTCCCGGTCCGTGAGCCAAAACCGGTCCCGCGGTTTGGCAAGTGTTTCCCCAGGGGTGATCACTTCGGTGGTGTGAACCCGAACCCGAATGAATCCATGGGTATGTCGAAATCCCAGCCACAGCCAGGCCTCCGGCAGGAGGGTTGTCAGCGGCTGGGTTATACACCAGGGATGCGCGATCGAGCAGTACGTGTTCACCGATTGATGCGTTTGAAAGATGGAGTGGTAGTAGCCTGCCAATAAAAAAAAGTCGCCCTGCCAGTTGTCGAGGAGATGTAATAACGTGACATCCTCGGTGGGCCAGGGCGCGAGGGCCTGGATGCGCTGTGGATGGTCCACCTCCCATTCTTCGATATAGCCGATCATCTCCTTGTCCTCATGGATAGAGGTCAGGCCTAACTGCCTCAATTTGCCCGCCACCGATAAAATGTCGTCGAAGGAGAGCGTCGCCTGGGTTTCCCAACGATGTTCACGCATGGATCATATTCAGCAAAGCGAAATGCTGGGCAGGTGGATCATTCGGTTCCAACGATACCGGGTAGAGGTGGCCGGAGGAAGGGGTGAAGGTTAAGGAACGAAGACAGATAAGGAAAATTTGAGAAAAAATATGGCGGAGAGGGCGGGATTTGAACCCGCGGTAGGCTTTTGACCTACGACGGTTTAGCAAACCGTTGCCTTCGGCCACTCGGCCACCTCTCCGCGCAAGTGTATGTCAATTGATTGTGACTACTTATAGAGTAACAGCATGGGTAACTTCAAGAGCAGATTGCATCCGGATTGCGGTTGAACCGCTTGTTGGAAAATCCAATCACCAAACCATGTGCCAATGATTCCCCTCACATACATATCCCTATTCACCAGAATGGTGATCCTACCATGCCCAAACCGTTTTTGGATATATTTTCCACAAGCTTTTTGTAGGATGATATGAGGCGCAGAGATATGCCGTCGGGTCACGGTTATCCCCCAATAAATATTCGGGCAATGGCATGTGCTGGGGACCTATGTCATGATGCCGGGGCAAAACCATCGCGTGGTTTTGGCCAATCAAGTGGGGGGCACGGTTGTGGCGGATGCCATCAAGTTTACCGCCGCGGGGTCGGGGACGCCGCGCACGGCCACGTGGGGTCTGTCGGTGCCAGCCACCGGGATGTATAACGTCTATGCCCGGTGGGCGGCCGATCCAGGAAACGCCACCAACGCCACTTATACGGTGCACTATGCCGGCGGCACCACCGTCGTGCCGATGAACCAGACGCAACACGGCGGGCAGTGGAATCTCCTTGGCACTTTTACCTTGAATCCCGCGTCAAACCCCATGGTGGAACTCTCTGATCAGGCCAACGGCCGAGTGGTGGCCGATGCCGTAATGGTGGTGCCCAGCGGGGTGAGCACCGATCATGTGACCTATACGCCGACGTTGCCCACCTCAGGAACGGTAGACATTTATGCGAAATGGACGGAAAATGCTACGCGCGCGCAGGCGGTAACCTACACCGTTCAGCATGCGGGCGGCGCGACCGATATTCTGGTGAATCAACAGC
>CAZBQO010000065.1:0-11326 GCA_964494125.1 uncultured Nitrospira sp. | reverse complement strand
ACAATCACGAAGGCTGTTCCATGCGTGTGATTGAGTTTTCGTAAAAGTTCAAATAATTCATCACCGGTATGGGTATCCAGATTGCCTGTCGGTTCATCCGCCAACACCAGGTCAGGGTGCCGGATTAAGGCTCTGGCCACGGCGACACGCTGCTGCTCTCCTCCTGATAATTCCCCTGGTTTATGGTGCAGACGGTGAGAAAGCCCCACTTCAGATAGGAGAGATTTTGCGGCGTCCACGGCCTGTTGTTTGGGAATTTTTTGAATGAGCGCCGGAAGATAGGTGTTTTCCAACGCGGTGAATTCTGGAAGAAGGTGATGAAATTGGAAGACAAATCCGATGGATCGATTCCGAAATCCCGCTAGCGCGGTTTCGCTTACCCGGAACATATTCTTTCCTTCAAACAATACTTTTCCACTTGTCGGGCGATCCAAGGTTCCCATGATGTGGAGCAGCGTACTTTTCCCTGCCCCTGATGCTCCGACAATCGACACCATTTCCTTTCGCGCTAACGTCATGGTAATGCCGTTGAGGACATGCACCGTTTGCTTGCCCATCTGAAATGAACGACAAAGATTATCGATAGAGACCAATGGCACTTGGGGCGTGAACTCTGAGTCGATTGGGTTATTCATAACGAAGGGCGCTGACTGGGTCTAACTTCGCCGCTTGCCATGAAGGGTAGAACGTGGCGGCAAAACTGATCATGATGGCCGAAGTGGCGACTAGGAGCACATCCAATGGCAGGATGTGCACGGGAATGCGGGAGATGTAATAGACGGAGGCGTCGAAGGTCCAATAGTTCTGGATGAGCCACAAAAAGGTATAGCCGAGAGGGACCCCAATGCCCGTTCCCACGATTCCGATTACCAACCCGTTTAACATGAAAATCCGCATGATGGCTCCTGGCGTGGCGCCCATGGCTTTGAGGATGGCAATTTCCCGTTGCTTTTCGTTGACAATCATCGTCAAGGTCCCCACGATATTGAACGAGGCGACCAGGGTGATCAAGACCAGCAGAAGAAACATCATGGTCTTTTCGAGTTTCAATGCCGAAAACAAATTTCGATTTAACTGCATCCAATCACGGGCGATAAAAATGTGGCCGAGCGTGGCTTCTAATCGTTGGGCAATCTGCTGGGCCAAAAATACGTCGTTGACTTTGACTTGAATCCCGGTGACCGTCTCACCGAGATTGAAAAATTTCTGGGCTTCCTCCAGGCTGATATATGCCAACGAAGAATCATACTCGAACATGCCGGATTCGAACACGCCGACCACGGTGTAGGGTCGGATTTTCGGTGTCATAGTCAACGACGTCATTGGACCGACAGGTGAGACGACATTAATGGTATCGCCGATAAACACGCCAAGCCGAAAGGCCAATTCCTTCCCCAAAATAATTCCGGGTGGATTGGAGGGTGAAGGAGTGGTATGGTCCCGACCGGAATCAGGAGATGTCGATGTGGGTGGAGTCAAAGGGCGGATCAGGTCAGCTAAATCCCCAAATTTCATGTTGGCTTCTAAATCGGTCACGCGAGTTTCCTGCGAGGGCTGAATGCCCCGGAGGATAATCCCTTGCACGGCTGTTTTGGAGGTGACGAGCACTTGTTTGAAAATAAACGGGGCAGCGGCTACCACATCGGGAACGGCTTCAATCTGATCGACCAGGTCCGCATAGCCTTTCATGTCATTGCTGCCACGTTCCTGTACGATCACATGTGCAGTGGTGCCAAGAATTTTCGACTGGAGATCCTCCTTGAAGCCGGTCATGATGCCAAGCGTACCAATGAGTGCTGCGACACCAAGCGTGATCCCGGTGATGGAGATAAACGTGTTCAGCGAAATCGTTCGTTGCCGACGTTTGGCCCGAAGATACCGCAGTCCGACTAATATTTCATATGGGAGGGTCACAAAGGCCGATCCGGTCGAAGTTGGGGAAAAAGAATGACATCGCGAATCGAGGCCTGATTGGTGAGTAGCATGACGAGTCGATCAATCCCAATACCTTCTCCTGCTGTGGGAGGCATGCCATATTCGAGGGCTCGAATAAAGTCCTCATCCAGATAATGGGCTTCGTCGTCTCCTGCATCCCGCAAAGCCACTTGGGCCTCAAAGCGTTGTCGCTGGTCCAAGGGATCATTTAACTCCGAAAATCCATTCGCTAATTCCCGTCCACCGATAAAGAGTTCAAAGCGGTCGGTCAGGGCCGGGTTGGCTTCTTTTTTTCTGGCCAACGGGGAAATTTCGATAGGGAAATCGGTTATGAAGGTTGGTTGAGTCAATGTTGGCTCGACTGTGGCTTCAAAGAGACTGACGAGGATGTCCACATGGCTGGCTTGCGGCGCACAATCAACACCTAACCGTTTTGCCGCATCCACGGCTTTTTTATGGTCCGACAAGACTTCAGGATCCAACTGGTTGACCTCTACGATCGAGTCCAAATACGGCACCCGGCGCCAGGGTGGCGCCAGAGAAATGCTTTGGCCCTGGTACGTCACCGTTGGGCCTCCGCACACTTCCAGACTCAAGGTGTGAAACAACTGTTCGGTCAGGTCCATCAGATCATGATAATCCGCATAGGCCTGATAAAATTCCAACATGGTAAATTCAGGATTGTGAATGGTGGAAATGCCTTCATTGCGGAAATTGCGGTTGATTTCAAAAACGCGCCGGAATCCCCCGACAATGAGGCGCTTGAGGTATAATTCCGGTGCCACGCGCAAATATAAGTCTACGTCGAGGGTGTTGTGATGGGTCACAAACGGGCGTGCCGTGGCTCCTCCAGGAATGGAATGCATCATCGGCGTTTCCACTTCGAGGTATTCTCGTTCCGTGAGAAACGAACGAATGATATTAATGATTCGACTGCGCGTGCGGAATACCTGGTGTACCGATGGATTGGCAATCAAATCCACATAACGTTGCCGATACCGGGTTTCAATGTCGGTGAGCCCGTGCCATTTTTCCGGAAGAGGCCGTAACCCCTTTGTGAGAAAGGTGAGCCGATGGACTTCTACCGTGAGTTCGTCGGTTTTGGTGCGAAATAACTTGCCTTCGACGCCGATCCAATCCCCTAAATCAAAGGACTGCGAAAGTTCATAGGACTGATCTCCAAGCAGATCTTTCTTGAGGTAGACCTGGAGACGATGGCCTTCTTCCTGTAAGGCCGCGAAAGCGGCCTTTCCAAAACGGCGCATGGCCACAATGCGTCCGGCCACCGTACACGAAATTGGTGTGCCTTCAAGCTCTTCTTTGGTCGAGTTTGTATACGATTGAAGAATGGTCTCGAGGGTGTGGGAGGTGGGAAAACGTGTACCAAAGGGATGGAGACCTCCATCCTGAAGCGCGTGGAGTTTTTCCAGCCGTTGTTGTTGTTGTTCGTTCAATTCTTCCATAACTTACATGGCTCTACTGGTTCATAGAAGTGAATATCCTGATGGTCGTCTGGTCAGCACATGAAACACGAATATGACGGTGATAAATCATGAAGGCCGAGTATCGAATGTGGATGCGTGTTAATTGGCCGGCATGTGTGAAGCTTTCGAGGCCTTCATGGTTAAATACGCTTCAATAAAAGGGTCCAACGCTCCATCCATGACCGAGGCGACATTGCCTGACTCGTAGTTGGTCCGGTGATCCTTGACCATTTGATACGGTTGGAACACATAGGAACGAATTTGGCTACCCCAGGCGATATCTTTCTTTTCCCCAACAATATTTTGAAATTCAGCGTCTTTCTTTTGCTGTTCCAGCTCATACAGTTTCGCTTTTAACACCCGCATGGCGCCGATCCGGTTTTGCAATTGCGACCGTTCATTCTGGCATTGCACCACGGTTCCTGTGGGAAGATGGGTCATGCGAATAGCGGTTTCCACCTTGTTCACATTTTGCCCGCCCGCCCCACCCGCGCGAAAGGTATCGACTTTCAGATCCTTATCATCAATCACAATGTCAATGTCGTCGTCCAATTCCGGATAAACCCCCACTGCGGCGAACGAGGTATGTCGACGCTTGTTGGCGTCAAAGGGGGAGATGCGAACCAGCCGGTGCACGCCCGCCTCTGAGTGCAGGTATCCATAGGCCAATGGCCCGGCAATGGCCAAGGTCACGCTTTTGATGCCGGCTTCATCGCCGGGTTGCAGATCGATGGTTTCCACTTTGTATCCCCGTTCCTGAGCCCATCGAATATACATGCGCATGAGCATCTGTGCCCAGTCCTGGGATTCCGTTCCGCCTGCTCCAGGATTAATGCTGAGAATGGCATTATTCTGGTCATGTTCCCCCGATAACAATTGTTCCAATCGCCAGGCTTCGAGCGTGGCCTCAATTTCTTTGATGCCCTTGCTCCACTCGGCTTCTAATTCCGGATCCCCTTGTTGGCCAATCAGATCAAGAATCGCGAGAAGGTCATCCCGTTGCTGGTCTAGTTGGTGAAGGCGTGCGAGTTGGCGTTCGATCTCGGCTTGACGTCGTCCGGCTTTGGCGGCCTGACGGGGATTGTTCCAAAAATCAGGTTGGGAGGTCTCCCGCTCGAGTTCTTCCAGTTCAGTTGTTAGCCGAGGAACGTCAAAGATACCTCCGGAATTCCAGAATGTGGTCGTTGATTTTTTCCATTCGAATGCGAATATCTTCGAGCATGGGCAGCACTCCTCTCGTGGCTATATCAGTGAAGACCGTGGCTTGGGCGTGGAAAACGGTGTGGTAAACCGACACCAAGTGAACAAAATAGCTGCCATTATAACACAACCCCAACTAAAGACATCCCCAAATTGAGTGTAAAAGGTGGGTGATGAGGAACGGAGTGGAAGTAATCCCGTCACCGCCTGTTCTGAGAAAATTGATGTCTGGGAAAGAATGTGTCCGTCCGGGGCAATGAAGCCGGAAATGCCGGTGTTGGCGGCTCGGGCAAAACCTAAATGATTTTCAACGGCACGAAACACGACCATGCCGAAATGTTGATACGGCGCAGCAGAATCCCCGAACCAGGCATCATTGGTAATCGTGACGAGAAAATTAGCACCCTCCCTGGCCATCCGGCGAACCAGATCTGGGAAAATCACTTCGAAACAAATAGCCACCCCGAATCTCGGACCACTGCCGGGTGGCACCGTTGGGACTTCCATGGTCATGACTCCCTGGCCGGATTTGAAGTCGCCGATCCCTACCACGAGCTTATCCAGAAAAAAGAGAATTGATCGCAAGGGAATGTATTCCCCAAATGGCACCAGATGCCGTTTGTCATACCGGTCTGAGGCCCGTCCTTCAGCCGTCACCAGAAAGGCACTATTGTATAAATAGGGACGGCCGTCCTGTTGAAATCGAAGTGTGGGGCTGCCAAATAGCAACGAGTTGTGCGTGTCTTTCGCAATATCAAGGACCTGTTTCTGGTAGGCGGGCTCCTGCTCGAAGAGAAAGGGTGTGGCCGCCTCCGGCCAAATGAGCAGGTCGGTATTCTTCCCGGCTTGTCGGCTGAGGCTGGTGTAGCGTTGAAGGGTTTCATCCCGGTAGGCCTCGTTCCATTTGACGGCTTGATCAATATTGGCTTGGACCAACCCAATCGACAGAGTGCGTGCCGAGACGTCAAGGTTGGCCTGTTCCTGCATCCGCCAGGTTCCATAGGCAAGGACGAGACTTAGTGCGCAGCCAAAGCCTGCCATGGACACCCATGGACCGGGAAGGGCCAAGCCTCGTCTTTTGCCTTGGATCCATAAAAGGAGAGAGGTCAGAGCAACATTCCCCATGACGATTAAAAATGACACCCCATAGACTCCCGTCATGTCGGCAAATTGAATAACAGGAAGCCATTGGAATTGGGAATAGCCCAAGAGCGCCCAGGGAAACCCGCTCAACGCATAGGTTCGCACAAATTCCAAGGCGACCCACAAGGCGGGGGCTCCGAACCACAAGAGCTTGGGGCAGGTGTGTTGAAACTTGGCATATCCCCAGCCATAGATGCCCATGTATACGCCAAGGTAGGCTGCCAAAAGGAGCATCAACAAGGCACTCACTATGAACGGCACTTGACCAAATTGATGCATGGCCGTGATGACCCATGTCACGGTCCCTGCAAAGGCGAGGGTTCCCGCCAGCCATCCATAATACAAGGCCCGCCTTGGCGGGAGGTCATGAATTATAATTTGGAGCGGAACCAACACCAACCAGGCCAGCCATCCGAGATCAAAGGGCGGAAAGCTCAGAGGATGAAGGATTCCGATTAAGGCGAGAGCGAAAAAAGGGGCTGCTGTCCTGCGGGACGGAAAAAATGAAGGTGGAATGGTCTGCCCCACGTTAATAGGGACCAGCGGTCGTTTCCAGGGGCGAGCCCTGCTGATTTATCAGATGTGGGCGTATTTCATAATGACACCCAAGAATCAATATGGAAATCGGCTGGAAAGGAATGAAGTAATGATGACAGTCGAATTGGTGAATACGATTCAGGTCTACAAGAGCATCAAATGGGAAATGCCGTTCACCTCGCATGAACGGCATGAGAGCCGATTAAACGGCTTTTTGAACCAATCCGGACCGCAAACAACGGGTGCAGACTTTAATGCGTTGGGCCGCACCCTTCACGAGAGCGCGAACCGTACGGAGGTTCGGCCGAAAGACCCGTTTCGTCCGATTATTGGCGTGACTCACATTATTTCCCACTAAGCGGTTTTTTCCGCACACGTCACATGAAAAAGCCATGATCTTCTCCCTGGATATTTAAAAGGACATAATTGTCACAATAGTTTCTGTTTGTTACCACAGGTACCATTGTACATACAAGCCCCTGAAAATTAAAGAAGTTCTATGGATGCCGACCGGATTAACGATCGAGGAGGCTGGGCGTGCTTCCCGGGCACGTCCAGATGCAACAATAACACATCGGTTCAATAACAGGGACAGGGCATTGAAGCAAGCGTCTGAAGTATTACGGGTGTGGACAACAAATTTTCGTCAGATCAAAAGCCACCTACGGGGTAATTCCAATTTTCATAAATGGAGTATACGGACCTAAATATTTAACATCATCAGTAGGAGAGGGTTGCAGAATATTGAATGGTTGCCGTGTTGTCTGAATCCTCATCCGATAATTTGGCATAATCGATATTCAGAGAATAGGGTTTCCTTTCTTCCTCTTCCAACTGTTTTCGGCTCGGACACCTCTTTCCTACTCCCATATTCCGTTCGGAACCAATGAAGGCCAAGATCCGCATATTTGACATGAATTTTGTCGTCATCCCCTACTTCCATATCCCACTGTCCAAAAGTTCCTGTTGTACTCGGTTGAAGCCCTAACGGAAATGAATGTGATCATCATAGGTCACCCCTACCATCATCAAGACGGCAAAGCTTGCAAGGATGGCCTTCCCGAGACAATGCCAAGCACGCGATGTTGGTGATGGGATCATGGGACCCCTCCATGTGTTCTTTTTGGCAGAACGGGTGGGTGAATGCAAAATGGATATTCATTTCGAGTGATCCAGAAAAGACAAACATTACTCTGTCGATGAGCGACTGCGAATTGTTTCTCCAGACTTTACAGGCTAATAGGCTAGGCAGCCCCAATTCCAAAGGTAGACTGCATTTCAGGTTATACCTGAAACCAAAGAAGGGCAACCCATTTCCTGTCGTGATCTTCATTCGACATTGTATTTAAAGGAGTGGTCCACATGGATGCAAAAGGGAGGAGAGAGCGTTCACGGTCGTTTGATTCATTTCCAAATTTAAATTATCTTTCAATAAGGATAATTTTTTAAAAAGACGTATGCGGGCGCGTTGCCATGCTGAGTGCCTCGGATTATCATTCTGCTCATGGGATGTGTGGCGCTAATTTGTTTGTTTTCGACAAGGGAGGATTCACGATGAATCTGAAATTTCCTGCAAGGAATCGGCGTTATCCGGTTATGATGGGTCTTGCGATGGCGGGCATGCTGACTGTGTTCTTCGGATGTCAGCAGCAGCAACCCAGAGTCGATACGATCGTCATTAAACCCAATACCTGCCCACTTCCGGAAGACTTGTCGACAGAAGATCAACATAGGGTCAAGAAATTTGGTGCGGAAATATCAGGTCTCATGTCCAGCTTGGCTGGAGGAAAGCTGGATGCCGATTTGCAAAGCGCACTCAAAGAAAATTATCCGGACGCTGGAGATGTCAATCGCATTTATGCATTGAGTTATGCCGCCTGCGTCTCTTGCCGAGTCGATCCGAATGATGTGAAGGGTTGCGCACAACGTTTCGATGACATTCTTGATAATTTCACCGCGAAAGAAACAGTTTCGGGCCATCCGGCGAAGGTGTATCGTTCTAAACTCCTGAATCCTTTGCGAGGTTCTAAGTAGTCTCTTCCCATCCATGAAATAGGGCTTTGCTAAGTCTTTTCTTTGATGACCTCACCACCTCATTCGGAAGGTGCGGTCATCCAGTATTTTCTTGATGTGAAAACTACCGGGTATGATTGCGTGAAAAGAACCGAGGTGCAGATATACTTAAACTGATGCGCCAACGGTGATTCGAAGATGAAAAGCTCACCAATTCCTTAGCACTGGGCTGTTACTGATCACCGGGATCGGGTTCAGGAAGGAGGCCAATGGAATCGTAAGGGCAATCCACACACAAGGCCTCTATTTTAAATTGCCCGGAATTTTCATGGAAAATCACTGGGATACATAGCAGGCTCAACATCTTCCATTTTTCAATAAAATTAGCCCTGCTAGTCTCTTAAGATTTTAAGGGGGCAATGCGAAAATATTGTCCGTTGTCTGCCACTGTCTAGGAATGAGATGAGGAGGCAATCGCAAAGTCCCTTTAATAAGTAGGAACTCAATCGGTTAGCTGATGTTCCTTATCGGAGGGCCGGTTGTCGCTACCTCGCCTGAATCGTGGAACAATACGGCTGGCAAAATGACTCATGCCCATTTTCGGTTGACACTAATTCATTCACCTTCGTACGTTTCCCAGGCAGTCTGTGTTACTTGGATTGTTTGTTTTTCCGCTTCAAATTTCTCATAAGCCTTTTATACGGATTGGGCAAGCTTGAGCACATTCTTCCATGGTTGTTTGGTGTGAGTCTTCCGCTTTTGGCGTAATAGATTTTTTGTAATCATCATGCCGATTCAATCCCCTCTCTCTGAGATTCCCATTCAATTTGCCAAAGGGGTGGGACCCCGGAGGGCTCGCTTGCTTGAAAAATTAGCAGTGCAAACTTTAGAGGATGCTTTCTGGTTTTTACCCTGGCGATACGAAAACCGATTGGAAGTGTTGCCCATCGGGAATCTTCTCCCAGGCATGAAGGCCACCATTAAAGGCAGAGTGCAGAAAGTGTGGGTGAAAACCACCTATCGAAGACGTCTGGTCGTGGTCACGGTGACGGTGAGGGATGAGACGGGTCTTATCGAATGCGTGTTTTTCAATCAGCCCTATTTGGAGAAAACCTTTGTGCCTGGTGTATCTCTGTTATTGACCGGTCCAGTTTTGTCCAATTCTTCTGGAAGCTCACCGATGACCATGCGTGGGCCGGAGTATGAATTGTTGGATGAGGACGAATTGCCGGACATGCGTGGGGGCCGGATTGTTCCTGTCTATCATGAAACGAATGGGTTAAGCTCCAAGCAGATTCGACGAATTATTCGATCAATTTTTGACCATTATGCTGATCAGTTACAAGAGATGTTGCCCTTAACCATGCGAACACAACTCGGAGTGCCAACCCTTCCGGAGTCATTACCCGTCTTACACTTTCCCAATCAGGAGCGTTCGGTGGAGGCCTTAAATGCCTACGCGACCCCAGAGCACCAACGCCTGGCGTTTGAAGAATTGTTTCTCCTGCAATTAGCACTCGCCATGCGGCGCCAAGGGCAGACTCAGGACCTTGAAGGCATCCCATTTGCTGTTCGCAACCCGTTGGTTGAACAGCTGAAAACCGTGTTGCCCTTTTCGCTCACTTCGGCGCAAGAGCGGGTGATCAAGGAAATTAGCCATGATATGGGTCGGCCAACCAGTATGAACCGCTTGCTGCAAGGAGATGTAGGGTGTGGGAAGACCGTGGTGGCTCTTCATGCCATCGTGATGGCCTGTGGGTCCGGATATCAAGCTGCCCTGATGGCCCCCACGGAAGTGTTGAGCGAACAGCACTATCTGTCGTTGCTTCCCCTATTCGATGCTCTGGGTGTCCGGTGCCTTTTGTTGAAGGGCGGGCAGACAGGACGCGAGCGCAGGAAGATACTTGCCGGAATGCAGTCAGGTCAGGTGCAGGTGGTGGTGGGTACACACGCCTTGTTGCAGCCGGACGTGCACTTTGCCAAGCTTGGGTTGGTGATTGTGGATGAGCAACACAAATTTGGTGTGCTGCAGCGCGCGCAGCTTCGTGGGAAAGCGCCATGGCATCCCGATGTGTTGGTGATGACCGCCACGCCTATCCCCAGGACCTTAGCGATGACGCTGTATGGGGATTTGGATGTGTCGGTGATTGATCAGTTTCCTCCAGGGAAAAAACCCGTAAAGACAATGTTGTTCCCGACCGGTCAACGGAAAGACGCGCATCGTTTGATGCGAAAAGAATTAGAAGCGGGGCGGCAGGCCTATGTGGTGTATCCGCTCGTTGAACCATCAGAAAAAATTGATTTGCAGGCAGCCATTGAGGCGGCCGAACAACTACGCGAAGAATGTGCTCCATTTCGTATCGGTTTGCTCCATGGCCGATTGCCATCCCGGGAAAAACAAGTGGTCATGGCCCAGTTTAAAAAGAAAGAGATTGATGTGCTGGTGGCCACCACTGTTGTCGAGGTCGGCTTGGATGTTCACAATGCCACGGTCATGCTCATTGAACATGCGGAACGGTTTGGATTAGCGCAATTGCATCAATTACGCGGCCGGGTCGGGCGAGGACTTTCTCAAGGCTATTGTGTGCTGATTCATGGCCTGGGGAAAATTCCTCCCTATTCCCAGCAAATACCCTTGAAGCTTGAGTCCAGTCGAATGTCGCTTGATGAGATCGGGAGGCGTTCCCAGGGGGAAGCGTTTTCCCCTTCCACAGCGAGGCGACGCCTTGGGGTGTTTGCGCAATGTGAAGACGGCTTTGCACTGGCGGAAGAGGACTTGAAAATTCGTGGGCCTGGGCATGTCTTAGGGGTTAAGCAATGGGGGGGAATGGATTTTCGTGTAGCGGATTTGGCTCGAGATACCGTGTTGTTAATAAAAGCGAAACAAATGGCAGGAAGAATATTGGAATGTGATCCACGGTTGACGCTGCCTGATCATCGCATCCTCAAGGAAACATTGTTTCGAAAATGGGGTGAAAAGTTCGCGCTGGGTTCCATTGGATAAAATATGGGAC
>CAZBQO010000064.1:9758-11431 GCA_964494125.1 uncultured Nitrospira sp. | reverse complement strand
CTACGGACCGAGCCGGGTATGGAGAAGGGCCTTCAGACGAATCATGGCTTGAGCATGTAACTGACAAATTCGGGATTCCGTGACGTGCAACACGACTCCAATTTCTTTCATGGTCAGCTCTTCAAAATAATAGAGAGTTAATACCAGCCGTTGACGTTCCGGCAATCGTTCAATGGCATCGACCAGCGCCTGGCGGGCATCCTCCGACACCAGAGTCTCCAACGGCGAGGGTTGGTCTCGATCCGCCAGCGCATCCAAGATGGGGTGGGAGTCTTCATCATTGGATCCCAAATCATCAAGACTTAACACGACGGCTCCTTTGGCTTGCAGAAGAGTCTCGTCCACCTCTTGAGCCTTCATGCCTAAGGATTCTGCGAGTTCCTCTTCCGTCGGTGGCCGCCCTTTGCGTTTCGTCCATTCGTTGGCCGCATGCTGAATTTTCCCGATGCGCTCGCGAAGAGACCGCGGTACCCAGTCCATGGCCCGGATTTCATCGAGCATCGCTCCACGAATACGAAACTCGGCGTAGGTACGAAACTTTATTTCTCGTGAGGGATCGAACTTCGTCAGGGCATCCAGAAGCCCGACCATCCCGGCACTCATAAGATCTTCCACATTGAGCCCACTCGACGCTCGCATGGCCATTCGCATAGCCATGTATTTAATCACCGGCAAAAACTCCTGAACCAACGTCTCCCGTTCCTGGGTGGAAAGGGAAAGTTTCGTCGGATTGGACGATGCCGGTATCTCCGAAACCGGGCTCTCTGAAACCGTTGTTACCGCGCCACGTTTCATACGTTATCCTTCCATCACAGTTCGAGTGGCTCCCAAGGCAGCAGGACCGAACAGTTGAAAGCCCCCCTGCCAGGAACAATCCCCTCTCCAATCATTGAGGTTCTTCACCAACGAAGAAAAGGCTCGACTCGCCGGGGCGCGCGGATAGACATCGCACACCGCGCGTTGTTGAGCCACGGCCATCGTCACATAGTCGTCTGCGGGAACACAGCCGAGGTAATCGAGCGAAATATTTAAAAACCGATCCGTCACCAAACTCAACTTCCGAAACACATCTTTGCCTTCCTGTGTATGTTTCACTTTATTGACCAGCATGCGGAAGGTCCGTAAGTGATAACGGGTGGAGAGGATTTTGACCAGGGCATACGCATCGGTCAAAGACGTCGGGTCGGGCGATACCACCACCAGTGTTTCGTGGGCCACTAAACTAAAGTACAGCACATTGGCCGAAATCCCTGCCGCACAATCAATGAGCAGCAAATCCGGCGGAGACGCCAACTGAAGAAACGCCGATTGCAAATGAAGTTGCTGCTCATGCGTCAGCTGAGTGAATGCCTGGCCTCCGGACGTGGCCGGCAACAGGCGAATACCTTCGGGCCCGGTCACGAGGACGTCCTTCAAGTCTCGCTGCCCGGAGAGCACGTCCTCAATCGTATACTGCGGAGTGAGGCCCAGCAGGATGTCGACGTTTCCTAAGGCAAGATCCGCATCCATGATCAGCACCTTCCGTCCCTGCCGAGCCGCCGCCACCGCTAAATTCGCGACGACATTACTTTTTCCTACTCCGCCTTTTCCGGAACTGACCGCAATCACCTGAATCCGTGAAGGATCCTGTGGGTTGGAGGTCATGGCGGCACGCAATCCACTGGCTTGATCCA
>CAZBQO010000064.1:0-9658 GCA_964494125.1 uncultured Nitrospira sp. | reverse complement strand
TCCAGTTTCGTGATGATGAGCTTATGGATAGGAACCGATTGATAGCGGCGAATGGTGTCCATCTGCACCGACTCGGCCATCGGAGCGGCTAACACCAGATGCGTTTCGACGTGTAATTGTCCTCGGGTGATCGCGAGTAATTCATCATACCCGGCTTGATCCTTGGGGCTTCGCCCCGCCGTGTCGATCAATAGCAAATCCGCATGCTGATGTCGTCCCATGCATTCCATAAAATCCTTGTGGGACACGGCCACCTCCAAGGGAATTTTTAAAATTTTTGCAAACACCCGAAGTTGCTCTACCGCTGCCACACGATACGTATCCAAGGTAATCAACACGGTTCGCCGATGCTCATCCAGTTGACGGGCCAACCCTGCCAGCTTCGCAATGGTCGTCGTTTTTCCCACGCCGGTCGGCCCAACCATCATCATCACTTTTTGCCCATAATGCTTGGACACCGATGGACCCGAGACGGCTACGGTCTCCTCCATTCGTTCCCACAACAGACTTTTCATGGCTTCGCGATTTCCCACGCCGGCTGTCCCGAGCGTTTCCACTACCGCACGAACCAGATGATGCGCAGTCTGAGGATTCACGCCCTGACTCACCAGGGACTGGTAGACATCCATCACATCTCCGGGTAACCCTTCAATCCGTTTGCCCATCTGACTTCCCAAGACTTCCCCCACCACAATCCGCAAGCCTTCTAATTCTTGTCGCAAGGGCCCTAACACCCGTTCAGGATCGTGTTGTTCTTCCCGCAACCGTTGAATTTCCTTGCGCATCTCCTGGAGGTTCTGAGTCACCGGATCAAGCACGGTCGCCACCTGAAGAGCTTCTGAAAAACTAGCATCCGTTTTGGGTTGTCCCGGTTGACGAACCGGCACCTCAGGCACAAACCGTTTGGCCATGAGGGACTGAAGGGAGCGATCAACACGTGCGGCAGGTCCTTCCTCCGCCTGAGCCGAACGATCCACCGCCGCGGTGACCTCAATGACGGACTGACTAAGCAGACCGAACAAGCCTCCCCCTTTTTGAATACGACGCGACGAGACGATGACTGCCTCAGGTCCCAGTTCGGCTTTTACCGCTTGGAGGGCTTCTTGTAATGAAAGGGCTTCAAACCGTTTCAGCTTCATGTGGCATCCTCACAACTTCAATAGCTTGAATTTGGGTTTTAGGGTCCAACTCGTTCGGAGAAAGTACCGCCAGGGCATGCACGCCCGGCGAGACTAAGCGATACAGTTGGGATCGAATCGACTGGGAACATAACAGCACGGGTTGATATCCTTGGCTCACGACACGCTCAATGGCCTGACGGACCGACAGAATCACTTGATTCAACAAACTGGGCGGCAACCCGCCTTGCTCTCCATTACCACCCGGCCGCATCGCCTCCATCAAGCGGCGATCCAGCATCGGATCCAGACTAATCACCTGCAGCAATCCGTCGGGATTGGCGTATTGGGACGAAATCGTTCTGGATAAATTTTGCCGAGCATATTCGGTCAGGGTGTCAGGATCCTTACTCTGAGTGGTGTAATCCGCAACAGTCTCCAAAATGGTCCGCAAATCGCGGATCGATACTCGTTCCCGTAAGAGATTCTTGAGGATTCGCACCACCGCTCCTAACGATATTTGAGTCGGAATCAAGTCATCCACCACCTTGGGATACGTCTTAGCGAGGTTATCCAGCAAATTCTGGACCTCTTGCCGACCCAGCAATTCATGCCCATTCGATTTAATAAATTCGGTCATATGCGTGGCAATAATGGCCGGGCCATCGACGACCGTATAGCCATCCATTTGAGCACGCTCTTTTTCTGTCGGAGCAATCCAGACCGCCGGCAATCCGAAACACGGATCTTTTCCCGGCTTTCCTTGCAGGCCCTTTTTGGCATGACCGGGATTGATGGCCAATAAATGCCGAGGCACCAATTCTCCCTTGGCCACCTGAATCCCCTTCAGCAAAATATGGTACTCATGCGGTTTAAGCTGGAGATTATCCCGGATATGCACGGCGGGCACGACAAATCCCATATCAAGAGCCGTTTGGCGCCGGATAGCCCGAATCCGTTCCAGCAGTTCTCCTCCCTGAGCTTGATCAACAAACGGCACAAGTCCATACCCGACATGTAACTCCATAAGGTCGGGAGGAGTCACGGAATCCACTGATTCCGTGCCGGAGGCGATCGCCGGATCTTTTTTCTTGGGGAGATTTTTCAGCCGAGCGGCTTCCTGCTTCTGATTCCACAACACGTACGCGAGACCGGCGGTCATCGATCCCAACAACAAAAACGCGACATGCGGCAGCCCGGGAAGAAATCCTAAAAAGAACAACATGCCCGCCACGGCAGCCACAAGATGGGGATTGAAAAAGATTTGATCGGTTAAATCACGTCCAAGGCTGGTTTTGGTTGAAACCCTCGTCACGATGATACCGGCGGCCGTCGACATAATCAGGGCAGGAATTTGAGCCACAATGGCGTCCCCGACGGTCAGCAGGGTGAAGCGTTTAGCGGCTTCAATGATGGACATCCCATGCTCCAGGACGCCGATGCCCAACCCACCAATGACGTTGATGAAGATAATGAGCAGCGCGGCAATCGCATCGCCGCGAACAAATTTACTGGCACCGTCCATCGATCCGTAAAAATCGGCTTCCTGTGAAATGGCCTCCCGGCGTTTCCGGGCCTCGCCTTAGTCAATAATCCCCGCATTCAGATCCGCATCGATACTCATTTGCCGACCGGGCATCGCATCCAGGGTAAATCGCGCGGCGACTTCCGCAATACGGGTGGCGCCCTTGGTGATCACGACAAAATTGATAATGACCAGAATGGAAAAGACCACAATGCCCACCGCATAATTCCCCCCGACCACAAACTCCCCGAACACGGCAATGACCTGCCCGGCTGCAGCGGGGCCTTCGTTGCCATGCATGAGAATGGCCCTCGTCGAGGCAATGTTCAGCGCAAGCCGGAACAACGTGGTGAGTAACACCACCGAGGGGAAGACGGAAAATTCTGCGGGACGCCCGGCATGCATGGTCACGAGTAAAATTAAGACAGCCAGCGTAATACTAAAGGATAAAAAAAGGTCCAACAGAAACGAGGGAAGGGGTAGGAGCATGAGGAGGAGCATCCCCACCACCCCGATCGGCAAGAGGACATCCCCATAATGCGCGGGAGTCAGTTCGTCTCGTAACTTTTGAGAATCAAATGCCATGCGTGTCTTGATCGGTTACCGTTGTCGCATATGGTTGTAATGCATTTCCAGATGACCCTCCTCAACCTCGTAAGGCGTACGGGGTGGAAAGTGAAAAGTGAGAAGTCAAAAGTTTAAAAGGAACGTAGGAGGATCTGTTTTTTCTGCTTTCTTTTTACTTTTTACGTTTTACTTTTTACGTTTTCCTTCTCGCTTTTCACGCTTCACGTCTTCAATTTCCCTCATGCATTTTTTTCAGGCGATACACGTAGGCCAACACCTCAGCGGCAGCCTGATACAACGCACTGGGCACTTCTTGACCGATTTTCACGGCCTTATACAGTCCTCGAGCCAAACTGCGGTTTTCAATAATCGGCACTCCCGCATGACGCGCGATCTGCTTAATCTTGTCCGCCATAAATCCTGCGCCTTTCGCCACCACCACCGGCGCGTCCATTTTTCCTGTTTCATACCTGAGCGCCACAGCCACGTGAGTAGGGTTGGTAATCACCACATCGGCCTTAGGCACCGCCTGCAACATTCGTTGTCGGGCACGTTCCCGTTGTAAACTGAGGCGGCGCGATCGAATCTGCGGATCACCTTCCACATCCTTGGACTCGTCTTTGACTTCCTGTTTGGTCATCTTGTGATCTTCGGTATGCTGCCACCGCTGATAGACGAAATCGATGATCGCCAACAGGAGCAGGGACCCTCCAACCGACCACATAATGTTCTCCAGGAGACCCCACACACCGCCAACCGCCTCCGTTAACTCAAGGAGGGGAAGCTGAACAATCGCGAGCAGGTTATGAGACAGAATCAGATAGGCGATGCCACTCACTCCTGCTAATTTGAGCAAAGACTTTAAAAGATCGACGACCCCTTTCCAGGAAAAAATGCGCTTCAACCCATTGGAGGGATTCAATTTGGACGGCTTGGGTTGCAAGGCCTCTTCAATCCAAAGCGGTCCCGTTTGCAGGATAATGGCGAGAAAGGCGAATACCCCGACCAGAAGACCGAACGGAATCAGGGGAACAAACGCCTGATAGGCAATATTTAACAACAGAACATGTGTGGACTGAGCATCTAACTGAAGAGTTCCGGCTTGCGCCAACCACTGTCGGTAATGATCAAAAAATTGGACAAACGCGTGAGGGGCCCACAGAGAAAGCAGCCCAACCCCACCCAACAAGACAAACAACGAGGGCAATTCCCGGGTCATCGGCACTTGGCCTTTGCGACGAGCCTCCGCTAAACGTTTCGGACTCGGTTGCTCTGATTTATCCGCCCCGTCTTTATTCTCAGCCATGCCCTAATTCCTGTAATAAGTCCCACAAGACCGTTTCCATCCCGACAATGGAGTCTTGAAAAACCAAGGCAATGAAGGGCAAACCCAGGCCTAGCACCAACAAACCGACCGCAATCGTAATGGGAAAACTGGTGAGCATCACGTTCATCTGGGGAACCAGGCGGCCAAGAATCCCCATGATGAAATGAACCAAAAATGTGGCCCCCATCACGGGGAAGGCCAGTTTCATTCCCGTGTCGTAGGTGCGTTGAATCACTCCGGTCACATCGCTCAGTAGGGGGGCGCTCAAATGGGCGCCAAAGGGGGGGATCAACAGAAAACTACTGCCCAACGCCAACAACACCAAATGATGCCCATCGACTTGAAAGTACAGAAGGGTTGCCAGAATGGTCAGTAATTGCCCGAACACCGGGGTTTCCACTTGCGTGACAGGGTCCAACACTCCGGCCATGGCAAACCCCACTTGAAAGCCCATCACACTTCCCGCCAGTTCCACCGCCGTCATGATTAATCGCAGGGCCAAACCTAAGACCAGACCGACGAGCAATTCGGCACCCAAGGCGATTACCAGATTTCCAGGTTGCAACCAATTGGGAGGAAGGCTAAACGTCACAATGGGCATCAACAGGATGGCGATGATCACCGCCATGCCGATTTTGATGCGACTCGGAACCGACTGTCCCCCCAGCAACGGTAACGCCGACAAGATAACGGCCGTGCGCACGAGTACGACGACGAATTGCCACACTTGCTGAATCGCCATATCCCATTGCAACACCGGTTACCGGACATCTTTCTGATACATGCCGCAGGTCGACTCCCTCGATTATTGGGCAAACTCGGGTATCCTGGCCCATACCCCCGTCATGAATCCCACAAGGATTTCCACCATCCAGGGGAATGTGACCAAGAGCACCACAAACATGGTGGCCACCTTTGGCAAAAAGGTGAGAGTCATTTCGTTAATTTGTGTCATGGCTTGGAAGGCACTCACGCAGAGTCCGACCAGTAAGCTGAGACCCAACATTGGACCCGCCACAAGGAGGATTGTTTGAATCGCCTCCTGACCGATGCTCAGGACACTTTCGGTTGTCATCCCCTTACCCCTTTCAGTCTTGCTGTGAAACGTGAGGCGTGAAGGAAAAGCCTTGAGGCGTAAAGCGTAAGGAGACAGAAGAAAGAACCGATCTTTGCCCCTCAGCATTCAATACACGACTTACGCTTTACGCTTCACGTTGTTCATTGAAAACTATTCATCAGCGCTCCCACGACCAAAAACCATCCATCAGCCAACACAAACAACACCAATTTAAACGGCAACGAAATCATGATTGGTGGCAACATCATCATACCCATGGACATTAAAATACTGGCGACAATCATATCGATCACAAGAAAAGGCACATAAATGAGAAACCCGATTTGAAACGCCGTGCGCAATTCACTCGTGACAAACGCCGGCACCAGGACATGGAACGGAAAATCATCGGGCGTCTGAGGGTGAGGAACTTTTGCCATCTCCACAAACAAGGTTAAATCCTTTTCCCGTACTTGTTTCAACATGAACGTTCTTAACGGAATCTTGGCCCGATCAAGCGCCACTTCCTGTGTCACCTGCTGTTCCAATAGCGGATTAAGGGCCTCAACCCGAATTTGTTCCCACACCGGCATCATGATAAACAGCGTCAAAAACATGGCCAATCCAATCATCACCTGATTCGGTGGTGCATGCATGGTCCCCAACGCCTGTCGAAGAAGACCCAGAACAATCACGACACGTGTAAATGCCGTCACCAACATCAACAGGGCCGGCGCAAGAGTTAAGGCCGTCAGGAGAAAAAGGATACGAAGCCCGAACGTCCATGGTTCGGTCCCGTCCAATCCCGATACCTGCAAACTGATCGCCGGATCCTTGGTGGCCTGGGCAAAAGCCGAGGTCGGCAGCCCCAAGACCAGACTCATACCTAACAGTCGCCAAGAGTCACGTCCTCCAGGAAACCCGCAAATGGGGTTGTTCACGACCTCTCTTCTCCCTTGACCCCTGCGACGCGTTTGGCCATTCGGTTGGGCGGTTCGGAGGTCACCGATCCTCGTCCGGACTTTTCAAATGCCTGTCGGGTCCACTGTCCCAACCAGATGCCTAGCGGCCCGACAAGCGGATTCCCAATGGAGCGGAGCCGTTCAATCCGGTCGGCATCCGCAACAGTCGTCAGCAACGTCATCTCTCGGGCCGTCGTCCCCAACACCAACACTTCTCCGGCCACCTCCACGAGCATGATGTGCTTTCCCGTCCCGACACGGAGTCCGCCTAAAATGCGCATCACCGGATCGCCGCTCTTTCCCGGCAATTCCCCGAATGTGCGCCGAACCCAGGCTAATCCTCCAAGAAGGACCAGGACCACCAGGGCCAGGGTGCCCGCCATTTTGAGCGCTTCATGGGTAAGATCCATAATGTTCTAGTTGAAAGTACGAAGGAAAAAGTGAGGAGTAAGGAGAACCAGCAAAAGTTTTCTTTTTCTTGTTCTCTACTTTTTATCTATTTACTTCTACCTTTTCCCTTCCATCTTTACCCTTCACCTTTTCGTCCTTATCGAAGTTTATTCACACGCTCGGTCGGGCTAATCACGTCCGTGAGACGGATGCCGAATTTCTCATTCACCATCACCACCTCACCACGCGCGACTAACCGTTCATTCACCAACACTTCCAACGGTTCACCGGCGAGTTTATCCAATTCAACGATGGAACCCGGTCCTAACTGCAATAAGTCCTTAATCAACATGCGGGTATTGCCCAGTTGCGCAGAGAGCACCAACGGAATATCTAAGATGCGATTTAAGTTCTGATCGTGAGACGTATTCAATTGTGGCGTATGACTGTTGGTACTCGCCGCCACCTCCTGTTTTTTCGCCGCAGCATTCTGTTCCTTCGCAGCGGCTTCCTGCGCTAACGCCTCCATCATTTCCTTCTCAGCATCAAACGTGTCCATGTCGATGTTGTCGTCTTCACTCATCGTTCATCTCCGGGTTTTTCCACAGTCAGTGACCGGCCGGCACCTCATCGCGTTCGCCGGCCCTTACTCCCTCGTCAGAATGATGTCCTTGATCTGAAATGATTGCATGCCTTTTGTCGTTCCCGGAGAACCAAGAAATTTTGGCACCCCTTCCACTGTGGCTGTGAGTAGCTGGGTGGTCCCTTGATTCAACCCGATCACATCGCCCGGTGAAAATTGCATCAATTCCTCCACCGAGATTTCCGTTTCCCCCAAACACACCGACAGGGTGACATAGGCCTCCTTCAGCCTGGCTGAGAAACGTTTCAACCAGCCATGATCGGTTTCAAACGAGTCTCCCTGGAAACTCACCTGCAGACGTTCTCGAATCGGCTCCAACATGGCATAGGGAAGACAGAGGTGGAGATCCCCCACCGAATTGCCTAATTCGATGCCCAAGGTGACGACAATGACGATATCCGCCGGCAATACAATGGCGGCCAACTGAGGATTCATTTCTACCCGAACCGCATTGATGAGGAGTTTTTGGACAGGGTCCCAGGCTTTTTGGAGATTCCCCAATCCCATCAACATGACCTTCTTCATCACGCGCTGCTCAATAATGGTAAAATCCTGCCCTTCCGGCTTCACATGGGTCTGGCCGGCTCCCCCGAAAAAATGATCCACCAGCAAATACACCGTCGCCGCATCCGTGGCGATCATCGCTAAGCCGCGAAGAGGATCCATGGAGATAATCTGGAGATAGGCGGGGATGGGAAGACGTTTGGTGAACTCCCCGAACTTCATCACCGTTTGGTTCGTGACCGTTACCTCGGCGGTTTTACGAAGCACGTCGCTCAAAGAAAGGCGGAACCCACGCGAAAATTGCTGGTGGATCACATCCAGGGTCGGCATTCGCCCGCGAACGACCCACTCCTGATTCCCCAAATCATACGGAACCGGTCCGTCCTGTAGTCCGGCATCTACCGGGTCTTCAGGCTCCGTCTCCACGCCGCCGTCGGACACGCCCCGAAGAAGGGCATCAACTTCATCCTGACTAAGAATTTTTTCCATGTTGGGACGTGGCACAAAGAAACAGCCTTGCTGTCTCTTCTCTCCTCCTTCTAATTCCTGACTCCAGACCTCTTACCCCTTCCTCCTCAGACCCTACTGAATAATAAAATCAGTAAAATACACATTGGCGACTTTTCCTTTACTCATGACGCCGTTCACCCGCGTCATGATTTCTTCTCGCACACGGCGCTTCCCGTTCACGGTTCTGAGTAATTGCGATTCTTTACTGCTCAGTAACACCAGCAACGCGTCGCGAATGGCCGGGATTTTGTGTTGATAATCCGTTTTTTCTTCAGGCCGGTCTAACTCGAGTTTGATGCTCACTTTTAAAAATCGCAGCTCTTCCCGATCCGCTAAATTCAGAAGAAAGGGTTCTAGCTCCATCACCGGACCGGGCTCTTCATGACCTGTCTCGGCTTTGGCATGCTCGTCATGCTCGACCGGCTTCTCTTCTTGGCCACCCATGAAATACCAGGCTGCGCCTCCCCCTCCACCAAGAAGAAGAACGCCCGCGATAATAATCAACAGCATTTTTTTTCCGGACCCGGCTTTAACGGGGGCTTCCCCTTTGTCATCCTCTTCAGCCATACATCAACCTCACACGCTAAGAAGTTTTTGGACCCTCACGTTCCCCTTCCCAAGTCAGCAACCTTTGTGCCACTCCTTTTTTCTACGTATACACGTTGATGCTAAGCCTGTAATGCACTGAATATGCATATGTTTCTTCCACAGTCGTGCCTTACATCTCTTATGCCCTGCAACAATATGAGACCTGCCTTTTCGTCATTTTCCTGGCAATTCGCGGGAACCTTTGACAGGTTCGTCTATGAGAACGTGAGGCGTAAGGAGTAAGGCGTGAGGGGGTCAGGCGTCATGAGTACGGAGTAGAACGGGAAAAACATGAGGCGTGCTTGTTCAACCTAAAAACGGCCGTTACAGGGCTGCTAGCCCGTTCATACTTCGAGAGCCTCAGCACGAACGGGATGTCGAAGTGGTCACCCGTTGGGTGAGAGTCCGTTCGCCCTGAGCGCCGCGGCTTCCGCGGCAGTCGAAGGGTTCCGAGATGGCCAACTGCC
>CAZBQO010000063.1:0-11521 GCA_964494125.1 uncultured Nitrospira sp. | reverse complement strand
GACGCCAGATTGTCAATCTGGAGGTCGCGGGTTCAAATCCCGTCGGCCCCGCCATACCTCATCTCCCAGTGGTTTATTTCTGTATCACTTATCCCCTGTTTAGATTCTGACCAGCCTAGAGGAGGTCGAAACACAATCTATGACCTTTGCTGCCAATCCTTCTGAGTTCTTTGGATCTTTGGGCCTGCTATCCATTGTCATTCTTTTTATCCTGTCAATTTTTTCCGTGATTTCATGGGGAATCATCGTGAACAGATTCAGGCGATTTAATCGCATTCGACAAGAAGAATCACAATTTCTACAATTGTATGAACAAAATCCCATCGACCAGCACACCTTAAGAAGCCAGGCTCAAGCATTAACTTATAGCCCAAGTTCAGTAGTGTATTTGGGCATTACGGACCGTTTGCCTGAATCCTCCGATCTCTTTACCTCGAGACCTCCCATGGAGGCAAAAAACCCAGAGCGTTCCCCTAACCGACAGTATTTGGAAAAGGTCGCTCAATACATCATCCAGAACCAAATCGGCCAACAGGAAGCCTATTTGCCTTTTTTGGCGACCACAGGAAATTTGACTCCATTTATTGGTCTCCTCGGAACCGTCTTGGGCATTATCAATGCCTTCCATGAAATCGGCCTTCAAGGTTCAGCAAGCATTGCCGCAGTTGCTCCTGGCGTCTCGGAAGCACTTGTGGCTACTGCTGCTGGGCTATTTGCCGCAATTCCTGCTGTGATGGCCTACAATTATTTTCTCTCTAGAATTCGAAGGATGTCCTTCAGAGTTGAGGCGTTTACAATTGAATTTCTCAATACGATAGAAGAAGCGGAAAAAGCCTTTGAGGTGGAAGTAACCCGATGAATAGTGGATCAAAGCCTCGGCAATTTCTCTCTGAAATCAATGTCATTCCTCTCGTGGATGTCGTCTTAGTTCTCCTGGTGATTTTCATGGTTACCGCCCCGATGCTGCATCGGGGCTTGGACATTAACCTCCCGACAACAACTGCCAACAATATAAAAGCCGAAGAACGATTGATTGTGACAATTCAGCGGGATCACACCTTATCCCTCGGCAATGACACGATTAGTTTGGTCAATTTACGAGCCAAGCTTCAAGAAGCCAAAACCTTAAACCCCTTGATTTCAGTGTATCTGCGAGCGGACCAAACGGTTCCCTATGGAACCGTTGTGCAGGTCATGGATGAGGTCAAAGGGGCCAAAATTGAACGTCTCGGAATGATTACCGGCCCGAAGATTGAAACAATAATCGAGGACGAGACCATCGGGATTTCCCGCTAAGCATTTGACCAATGGGACATGCTGAATCCCCAAGTCTAATTTCCCTTGGGCTCGCTACTGACGTTTCTCAAGAAAACGCCTCATTCCGTTGGGGACTCGCCACCTCAGGTTTTTTCCATGCTATCGTCATCATGATGGCCCTGTTCCTACGATTTCAATCGACAGTTGAGGAACCTCTGCGAGCCATCGATGTCACTCTTATTTCTGTACCGGAGGCACAAGCTCCGGCCCCAAGCCAAAAAAAATCTTCTCCCCCAGCGCCATCTCAACAAAAATCCCAACCAACAAAAGCAGAACCAACAAAGACGCAACCAATAGAAGCCCCGCTTCCTCCGTTGCCGGTCCCAAAAACATCCGAGCGATTATCGGAATTCTTGGAAGGGGCTGTTGGCGCAATCGTAATGCCTCACAAACAAGAAATGGCTTCTCCAACGCCACCTCCCCCAGTCAACGAACAACCTCCCTTGAATGATCAGTCACCGTTATTTGAAAACCTTCGAATGCCCCCTATTGCTCCACAAATTTCGCGCCCGGAACGCTTACATCCTTCACAACCCTTGGTCATTCCCAAACCTGCTCCAGCTCCAGCGCCATCTCCTCAAGAGGCTGCGCCCCTAACAACGGTTCCTCCCGAGCCTCAAGGCTCGGAATCACAACCGCAGCTTCCTAAAATTGAACCTACGGTCAAACTAGCTCCTGTGCTACCGAAATTGAGTTCGGTGACCCCATTTAAGGCATCCAAAAAAGAAAGAACACCGAACGACGCTTCTCCATCAAACCATCTTGCGGAATCTCTCAAACGAACCATCCCAACAATTCCGATACCTGCGCAAACTCCAAAAATCAAAAAACAGCCAAAAACCTTTACACCAAAACAGAAAAAACCTTTCGTCCCTGAAGTCTCCCCTCCTCAATTGGCTCAAATCTCTCCCTCCCCACCACTGGAAAAAGCTCCTCAACGCGAGAAAATGTCAGATATGATGAAGCAATTACTGGAAGAAGCTAGAGTCCCAAATTTACAATCGTCTCCAACCGCACCACCCTCTCAACAACCATTGCCCTCTTCTTCCACATCAACCCAGCCGGTCCAGTCGGAAATTGATCAACAAATTGCAAAATTATCTATTCCCAATGTCACACCCGTCGAATCAATCAAGGAACGACTCCAACGGCTCGAAGTGCAGCCCAACTCAAAACCAGGCCAATCGTCGTCTCCGGCTTCCCCTGGTAAAAACAAATATTTGGCGATGGTCGAGGACAGAATTGACCACGAGTGGAGAGCCCTTCCACTCGTAACAAACCCTCCGGTCGTGGTCCTTAAATTCCGCATTTCCCGAGATGGAGAAATTTCTAATATTCACATTGATGAAAGTTCAGGGAACGGGAACTACGATTCCGCAGCCAAACGGGCGGTATCTGCCGTGAACCCATTACCACCATTTCCACCAGAAATTTCTGATTCATTCTTCGAAGTACGATTTCGATTCATCAAAAAAGATTAGAAGGACACCACCTATTTTATGAAGAAAGCACTCAACCCTTTGTATGCCATTCTGGCTCTTCTCGCCTTTTCTGTTATTTCCGTCTCACCGGCCTCTCTTCATGGGGAGGAAGCGGATCTTAAAGCCACACGTTCAGAGTTTCAAAAAATCCCGATTTGGGTAATGGGGTTCTCGCCCGTTCAACGAGATACCAACCCTTCAGAAGACCTCGAGTCTCAAGTCGCATCGGTCCTAAAAGCGGATCTCAAACGCTCACAAATATTTTCGATTGCTGAATTACCTCCTGCCAAAGGGGATTTTTCTGACAATAAATGCATGAGTCTTTCTTCAAATTTGGCTCCGCACTTCCAAAAGGTGACAGTCTCTACCTGGGGGAGAATAGGTGTAGGAGGGACGTCGAGCGGAGTTCAGGGACTCATACTTGATGCTTGCGCATTTGATCCTGGACAACAGGATGTGTTGACCGGGAAACGCTACTTTTCCCTTAAAACGACAGAAACCCTCACTCGCTTAATGGCTCACCGGTGGGCAGACGAACTGGTTTATCGGTATACCGGCGAGCAGGGCATTGCCAGAACAAAAATCGCATTTGTGGGTCAAAAGGACAATGGACGAGAGCTTTTCGTCATGGATTACGATGGATATAATCCGCAACAGGTTACCGCTGATGGGTATTTAAACCTCATGCCTACCTGGGCCCCGGACCGGAAATCACTTATTTACACCGCGTATCGTGACCGGAAACAACTGATTATAAAAAGGGAGTTGGCTACCGGTCGGGAGGAAGTTTTGGTCTCGCCAGCCAGTCTGAACATTACCGCCACCTTTGCTCCTAATGGAAAATCTATCGCCTATTCCGCGGCCCAAGATGGCAACTCGGATATTTATCAGATAGAATTGGACAGTAGAAGCGTGAAGCAGTTAACCTCCCATAATAGCGCAGATTTGTCCCCGTCATGGTCTCCCGACGGGCGGCATCTGGCCTTCACCTCCGATCGGGGAGGCCGCCCCCAAATTTACATCATGGATGCCGATGGCTTGAACACCCGTCGATTAACCTTTGATGGAGACTATAACGCGGCGCCAGCTTGGTCTCCAAAAGGAGATTGGATCGTCTATGTGTGTCGGATACCAAACGAGGGATTTAAATTATGCCGCATCAGTCCGAATGGGGAACAACGGAAACAAATCACCAACGGGCAAAGTATTGATGACTCGCCTTCCTGGGCTCCAAATGGACGCCATATTGTCTTTAGTTCGATTCGAAAAGGAGAGAGTCAATTATACATCATCACTAGCGAGGGGACAGGATTGGAGAAAATTTCCTTGGCAGGCGAACATCTTAGCTCTCCCTCCTGGTCGCCGTTTCAACCATAATTAACGAGCAACAACCGTGATAGTCCAAAAAAGGAGTCGTTCCATGCGCCCAGCCATTCATATGATTTCACTACTTGGCATTCTCAGTCTTTCACTCCTCAGTATTGCAGGATGTGGAGAAAAACGGATTCACGTCTCCACCGCCTCCGGCTCCCCAGGCGAAGAAACCGGGGCATCAGCATCAGGCACCGATACGGCAGGGTTAACAGGAACCCCCATTGATGAATCCCCTCTGCCGGGGCAAGGCACTTCCACTGGTGAAGCTCAGGCAGAGGCGGTTCAACCACCCACTCCGGTTGAACCGCCCAATTTTGGTTACGACCCCAACCACATGGATGAATCGTTCAAGCAGAATCTCCAAGCTGGAACTCCTTCTGGGAAAGACTCCGAAATTGAGCAAAGCGGTGCCACCTCATCGACACCGTTCAACGATGGAAATGACATCTCAACTCAATCCAGTTCTTCAAGTATGAACGGCTCACCTCACGACCAAACCGGAACGTCCCCCTTTACCTCCCAGACGGAATTCCAAAATGATCTTTCGAATTTGCCAAAGGATGCGGAGCCAATTCCTGAAACGTTTCAAGTAGCGAAAGCTGAACCCTCAGAAATCATTCGAGAGCAGCTGGATAAAATTCAAGAGGAAGAATTGGCCACCGTATCCGCCGGCTTAGAGGATGTATTTTTTCATTTTGATAGTTGGTCTCTCACCGCAGAAGCCAAGGATTCCCTTGAACGAGATATGGCGTGGCTCACCAACGATCCCTCCTCACTGTTAATTATTGAAGGACATGCCGACCAGCGTGGAACGCAGGCCTATAACATGGTGCTCGGGAAAAAACGAGCTATGGCTGTTCGGGATTTCCTTTCTCAATTGGGGGTCGATCCTTCGCGATTGACTGTCATTTCTTATGGCAAAGACAAGCCCTTTTGCCAGGACACGACAGAAGTGTGCTACCAATTGAACCGACGGGGGCACTTGCTTGTTCAAAATTAGCAACTCCTTTTAATCGACCAGTTTTCGGAAAGCATGGAGGGATAATTCCAGAGTGAACATAGGGCGGACCTTGCAACATGTTTCAAGATTGTGGACATCGTCTTTTTCTCTCAATTGGATAGTGGTCTATGGCGTCTGTAGTTTATTGGGGACGGGTTGCGTGGCTCAACAAGCTGATCTTGCCCGAATTCAAAAGGACTTAGAACAACAAATCGCCAAGATCAAAGAGGAAAAAAAGACCCTTGGCGCACAAGTTGATGAGACTAAGGCACAACTCATCAAGATGAATGAGGAAGCGCAAAAAACACGGGGCAATCTGGCTTCTATTAATCAAAAAGCCACGCTCCTCCAAGAAAAGGATGTGGCGAGTTTATACGGAAAACTTGAAGAAACTGAAAAAAGTATCCAGGACCTCAAAAAGGATTTTACGAACCAAACAGGCGCTATAAAATCCGACGTACAATCGATTCAATCAACAATTCAAACACATGGGGAAGACCTCCAAACGGTAAAAACCCATAATGCAAATCTCGCCCAACAGGTGGATGAAAACAATTCGGCGTTAACCACAAATATGGGCGAATTTCAGAATTCCCTTACCCAATTCAAGGAAACGCTGACCAGCCTCGGAGGGACGATTGGACAGGTCCAAACAGATTTATCAGGACAACGGCAAGAGCTGGGAACCGTGAAATCCCGCACGGAAGAACTGCCTAAGGTATTCAATGCCAGACTTGAAGAGCAATCAAAACAAATCACTCAGCTGGAAAATCAGGTCACTACCCTGCAAGAGAAACTTACCGCCGATACCCAAGCCCTTCGTTCCTATCTGGAACAAGACGTGAAATCATCTATGGCGGGATTAGTTGCCGATATAGACGCCCGCCAAGGCCCAATTTTAGCGCAGATTGATTCCTTACAAAAAGATATGGAAGCTCTGGGATCGCACGTGCAAGCGGATGCCTCTCACGTGCAGGAACTTTCCCAATCAGTTCTCAAGCTTCGCGAAGCCCAGGAAGTCATGGGAAGTTTACTCGGGAAACGCGGAGATGAAATCATTCAACAAGCGGGACGAATTTCGGAACGCATGAATATGATTGAATCACACCAAACCACACTGACCGAACAACTCCAATCCAATACTCAAAAAACGTCAGCCCATCTAGCCGAGGTAAATACCAGCCTCACCTCCATTACTCAAGCACTTGACCAAACCAGGCACTCACTCTCCAGTCGTCTGGCCAAACAAGAGGAAACAGGACAAACACTCAATCAGTCGGTCCAACAAATCCAACAGTTGAAGCGAGACGTACAAAACCAAAAGCAACAAGCGCAGGCGGTCAGCCAGGTTGCCGATCAACTCAACCAGACGGTCGAGCACATTGGCTCACGATTAAAAGACCTGGAAACTCATCAATCAGGGCTTGTAGGGAAAATTGACTCTGACACCCAGATGACGAATACCCACCTCCAGGACGTCAACAGCGGAATTCAATCGGTCGCCCAAGCATTGGAAAATGTCAGTACGAAGTTAAATGCCCGCATTGAAACCCAGGAACAGCGGCTAAATCGAGCCATGACCTCTTTCCAACAGGTCCAGGGAACCGCCGATACCTCACAAAATAATCTGAATCACCTCAATCAGTTAACAGAAACCGTCAATAAGTTGCGCGATGTAATTAATACCATTGGGACCAAATTAGGCGAGCGTGTGGACCAGCATGAAGATCGCCTAGGCCAATTGGCCCAGAGAGTCAATCGCTTGCAAAGCCCCAAACCGCAAAAATAGGGTACATCATCACTTAATATTCTCAAAGAAAGGCCGACTATACCTCTATACTGCCATTGACCCCTTTGTCTAAACTCCCTGGCAATTGATAAGATATGAGGCGGAGGGTAACTGACTCCTTAATTTCAAACATTATTTGTTGCCGAAGCCGGAATTTTATGACTCCCAAATTTTCCAATATGGCCATCATTATTGGATTAGCCCTCACGGGCGGATGGAGTTGCGCAACAGAACCCAATCTGACTGACATCCAAAAACAAGTCCAAACCCTCATCATCCAACAGGAAGCGTCCCACAAGCAGGAACAACAAATTCTCGACCGGATGGAGACGGTTGAATCGCAATTGGACGAACATGATTTCTTAGTGGGTGAACTCATCAAAACAGAAGAAGAAGCCAGTCTGGATACCCGACACCTCCTGGAAAAGCTCGAACGGACCAGTACTCTGCTCCGAGAACAAATCGAACAAACCCGCTCCACCACCCAACGCCGTGATCAGGACATGTCCATTCGGGTAAAGGCTCTGGAAAGCCGAATAGACAATGTGATCCATCAACCTCGATCTGTGTCAGAATCCCCTGAAGTCACGACTCCTAACCCCACAGGCCCTTCTTCCGATCCGAAAGCAACCCAGACAGGAATCCCCGCATCACCTACCTCCCCTAAAGAAAGCGCGGGAGCGGAAAACGAGGCATCGGCCTTTCGGTCAGCCTATAAAGTTTACCTTAACGGAAATTATGACCGGGCCTCGGTGGAATTCCAACGATTTGTCACAAATTATCCTTCGACTACCTTAACCCCTCAGGCCTACTACTATCTTGGGGAATCTTTCTACGTACAAAAACAGTATGACCCTGCCAAGCAAGCCCTAGAGCAAGTCATCAGCCGCTATCCAAGCAGCAAATATCGGAGTCACGCTTTGTACAAGCTCGGACAGATTATGCTTGAAATCGATCAACGATCAAAAGCTCAGGAACTGTGGAACTCCATCATCCAAGATTACCCAGATTCACCAGAATCAACCCAAGCGAAGGAACAATTAAAAAAATCTGGGCTGTCTTGATTCTCTGTAAGTCTTCGCATTTTATTGGTCACCCTAATCACCCCGTGCTTGGTATCCCATGCTTTCGACCGTAACTGGAAAAGTGCAAATCCTTCCAGACAGCGTGTCATGTCGTATTGCCGCAGGGGAAGTGGTTGAACGACCAGCCTCCGTGGTGAAGGAACTGATCGATAACAGTCTGGATGCTGGCAGCACGTTGATCACCGTGGAGGTCGAAGAAGGTGGTCGACGTGTCATTCGCGTGATGGATAATGGAACAGGCATGACGCGAATGGATGCCCAACTGGCCTGTCAACGTTTTGCAACCAGCAAACTTCGATCCGAAGACGATCTCTTGACACTCATGACGATGGGATTTCGAGGGGAAGCTCTTCCCAGCATTGCCTCCATTTCTCGTTTTTGCTTGAAGACAATTCCACGCGATAGCACGCTTGGCACCCAAACACAGTCCACGGGAGGCGTGACATGGGAGGTTCAAGACTATACCGGACCTCAAGGCACTCAAGTGGAGGTACATGATCTCTTTTTTAATACTCCAGGACGTCTGAAATTTCTCAAGACCGTTCCCACTGAATTTTCTAAAATCTGTTATGTCGTCCAGCAGGCGGCAGCCGTGCATCCAGAGATCCACTTTAGATTACGCCATCAGAACCATAAGGTGCTGGAGTACCCCGCCGTATCCTCGCTGCAAGATCGATTATTGCAGATTTACGGACCAGACTTCCTTGAGCGCTTTCTCCCCGTCACCTATCACACTGGTTCATTTCGACTCACCGGGTATACGGTCAGTCCTCATCATGCGCGAGCGTCTCGTGTGCCACAGGAAATTTTTGTCAACGGACGCCCTATAAAGAATTCGACAATATCCCATGCGGTGCTTGAAGCTTACGGATCCTTTTTACCAAAAGGGAAACATCCACAATTTATTGTATTGATCCATCTTGATCCACAGTCAATCGATATCAATGTCCACCCGACGAAACGGGAGATTCGTTTCTCCCATCCAGAATTCATTCATACGGGCGTTCTACGTGGCATCAAAGCTCTCTTTTTCACGCAACCCTCATCCGATATCCCATCCGATGAACACAAGGAAAAGACTGGCCCAGCTCCGCATTCTGCCAGGCCACCATCCGGGTCACTCACCGTCGCCCCGGCTCCATTCCAGCATGTTTCTGTATTCCCTGGAGGCGGCACCAATCGACATCCCACGCTTTCTCTCTTTGTCCAGGAACCGCCTGCTATCTATACGGGCAGGGAGCAGCCATACGATGTATATCCTCTTGGGCAGATTCATCACACGTATCTTCTCGGACAAATCGATCAAGACCTATTCATTGTCGATCAACACACGGCCCATGAACGGGTTCGTTTTGAGAGACTGCTTCGGTCATGGAAGAAAAAAGAAATTCTTCAACAACCCTTACTCATTCCTGAGCCGGTTGAACTTCTGCCACACCAGGGAGAATTATTGGAAGAATGGCTGCCCCTCCTGGGTCAAGCGGGATTGGAGGTGGAGCGATTTGGCACCACATCGTTTGTTGTGCGAGCCATTCCAGCCATATTAGGAAATATATCCGTTGGTCCCTTGGTCCTGGAATTATTGGATGAACTCTCAGAATGGCAATCAACAGATTCGCTGGACAACACGATTAAACCCATTCTGGCTACCATGGCCTGTCAAAGTGCCGTGCAAGCCGGACGACCCATGACGCAGCCGGAAATCACCATCCTTTTACAGGACTGGGCACAGGAAAATTTTCCCATGACCTGTCCTCATGGAAGGCGAGTGGCCGTTCGACATTCCCTGGAAGAATTGCACACCATATTTGCCCGTCCATTGAAATAATTTTTATTCGCAGATCGTTCATGAAACAGGCCGACATCATCTCAGCATGGAATCCCGTCGTCGCCATTGTGGGACCCACCGCAATCGGAAAAAGCCGTATCGGGATTGAAGTCGCTAAAATTCTCAACACGGAAATTTTAACGGCAGACTCCCGACAGGTCTATCGTGGGATGGACATCGGCACCGACAAACCCTCGTTAGCCGAGCAACAAAATATTCCTCATCGCTTAATCGATCTCGTCGATCCAGACCAATCCTTTAACGCAGGTGACTTCAGGCGTCACGCCATCCAAGACATTGCCCGCCTGCATCGCCTGGGTCTCCTGCCCCTTGTCATCGGAGGTACCGGGCTCTACATCCGAGCCCTCTTACGAGGCCTTTGCCCTGGTCCACCGGCTAATTGGCTGATTCGGAGTGAATTAGCCCAAGAAGCCAAAATGCAAGGACCCGCTTTTCTTTATGAAAAGCTTCAACAAGTGGATCCCGAACTCGCACAACGGCTACATCCCAATGACCAACCCAAGGTCCAGCGCGCACTTGAAGTGTATCGCATTCTTGGCACGCCCCTATCGGTCATCCAGCAACAACACCGATTTGACGAAGCTCCGTATCCCTATTTATTGATTGGGCTCACCATGGAACGCCAGACCCTCTATCAACGAATAGAAACCCGCGTCGATTGGGAAATTCACAAAGGGCTTGTGGAAGAAACGCAATCCCTCATGAATCAAGGATTTCCTCGAGAACTCGGTTCCATGAAAGGGCTGGGTTATCGACAATTTTCAGGATTTTTAGCGGGGGACTATTCTTTCGAAGAGGCTGTGCGATTATTGAAACGCGATACCCGTCACTTCGCCAAACGACAAATGACCTGGTTTCAGAAGGAATCCGAGATCCAGTGGATGACATTGGAAGAGTCAGACATCCCTGATCGAGCGGCCGCCAAAATCGTGGACCACATCCATCAGTTTCTCTCTACCTTCGTAAATTTACCACTTCCTGCAGAAACAACGTCCCACTTAAAATCCACTCAATCGTCGGGTTAACCATACAGGACAGATCATGATACAATGCCGGGAATTTCGTTCCGTTGAGACATAAAGGACTCCCCATTAGTTGGGGGTCAAATCAGCATGCCACCAAAACCACATGTCTTTCCCTTTTAATCAGAGAGACCTTTTCACATGACGGAGAACGAGGAAGCGAAGACTAAACGGCCCTCTTTACGTACCCAACAGGCCCAAATCGGGATTATCGGAGGCAGTGGATTGTATGAAATGGAAGGGTTCACCAACCTCAAAGAAGTCCGGATGGCCACCCCGTTTGGGAAGCCTTCGGACGCCATTATTTTGGGAACCTTGCATGGCATGCGAGTCGCCTTTTTGGCTCGTCACGGTCGAGGACACCGCACACTACCTTCCGCCATAAATTATCGCGCGAATATTCATGCCCTCAAAGCCCTGGGTGTGACCCGGATATTTTCCATCAGTGCGGTGGGAAGCATGAAGGAATCCATTCGACCGGGGGATTTTGTCCTGCCTGATCAATTCATTGACCGAACCACTCAACGTGCCAATACGTTTTTCGACCAGGGGATTGTCGCACATGTGGCTTTTGCAGATCCCCTGTGTGGGACCTTATCGAGTG
>CAZBQO010000062.1:0-11781 GCA_964494125.1 uncultured Nitrospira sp. | reverse complement strand
CCTCATTATGGTTCGTCTTCGAGGTATTGATGGCGTCATTAAAACGAATACAGCAATTGTTCTCGACTTCTAAATTCTTCCACGTCTTTTATGCCGGCCGCGTTATGCGGCCGGTTTCAACTGCTTAAAGACTTTCCATGATTTCAACATTTCTACAGCCTTGAGTAACTGAAGGTCCTCGGGGGGAATGGGCTGGGGCTGGTCCTTGTCCTGGGGAGCCGAGGGGGCTGGTGGTTTGGCAGGAGAAGGTGCAGGGGAACCCAGAGTGCTCTCGTCCTTTTTCTCTTCGGAGGATTCCTGTTTCGCCACCTGAACGGGTTTCGGATCAATGACGATGTCGGGTTGCACCCCAATAGAATGAATCGATTTGCCGTTTGGCGTAAAGTATTTCGCCGTGGTCAGGCGAAGGCCTGACCCATCGGAGAGGGGGAGAATAGTTTGCACTGACCCCTTTCCAAAAGTTGTGGTCCCAATAACGACGGCTTTCCCCCAATCCTGCATGGCTGCAGCCACGATTTCCGATGCGCTGGCAGAGCCGTGGTTGACCAACACAATCATAGGAAATTGATAGTTTTTACTACTTGCCCGTGCGCGATATTCATCCTTTTTGCCGTTGCGTCCTTGTATCGAGACCACGAGCCGGCCGGATTCCAGGAATTGCTCGGAGACTCCTACGGCAGCCGTCAACAGACCACCGGGATTATTTCGAAGATCGAGAATTAAGCCCTGAATGTTTTTGGAAGCTAATTTTTCCAATTCCGCGGAGAGATCGTCGACTGTCGCCTCTTGAAATTGGCTCAAACGAACATATCCAACGTTGCCTTCCAGCAGCTTAGAACGAACGCTTTGAATTTTAATGATATCGCGTTTGAGGGTAAAGATCAGCGGTTTTTCGAGTCCCTCACGCTCTATGGTCAATTCCACAGAAGTTCCTCGTGCCCCGCGCATGTGCTGAACGGCTTCCATGAGCGTGAGATCTTTTGTTGGTTTGTCGTCAACTTTGATAATAGTGTCACCGGGCTGAATGCCGGCCTCAAAGGCCGGCGTATCCTCGATAGGAGAGATCACGGTCAGGCGATTGTTTTTTACGCCGATTTGAATCCCAAGCCCTCCGAACTCTCCCTTCGTTTCAACTTGCATTTCTTTGAACATATCAGGCGTCATAAAAGAAGAATGTGGATCAAGGCCCGCCAGCATGCCTCGTAGGGCACCCTGGACAAGATCTTTGGTTTGTGTTTCCTCCACATAATTCTTTTTGACTTGCGAAAGCACTTCAGCGAAGATTTGCAATTCCTCGTAGGGTTCGCTGGCATACCCCGCCCGGTCTCCTCCTTTTCCGATGACAATCCCCACCAAAAGGATGGCGGTTAAGGTCAAACCAGAAATCACTACCGTCGACAATCGTTCATGTGACATGAGGTGTTCCTTCTTCCAGTTGTTCAATTAAGGCTGTTTTACCAGCCATTTCAGGGGATCGATGGGGGTGGTGCCTTTACGTAATTCAAAATAAAGCGTGTCTTCTTGGGTGACGCCTGTTTCGCCTGTTTCACCAATGACTTGCCCGTTTTTGACCGATTGGCCTTCAGCCACTAAGAGCTTTGAGGCATGGGCGTAGAGAGAATAAAAGCCATTGGTATGGTCGACGATGACGACCAGGCCGTATCCCTTAAGCCAGTCGGCATAGACGACGTTTCCCGATGAGACTGCCCGAATCGGACTCCCTTCCTTCACGCTGATTTCTATGCCCTTTTTTGTCACAAATGTATCAAAAGTGGGATGTTTTTGCCGACCAAAATTCGAAACCACTTTTCCTTCAACGGGCCAGAGGAGAGATCCAAGGGATGGGAGAGCTCCAGGTGGTTGGCGCATCCGAGATTGAGCCAATTTGAAACGTTGGTCCAATTCTTTGAGAAGGCTATCCACCTGTTCAGCTGATCGCTGAAGGTCTTCAACCATCCGTTCATGTGCGTCCTTTTCTTTGGAGAGACTGACCAGGACGGAGCGTTTTTGACGCTTGAGCCCTGAAACTTTTTTGATGGTCTGTTGGGTTTCTCCCTGGAAGCGAACAAGATCCTCGCGGGCCGCCGTCTGTTTCTCCTTGAGCTGTTGGAGATTCGAGAGGTCTTCCTGAAACTGTCGGACAAGCTGATGCTCCCGTTGGGCAACCCATGAAAGATAATCCATCCGGTGTGCGGCCTCGGTGAATGATTCAGCTGCGAAGAGAGTTTTTAAATAGCCGGTGCGTCCCTCCATGTATAATAGCCGAAGTCTGGCGGAAATGGAGGATTGGCGGTTTTGAACGTCTTGCTCAACTTCCCCAATCTTCGTGCTCAGGTTCGCCAATTCCTCGTCTGTTACTTTGATCTGGTCATTTATGCGGTTGCGTTCTTTCTTTTGCTCATAGAGCTGGCGGTCTAATTTATCAATTGTTTTCAAAACCGACCCATGCTTCTTCTCGATCCGTTTGGTTTCTTTTTGGGTTTCGGCAATTTCCTGGTTGAGCTTTTCCAGCCGCAGGCGTTCCTGACTGATTTCATCCTTGATGGTTGATGGGTCAGCGCTCCAACCGGCTTGGACTAAGATTAGGAGCAGTCCGATTGGGAGCACTCCTGTGTGGAAAAATAGGTTAACTCGCGTCATAGCCGAAATCGCAACGATCCATAAATGGTAGTCAGTGTTCCCAGGCACCCCAAGAGGATGCCTCCTGCCATTAAAATGAGTGAAAGGGGAAGGGGAAAAAACTCTAATGCAGAGGAAAATCCCCCGAACACGCTCATGCCTTGGGTTTTGTGCGTGAAAAGTTCAAATCCCCCACGTAAGAATCCTAAGGCCATACCGCCCCCGGCAGCCCCTAGGATGGCTCCCTCGATGAGATACGGAATGCTAATAAAGAGACTCGTCGCCCCGATTAACCGTAAAATTTCAATTTCCTGCTGTCTGGTATGAAATGCCAGTTGCACGGTAATCGCAATGATGGTGACCGAGGCTAAGGCCAAGATGCTCCCAACGACTAACGCGCCGAATTCCATATAGGCGATGATGAGGGTTAGGCGCTCGATCCAATCTCGATTATACCGAACCCGATCGATATCGGGATGATGTTTGAGCCGGTTGACCAGGTTGGCAATCATATCGGTGGTTGGGGTCTTGGCGGCCATGGTCAATACTAATGATGCGGGAAACGGGCTCTCGCCAAGACCTTCCAGGAGATAGACTTCCTCGGGAAATTGTTCTTTGAATTCCGTTAAGGCGTCTTGCTTTGAAATAAAGGTGAGGGAGTCCACCGCTGGATCCGCCTTGAGGCCCTGTTGTAAGTCACGAAGTTTGCCGGATTCAATGTCATCCTTGGGATAGACGATGATTTGAATAGTGTGCTGAACCTGACCCAACAGATTATGCACGTTATGATAAAGAAGGAGAAAGATGCCAAAGCTGGTCAGAGTGAACGCGGTGGTGAGAATGCCAATCAGCGTACTGGTCTGATGCGTGCGGAGGCTGGTATAGGCTTCACGGATAAAATACCAGAGCCGTTTCACGGATACGCTCCTTGATCAGACACGAGATGTCCGCAATCCAGTTTGAGAATCCTGCCATTCAATTGCTCCACAACTTGTCGATTGTGGGTTGCCATCATGACGGTGGTTCCCCGGGTATTGATGGCTTTAAATAATGCCGCAATTTCGGTGGTCAGTTGGGGGTCTAAATTTCCCGTTGGTTCGTCGGCTAAAAGTATGATGGGACTGTTCACAATCGCTCTGGCGATACACACGCGTTGCTGCTCTCCAGCGGACAGCACGGAGGCAATGGTACTGAGTTTATGGTCCATGCCAACCGCGCGAAGGGCTTCCAGGACCTTCCGCCGCGATTCGAACGATGACAACCCACGAATAATGAGTGGGAGGGCCACATTCTCGGAGACCGTCCGCTGCGGGAGCAGCTTGAAATCCTGAAGAACATACCCCATGGTCCTTCGATGATAGGGGACATCGGATCCTCCAAGTCTGGCGATGTTGCGATTTTGGACGAGAATTTGACCTTCATCAGGGTGTTCTGCTCCAAAAATAAGCTTGAGTAGAGTGGTTTTACCGGCTCCGCTTGGTCCTGTGAGTAACACGCATTCGCCTTTTTCGATTCGGAGAGAAATATCTGAAAGCGCAAGGCAGCCATCGTAGTATTTGGTGACGTGAAATAATTGAATCATGCTGTCTTATGGCCTGGACCTTGAAATGGCTTATGATCTAGATAAAACCGGACCATGGTTCCTGGGTGCGGGTACCCAGAAAGCTGCCGACCGTTCACCTTCAGACATTGGACCTCGTGTAGAAGCCAACCTCTTTAATTTACCATTGCCAGTCGGAGCTGGAAACCTCAAAAGCCTGTTCCAGGTGAGTTAATTTCGGAGTCCCCTGGGTGGTTCCCGCGATCAGGATAACATCAAACCGGCAAACTTGGTTGCTGAGGCCATGTTGAGAAAGGTAATACGACGCCAATTTAATGATTTGGCGTTTTTTGCGCGCATCGATGGCATAGGGAGCGCCGCCAAATTGATCGGTGCGTCGTCCCTTGACCTCAATAAACACCAGGGTATCATGGTGTTGTGCAATGAGATCCAATTCTCCACCCCCTACTCGCAGATTTCGCTCAAGAATCCGATAGCCTTTTTTCCGGAGCCATTCCTCTGCAAACTCCTCCGCTGATCGCCCAAACTGGTGAGAAGGCGTGGTCATGCGAGCGAGGGCACATTCAGGCAGACTTGGACAGGCCGGAAGCTTCGTCGATGCCCGGGACACGGACCGAACTGCTGTAGGCGTCTGAGATGTTCCTGTGTGGGATATCCTTTGTGGAGGTGAAATTGATACTGAGGAAACCGTTCGTGATAGGTGGTCATCATGCGATCCCGTGATACTTTGGCCAGAATAGATGCGGCCGCAATAGACCGTGAAAGTTGGTCGCCTTTGATAACCGGTCGTTGAGGGACAGAAACTCTAGGGAGGTGCAAAGCATCAAGAAGGAGGTAATCTGGTGGCGTGGCCAGGTAGCTAAGAGCCCGGCAACCGGCCAATCGTGTGGCCCCCAGGATATTGAGTTCGTCAATCTCCTGTTCTGATGCCATGCCAATGGCCCAAGCAATGGCCCTGGTGGTAATGGCCTCATATAATACCTGGCGTTGCTGTTCAGTCAGGAGTTTGGAATCGTCGAGAAGGACCGGTGACCAACGACGTGGAAGAATCACGATCGCGGCGACCACCGGCCCGGCCAAAGGACCGCGCCCAGCCTCATCCAGTCCTGCAATGCGCCGGTATCCAAGGGCTCGGGCCGCTTGTTCAAAAAAATCTGTCGGACCCGTACCCATCAATGAGGGAGAGTCGGTGTGCAATGAAAGGTGAGCCCTTTCTCCTGCGTTATTCCGCTACTTCCGTGGGTTCCGATTCACCGGATTCAGGGACCTCGACTGCTGCCGCAGCATTTTTCACCGTTTTTGGTGTACGCGAAAACTCCCGTTCTGAAATTTTAGCAGCTTTGCCTTTTTTGTCTCGAAGGTAATACAGCTTCGCCCGCCGCACTTGACCTTTTCTGATGACTTCGATGCCGGCCAGATTAGGAGAGTGAAGGGGGAAAATTCGCTCGACTCCGACTCCAAAGGAAATCTTACGAACGGTAAAATTCTCACATACCTTGCGGCCTTTTCGAGCGATCACGAGTCCTTCAAACACCTGAATGCGTTCTTTGGCCTCTTCCTTCTTTTTCCCGTATTGTCGTTCTTCGACGACGCGCACTTTGACTCTGACGGTGTCACCTATTTCAAAAAACGGCACGGTTCCCTGTGCCAACGATTGCTCTAAACGCTCCAACAGATTCATGAGAGTCTCCCTCCTTCAAAGTCTCGTCGTACGACCGGACGTCGAGGTATAGTTGTGTTCAATCTCTTCCAATAACTCACGATCTTCACTACTCCAAGTATGATGATTTAACAAATCCGGCCGTTTCAGCAGCGTCTGGCGTAAGGATTCTTTTCGACGCCAACGGCGAATGGCTTCATGGTTGCCGGACATTAAAATGTCGGGAACCGACATGCCTCGAATTTCAACAGGTTTCGTGAAATGAGGAAAGTCTAATAGGGATTCCACAAAAGACTCTCGTTGAGCAGAATGTGGATCCCCTAATACTCCTGGTATGAGACGCATGGCCGCATCGATCATCACGAGTGCCGCCAATTCACCACCTGTCAGCACATAATCCCCAAGGGAGATTTCTTCAACCCGCAAATGCGTTCGCACCCGTTCGTCAATTCCCTCATAGTGCCCACAAATAAATAGCAACGGGCGAGTATCCTGGCTCAGGTCATTCGCAAGGCCATGGGAAAACCGGATGCCCTGTGGAGAGGGGATGATGATGCGTATTTCATTGAGGTCCGGTGTTATCCGGTCAATGGCTTGAAAAATCGGTTCGGCCTTCATGACCATCCCGCCACCACCACCGTACGGCGTATCATCCGCCGTCCGATGTGAATCCTGGGTGAAGTCTCGAATGTTGTGGACATTGAGTGTGAGCAGGCCCTTATCCTGGGCGCGTTTCATGATGCTCTGTGAGCTCACAGAGTGAATCAACTCCGGAAACAATGTCAAAATGTCACAACGCATACGTGGTATCCCACCATTCACGTGAAGTTAACCGCAAAACCTTATGGGGGAGGTCTACCATGGCAATGGTTCGCCGACTGGCAGGGACCAGAATTTCACGATCCTCATTTCGAATCACAAACACATGATGTTGGGGATATTCCAACACTTCTTCTAGTGTTCCTAAGGATTGTCCTTCGGCATCTTCAACCCTGAGCCCGATTAATTCAAACTGATAAAACGTATCAGGGCCCCTGGGAAGGCTTTGGTTCTCTGGAATCTTGATCCAGGCCCCTCGGTACAAGGCAGCGGTTTCCGGTGTCGAAAACGCGGAGAGTCCCAAAATGACCCCCTGGTTGATCTGCCGAACCGAAGTCACCAGGGTTTCCAGAGTCCTTCCATCCGGAAGGGCCAGTGTCACCGCCTCTAATCCCTCAAACCGCCCGGGAACATCCGACAACGATTCAATACGTACTTCCCCATGGACGCCGAACGGCTTGAGAATCCGGCCAATAGTCACCATGGAAGACTGTGATGGCTTAGGAACATCCATAATTTAGCCATTAGTCCTGTGGTATCCCCAAAGCACTCTCTGAAGGAATCAGGGCAACACCTCTCCCATGACCCTGACATGCCGAGATTATTTTGCTGGGGCTTGTTTGGATTCCCGAAAGGCCTTCAAGATACCGGTTTGTCGTAATAACCCCCTGACGGAATCAGTGGGCTGAGCCCCATTTTGAAGCCAATTCAACACCCGATCTTCTTTAAACGACGCCTTATCGCTTGCCTTAAGGGGGTCATAGGTCCCAATGACCTCAAGGAACCGACCGTCCCTCGGCATGCGGGCATCGGCTGCCACTACTCGATAAAACGGCCGTTTATGCCGGCCCACGCGTGTAAGTCGCAAATGTACTGCCACTGGCAATCTCCTCTATCGTGAATATGAATGAATGAAAAAGCTCAGGGAGACTTCAATATTCTTACCGGGCATGGATAGCCCGGCGGATCAGCTTCCCGCGCTTTTTTCCTTTTCCCAAACCCATTTGCCCTCCGACCAGGGACTTCATCATGCGTCGGGCATCCAAGAATTGCTTAATGAGCCTATTGACCTCTGGAACGGATGTTCCGCTGCCTTTGGCCACTCTCTTTTTCCGATTTCCATTTAAAATCGTATGATCCCGTCTTTCGCGCGGGGTCATCGAATCAATAATGGCCACGACCCGTTTCATTTCTTTTTCAGGTACCTGAGCATTCCCGGCAGCGCCGGAACCCATCATCGTTTTAATTTTTTGCCCGCCTGGGAGCATGTCTAAAATCTGATCGAACGACCCTAATTTATTCACCTGTTTGATCTGATCACGAAAATCTTCCAACGTCAGGGTATTACTCGAAACCTTTTTTTGCAATGCGACGGCTTGTTCCTGCGAAAAATTCTCCTGGGCTTTCTCGATCAAGGTCAGCACATCACCCATACCGAGAATACGGGAGGCCATCCGGTCTGGGTAAAAGGGCTCTAACGCATCCAGCTTTTCCCCGATTCCCAGGAATTTTATGGGTTTGCCTGTCGCCGCCCGGATCGAGAGCACCGCTCCGCCACGGGCATCGCCCTCGACCTTCGTTAAAATGACGCCAGTGAGACCGAGAGCCTGATTAAAGCGTTCGGCGACAGCAACCGCTTCCTGGCCGGTCATAGAGTCGGCGATTAGCAAGACTTCCTGTGGCTTAACGCCCGTCTGGATATCGACTAATTCCTGCATCAATTCTTCATCGATTTGCAGTCGACCGCCGGTATCTAAGAGCACCACATCGTAGCCGTGATCACGCCCGCGTGTGACTCCATCCCGACAGGTTTGAACGGCCTGGGCGCCAGGTTGACCCTCGTTTGTCCCACGATGGACTGGAATATCAAGGTCAGTCCCGAGTGAGGTCAGCTGATCTCCTGCGGCAGGGCGACGGGGATCGGCCGCGACCAACAAGACCCGCTTGCCTTCAGTTTTAAAATAATGAGCGAGTTTCCCGGTGGTGGTGGTCTTGCCTGAGCCTTGCAATCCGACCATCATGATGACGGTAGGAGGCTGGGAAGAGAGATGAAGGGCGCTTTGTTCATGTCCGAGAAGATCCCGCAGCTCCTCCCAGACAACTTTTACAACTTGATGGGCGGGTGTGAGGCTTTTCAGGACTTCCTGCCCGACGGCCTTTATCCGAACCTTCTCAATAAAGTCTTTAACAATTTTGAAATTGACGTCGGCTTCCAACAGCGCCAGGCGCACCTCTTTCAGGGCATCGGTAATATTTTGTTCAGTTAGAACGGCCTGGCCGCGTAACTGTTTGAAAACTTTTTCGATTTTCTCTGTCAGCGTGGTAAACATGAAAAGGGATCCAATGGAAAATACACCATTTTAAGCAAACCCAAGACAATAGTGAACAAACATCAGGCATGTCAAGTTGAGTGCAACCTTTTGGTTGGGGAAAAGCTGGATGGTATCCACCTGAAATCTTTTGGATTCAGGAGCATTGCTTAATCCCCATGATAAGCACACAGGGTCTAAATCAAAATCAATTTTTGTGGGCAGGGATTGCGGAGAGCCAGGCAGCGTGGATCAGACTAGCTCTCAAAGAATCAGGCCGTTATCATAAAACGACACGTTCAGCCAATAGAGTTTATCTTGAGTGGCTCGCGTCAAATTTAAACCGGGTTTCATTGATCGAATCTTCTGCATTTCGTTTTCTTTCATGAGTATAAACCTCAGATCATGAAAAAAAGTGGCAAAATTCTTCTTTTTATTCTTCTTGGATTGTTCCTCCTATATTCTCTCGTGGGTTACCTAGTGATTCCTTGGGCCATTACCACGAAGGTTCCTCCAAGGCTTTCGGAGCAATTGGGGCGGCCGGTGGCCATTCAGGAAGTCCGGTTTAATCCCTTTCTGTTTACACTACAGATAAACGGGTTTGATGTTCAGGAACAGGATAGCTCACCTATGTTGGGGTTTGAGGAACTGTTCATTAATTTCGATCCTGCCGCTTCCCTGGTGAAGCGAGCCTACACGTTTGCGGAAATTCGGTTGGGGCTGCCGTATGGATTGGCGTGGGTTCGCGCCGACGGGTCCTTGAATCTCGCGCAATTAGGCTCTTCCTCCGATTCTCAGGATGTGCCTCCCAAGGCTCTATCTGAGGAAAACCCAGCACAAGAATCAGCAGAATTGCCATCGATTCTCATCGAACAACTTTCCATTCAACAGGGCATGTTGGAATTTCGGGATTATTCCCGTCCGACTCCATTTGTGGCGCATTTCGTGCCAATCAATCTCACGTTAGAACAATTTAGTACGCAAAAAGGTCAGGCCAATTCCTATGCACTCTCAGCCGAACGCAGTGCAGGTGAGAGAATTACCTGGGAGGGGACGGTCACTCTGGAACCATTTCAGTCCGAAGGGCGCTTGGTTTTTGAAGATTACCAATTGCCCAGACTGTGGACCTATGTTCAGGATCTGGTTCAATTTGAAATTCCTCAAGGACAGATAACCATGAAGGGACATTATCGATTGTCCTCGACTGACCAGGGGTTGAATGTCTTGGTTGATGAAGGGACCCTAACGGTTCATGATCTACAGATTCAGGAGAAAGGGACCCTCTCCCCCGTGATCACGATTCCCCTCTTTGAAGTCAACGGCGTCTCGGTTGATGTGGCCAAGCAGGACGTTCGAATTCCTTCGATAAAGTCTCGCGACGCTCATTTTACCGGGTGGGTCGGGAAGGATGGAGTGGTCAATTATCAGACGTTGTTTTCACCTGTGGCATTAGAAAATCCGACAGTTCCTGAACCGGAGCCTTCTCCGGTCAATCCCTGGAAGATGGTCATTGAGGATATTGCCTTGGATAACTTCACGATTGATTTCGAGGATCGCCAGCCTGAAGACCCTGTCAAACTGCTATTGGACACCATTCATTTTCACACCTCGGACGTGTCCTTGGATTTGGATCGACCTCTTCCTATCGATCTCTCGTTACAATTCAATCAAACCGGCAAGGCTAATTTGCAAGGGGTGTTGAAGATAGATCCCCTGTCCATTGAACTTGACCTGTCATTAAAGAACATTGCCCTTCAGCCGTTTCAACCGTATATGGCTCCCTTTGTTCAATTTGAGGTCGGCGATGGGGCGCTCACGCTGCAAGGAAGCACACACTATCAGGCGGAAGCTACGACTCAACCAATGGTGACCTTTAAAGGAGGAATGGGGATATCCCACTTGGCCCTTGAAGATCCCATACAGGACAACTCTTTTTTGACTTGGGAAGCGTTTGAGCTGAAGGCTTTGGATCTTCAGATTGAACCAACCATAGTACATCTTCAAAAAATCGAACTGATCAACCCCGCACTCGCTTTGTTGATTGATGAGGAAGGAAGGTTGAATCTTAAGCGATTGTTTTCACCGCCAGGATCCGTATCTCAAGAAGAAACGGCATCGGACGAAACGCCGTTAGAGGCCGGATCTTCCGGATCGTCTCCGACTCCGGTCAAAATTGAGTCGGTGACTCTTACCAATCTTCTGGCTCGTTTCACCGATCAATCGGTTTCTCCGAATGTCGTGACAAAAATTGAGGGTTTGAGCGGTACGATCAAGGGCCTTTCTTCGGATCAATTAGCCAAAGCCAATGTCGCGTTAGAAGGGACGGTAGATAAATACGCCCCATTCAAAATTGCCGGACAAATTAATCCTTTGAGTGAAGATGCCTATACGGATGTGACCGTCACGTTCAACAATCTTGATCTTCCCTCCGCCTCTCCTTATTCAGCCCATTATGTCGGGTATCCCATCACGAAGGGGAAGCTGTCGTTGGATCTTGAGTATAAAGTTTCTGAACAGACGCTCATTGGTGAAAATAAGGTGTTGATTGACCAATTGAGCATGGGTGAGAAAATCGAAAGTCCGGATGTGACGTCGTGGCCGATTCCTCTTGCCGTGGCCTTACTGAAAGACCGCAAAGGACAGATCGATATCGATTTGCCGGTTCGCGGGAATTTGGACGACCCGGATTTTAGTTATGGAGGAGTGATCTGGAATGCCCTGGGAAATCTTCTGACGAAAGTTGCGACATCTCCTTTTGCGATGGTCGGAGGATTGGTGGGTGGCAGCGGTGACGATCTGCAATATGTAGCCTT
>CAZBQO010000061.1:0-11786 GCA_964494125.1 uncultured Nitrospira sp. | reverse complement strand
GAAGAAACCATTTTGTGCATGGATCCCTTTTGTCCTTATAATCGACGCGTAGAAGAATTGCTCAGCCAGGTGCCTCATAATCGGCTCTTCCCATGATGAGCTCATTGTCCCCACGCCATCCTTCAGCCTCATGGAAGATCTTGTTTGTCGCTTGCCTGCTGCTCGCCAGCATTTTCCCTATTCAGATCGTTCCGAGTGCGGAACGGAACCGACCGGGTGCCAATGGCCACCTTAGCGGAAAACAGGGCCAAGTCCTCTGGATTGACGTGCCGATATCTCAATCGACGGCCAAAGTGAGTGGCCTATTTCTCAAGCGAAAAATTCCCTTCTTTCCACATGATGATACCCACTTTGCAGGCATGGTGGGAATCGATATGGAAGATCCACCGGGAATGCAGGAGTTGAGTATCACGGTCCATTCCGACTCCGGATCAGAACATCTCAGCTACTCCGTCCAAGTCATCAAAGAAGACTATACCGTCCAACACCTGACGCTGCCGAAGAATACCGTGGACCTTGACCCCAAAAATTTACAGCGAGTCCAAGAAGAAAAAAAAGAATTGGCAGAGGCCTTTCACCACGTTGGCGCACGTCCTTTATGGGACGGTCCGTTTCTTGAGCCTGTGAATGGGAAAGTCACTGGAGTTTTTGGTAGTCGTCGGGTGATTAATGGTCAGAACCGAAAACCCCACTCAGGAGAAGATATTGCGGCTCCAAAAGGTACTCCGGTTCAAGCCATTAACAAGGGTATCGTCGTGAAAACAGTCGATCACTTCTTCTCCGGAAAGGGTGTGGTCCTGGATCATGGGGTAGGCCTATTTTCCATGTACTTTCACCTCTCAGAGGTCGATGTCACTTCTGGACAAACAATTCAGAAAGGAGAAGCATTAGGCAAAGTCGGAGCCACCGGAAGAGCCACTGGCCCGCATCTCCATTGGGGCATACACTTAAATGGCTCCCGAATCAATCCATACGCATTGACCGCTCTTCCCATATCAAATTAATTAAAGGACTCCGGCATTTTGGGTAGTCCTCCGCTTCTCCTGACTCAACGTGAACCATCACTTCTTCTTATAGACATCAGATACATTTCGATTACCGGAAAATAGGTACCCCTTTCCATGCGATATATTTGTGTTTTCTGCGGCTCCAGTCTGGGGAACGATCCAGGATATACGGACATGGCTCAGCGATTGGGTCATGCGCTTGTCCAACAAGGAATGGGTTTGGTCTATGGTGGGGGGAATATTGGCCTGATGGGCGTGTTGGCATCAACCGTACTGCAGGAAGGCGGGACCGTCATCGGAGTTATTCCCAAGCATCTGGCAGAGAAGGAACTCCTACATCAGGAACTCACAGCTACGCATATTGTGAACACCATGCATGAACGAAAAACCCTCATGGCAGATCTGTCAGCCGGATTCATCACGTTACCCGGTGGATTTGGAACATTGGAAGAATGCTGCGAAATGGTAACCTGGGCGCAGTTAAAACTTCACCACAAGCCCTGTGGCCTGTTGAATTGCTTTGGGTTTTTTGATGGTCTGTTAAAATTTTTCGACCATCAAGTCCATCAAGGGTTCCTCACCCGGACAAACCGGGCGTTATTCCTTGAAGCCACCACTCCTGAAGACCTGCTGCCCCTCATCCTAGACCGACTCGAGCCTGACGTTCGCTAACAGCATCCGGCTTAATAAGCCGAGGGCCTGGAAAGGGGACGATTGGTCATCAATTCCATCGCACGAAGATTATCAAACGAAAATCCGCCATCCCCCATTACAACCAATCCCAATTTGCCCTTTTTGAATGACTGATCGTAGACATCAAGGCTCAAGTGGTTATCAAAAGAGATTTCAGTAAATTCCTTACTGATAATGGTATTTCGTTGAATCCGGAGAGAATGCCACTCAGCAGATCGAAGGATCAGGGACTCCCTCCCTAATTCGGTTGGTTGCCCATCCTTGACGACATAAGCCACAACCTCGTTTGTTCTGGGTTCCACAACGGTGGCATAGAAATTTTTATCATCCTGGATGCCATATGCCAATCCGGCTTTTCCGGTCGGTGTTCCCAGATTAAGCTTTAAGCGGACCGAAAGATCCACATATTCAACCACAACGCCTTCCGCAACGAGTAACTGATAACACCAACCTTCCCCGCATTGTAAGCGCTGCTCTACCAGGTTGGGACGACTGGGGGCAGTCTCATCGTCTTTGACTGACCATCCACCCTTTCCTGAAGATCCACCAACCGCTTGTGTAAAGCCATTTGGCAAATCGCCCGAAGGCAATTGATCAAAATTCCATTCCTGAAAAAGAGGGGGAGTTGTTTTATGAAACGGCTTAGGAAGCTCCTGAGGCTGCTCTTCCGAAAATCCCACGGAAGCCCCCATCAGAAGACAACTCATGGCCATCCCCAAAACCAGCCCTCCATAGCCAAATACGCTTTGTATGCCACTAACCTTTTCCTCGGACAGTCGGCTGGACAGAACATGCTTTACAAACCAATTCAAATCCTCGTGTTTCATAACCATCCCTACCCCAAAAAGACATGAATATTAAGTAGACGGACACCCATAGCGCCTAGGATGATACGCATTCTCACCGGAAGTCCACAACCCCTGTTTGGCATTCTCCATCCCTTCTAATCCTGGCACCAAAATCCATTCTCCCACACCACGATTTGCTCGGGTCTTCTGAGGAAAATTTATCATCCCACTGAATCCAGGCAATGCCATAAAAAAGACTCATTCTCAATAGACCGAGTAGGCAGGGTGGTTCGCTGCCTAACTATTCATCTGAAAAAATTGCCTGAATGCCCGGCATTGATAGGTTCTGAATAAGGCAGATTGTGGGACTATGAAACAGCCATGCCCTGAATTATAACATTACAAACCTTGCCTCGATGTTCTTATCTGAGGCCCTAAAAACATTCAAGGCAGCATGGATGGCCGCAGCCATGCATTCGATAGCCTATTTGGCGACCAGCTAGGGCTGGACGCGCAAATACGAAAAAACCCACTCGAGCACCTTTCTGAGAGTGCAATTGGCCCATGCTGAGTTTAAAGCCTATTTTGAATTTTATAATCACAATAAGGCAACTATACGAATTGAAAATTTCATTGAGCAACAAGCGCTGGTTTTGCTCTTGACAACAGGAGTACCATGGTTCAAAAACAATTAATACAAAATTTGTTCGGAATTATTGGTTTGAGAGCCCGGCTATTGGAGCCAAGAACGAATCAAGCCACAAGCAGAAATGGAGGACAAATCATGAACATGAGAGCCTTTTGGTTGGGACTCGTTGTTGGAACAGTCTCCACCTGCCTACTCGGTCAGTGGGTGTTCTCCGCCACGAGCAAGGAGAGAGATCCGCCCAAGGACATATCCCCGAAAATCGCCGCCGATTACATACATAGTGTAATCCAGGCGGATCGAACGTTTTACACAAGCGAGATTGTGGAGCGGATGTAGGCGGGAGGCATTGTCTACGCTTCGGAACACTGGAAGGAGGACGGAGAACTCCCTTTACCGGCGCAATTTGTACTCGAAACAGGGCGTCTCGTGGCTAAACAACCAAATGGAATTCGATACCGGCTGATCAGCAGTTGGCCGATAAATAAAAAGAATACCCCAACGACAGAATTCGAGCGGACCGCACTTGCGAAGATTCTCGTGAATACCGATCGTCCCTATACAGGCGTTACAACCGAGGGTAAGACTCGTGTCTTCCAAGCAGTTTACCCCGATAAAGCCCTGTCTCAATTGTGCGCCGATTGTCACAATGTGCACCCTAAAAGCCCAAAGAGGGACTTCAAGGCGGGAGACGTGATGGGTGGGATTCTTCTAACGATTCCACTTCCCCAATAGGGAAGGCCATCTAAAGATGAGTAACCTTCATCGACACTGCGCGTGAGGTAGGTTGGGAGTAGGTCCTGGAAACGGTTTCCTAACCCGCAGATCTCATAGTGGATCAGATTGGGAACATATCCAGGGAAAACTAACAGAAAAACCCACCGACTTTTTGATCAAAAAATGAACGATATCATGAATCATTCCCTCAATGATTGGCAACAACCTTCCATACTCCCCATGTCCAAAGGCCGCGCTCCACGCTTCTGCATTCGGCGCGTTCTGATTCAGCTGTTTTCGGACTGCAATGAAAATGGCCGGTAGTTTTTTGGGATGGCATTCTCGCAGCCTATGGCATTGGAGATTGAGGGGCAGTGATTCAACCCACTGCCATTACCATTACGATTGTCTTTTGGATCCGATACGGGGGGATTTTGTCCGTTTCCAGCCATGGAAGCCACAAAACTGTTCACTGCTGAAACCTTGCGCTATCATTAAAAGTATCCTGTCCGATAGATTTCTACAGATTTTCATGAAGAAACGATTGATGCCTTTCATGACCATTGCACACCCGTGAGACCCCGTAAAGAAGGAGCCGCAGGATTAGCCTTCCTCCCGGTCTTCACCACTATCGGATTTTACCTCTTACCTGCAAACTGGCAACTCCACATTACCGTCCAGTTTGTTCCACAACTGATGGCTTATGCCGCCTTAAGCGCCTGGGCCTATAAAAATGGAGATCTATGGCACAAGCTTGGGCTAGGATTCAGCAACATACGGTCCGGGGTTACCCAAGGGACTGCGATTGGCCTCACGCTCGGAACACTGAATACCGGGATCATCCTGTACGTCATGCCCGCATTGGGAGTGGACATCAATTTTCTCTCTCAGACCCCTCATGCCCAGGTTCCGTTTTGGATAATGATGCCATGGTTCATCATCCTGATTGCTATGGCAGTGGAATTGAATTTCCGCGGATTTCTCCTTGGCCGATTACTGGTATGGTTTCAACATATGCGTCAACCCAGTCAACCCTCGACCACCAGGATTCGCCTACAGACATTGCTCCCCTTATCTCTATCGGCGCTGACGTTTGCATTTGATCCCTTTATGGTGTCGACATTCCGAGATTTACATTGGATTGCCGTATGGGATGGCCTGGTGTGGGGATGGCTATGGATCCGAATGCATAATCTCTATGCGGTCATAGCAGCTCATGCCGTGGAAGTGATGCTTCTCTATCTCATCATACGGGGAATATTGACATGACACCCTCGTTCTCCCCTCATCTGGTAAATCATCCCTTTGGAGACCCAGGCCTCTATGTCGATATACGGTGGAGCCGGCGTGCCCTGCTCTTTGACCTGGGGGATAATGGGTCCCTGAGCCCAACCCAGCTTTTACGGGCGCAGGATATTTTCATTTCTCATACGCATATGGATCACTTTATCGGGTTTGATCGGCTCATTCGTGTGGCCCTGGGTCGTGGCAAACATCTTCGATTGCATGGTCCACCGGGCCTTATTGAAAATATTCAAGGCAAACTTCGTGGGTATACCTGGAATCTGGTTGATGGATATCCACTCACCATCGAAGCCAGAGAATATCATCCCACCCATATTCAACCCGCGCAGTTTCATGCGAAAGACGCCTTCGCCTGTAAACGGGAAACCGTAATCCCAGGCGATCATTCCCGAATATTTCCGGTTCTTCAAGAACCAGCTCTTCTCGTGAAAGCCGTCGCGCTCAACCATAGGATCCCTTCCCTGGCCTTTTCCCTGGAGGAACCCTATCACATCAATATTAAGAAGGCCCGGCTCCATGAGGCTGGCCTTCCGGTGGGCTCCTGGCTCAAGGAAGTCAAACAATTAATCTTAGATGGCGCCCCGGATTCACGCATCTTTTCCGCCACAATTTATGTTGAGCACCGGAAAGAAGAACGCGTATTTGATGTAGGCACAATGAAGCGGGAATTTACGACCATCACCAAGGGGCAAAAAATCGCCTATGTCGTTGATTGCCGATATGATACCGACAATGAGCAGCGGATCATTCAATTATGCCAAGGGGCTACAACGCTATTTTGCGAGGCACCTTTTTTAGAAGCCGACCGGGACAAAGCTGCCAATCGCTATCACCTCACGGCCCGCCAGGCAGGAACCCTAGGACGAAAAGCCGGGGTGGAACAATTGGTCGTCTTTCATTTTTCTCCTAGGTATACCGGGCAGGGGGACAAACTTCACCAGGAGGCCATGGAAGCCTTTCATGAATAGTAATCACATATGACATGAGGAGGGACGATGCCGGAATGGGTCAGATATGGGTTGTATTTTGTCCTTGGAGGAACATTGGTGAGTGTCTCCACGTACCTGGGAAGTCATGGGAGAGGATTCCTGGCTGCCCTGGCCAGCACTTTGCCGATCATTAGTGGAGTGACCTTTATCCTTATCTTCGTCAATGCCGGATCAGCGCCGACGGTCTCGTTTGCCAAACACCTGATCTGGCTTTCTCCCCCATGGTTTGTCTATGTGGGAGCGATGATTGCATTTGTCCCCAAGGTGGGATTTTGGCCGGCATATGGGTTGGCGATCGGGTTATACTTGGCCGGAGTGGGACTGACTCGGCTGTTTGTTGACTAGTACAGAACAACGCAAGAATGCCCCAATCACGATATAGAGATTGTGAGAGAAGCAGTCAGCTATTGAGAACAAAGAATATGGCGGAATTCATTAAACCGATTATTCACGCATTTTTAGTATGTGACACCATTATCATCGACAGTCTGACCGGAAAAAAAAGCATCATCGGGGCTTTTACCCATCTCTGGGCCAAGACATTTCCATGCCAGCATCCACAAGTCGGCGTCTATTTTTCGCTCACCGATGCGGAAGGCAGGTACGCATTCGAGATCCAACTTGTGTACCTTGATCAGGACCAGATTGTCGGCAAAGGTTCCCTTCCGCCAATAGACATTTCCAACCGGTTAACGACCCAGGACTTCGGCGTGAACATCCCCTATCTCGTATTTCCAGGGCCGGGACGGTATGAGTTTCGTCTGTTTGCTGATGGTCATTTCATCACCCAAAAAGATTTCCAGGTTATCCACCAAGGATCTTCTCCCTCACCACAGTCCTGATTTCATATTAGGGGAGTGTTGAATAACAATAATTTCTAAGGGCATATAACCACAGGCACGTTGCCTATTAGAGGCCTCGGGGCGTTCAAAAAAGCATGCCCTGAGTCTTCCCGAAGGGTTCGTCCAGCAAGGCCGCAATCATTTTTGCGCGCAGAGCGTACTTCCAGTACGTGAGCACGGAAAAATGGCGAGAACGCCGCTGGCGGCTTTTTTCAACAGCCCCATTAGCTTTCTCGTCTGATCAACACATCTATCGACTCTCCCTTCGCATGGAGCGGGAGACGGGAAAATCCGCCAGGGCTCATTCCACAATCCGGACCACTTGATCAATATCAGCAAATCGACTGGGCAGAAACATGCCCTTTCCGGCTGAATTGGACAAGAAACAGCCACACCTTCCAGCAATCTCGACCTCACATCTCAGTCTCTGCATTTTACCTTTTCTCTCTAGTCACCGATGAACTACCCGTGAAGAGACGACCAACGGCCCCAAGGACCCAATCAAGATGTCAGACAACAGGGGAAATTCCCTTCTCACCATAAAAACAGACCAACATTACAACTTCAGATAGGGAGATTTGCAATGAATGCATCGCACCACCAACAGGGAAAACTACGCCTAGGCTGTCTGTTCATTCTGATCCTCTTTGTATTGGGCACCGGAACAGTCAATGGTCAGGTGGTCGGGGATGGGTACAACAATAGCCTGATTTACAAAATCCAATCTGATACGAATACCGTCTATATTTTGGGATCGATCCATGTGCTGGCCGAAGAATACTACCCTCTCACCAGATCCTTCTCCTATGCCTATTACAATTCCCAAAAAGTCGTCTTTGAAATTGATCCGGAAATATTATTTTCTCCTGACTCATTTTCTAAACACGAAAAACAGTACACCCTCCCAAAGGGAAAAACACTGGAAACGGTGCTCTCCCCAAAAACGTATGGACTGATCAAACAGAAGATTCAAGCCTTGGGAGGAAACATTCAGGACTTCCAACAATACAAACCCTGGGTGCTCTATCTCACGGTAAGCGGACGATTTGATTCCTCCATGGATTTCCGGCCTGAATTGGGAATTGAAAATCATTTCTATCGCATGGCCAAGGATGCCGGAAAACCCACGGGCGGACTGGAAACCATTCAAGACCAATTGAATGTGTTCGACACACTTCCGTTCACCATCCAAGATGCGCTTCTTCAGGAATCCCTCGCTGCGGCTGGTTCAAAGGAACGAGAACAAGCGTTTTTACATATGGTGAAAGACTGGCACCAGGGGAATCTCAACGGATTGGAACAATTGGTGGAGTCATTCAAAACCTACCCGCTGTTCTATAAAAAACTTCTCGTCCAACGAAACCAGAACTGGATTCCCCAAATCGAATCGTTCTTACAAGAGGAGAAAAACGTTTTAATTATTGTGGGTGCGGCTCACCTCGCGGGAAAAGACGGATTACTCCATCTGCTGAGCGAAAAAGGCCACCACCTTGAACGCGTGTCGTATGCCATGCCCTAGAACGGCAAAGGAGGATCCCGTTACGGCCGATCTGCATCGGCCATCCCCTTTCGGGCCATCCAATCAATCATCTGCGGGCTCATCAATTTCATCCACCGTCCCCACTGTCCTCTCCAGGACGTAAACACCAGTCGTTTCCGCCTGGTCATCCCCTTGATAATCATGTCTGCACATTTCCTCGCGGTTAAGAATCTGGCATGTCCTTCAAGAACTCGCCCGAAAGGTTGACCATGAGGCCCGAGACTTCGTTCATGAATTTCGGATTGCACAAAATCGGGGGCCACAATGGTTACGGTGACTCCCGTCCCGGTCAACTCAATACGAAGCGACTCAAAAAATCCGTTCATCGCATGCTTACTGGCACAATAGGCTGAATGACCAGGCACCCCCGTCAAACTTGCGATGCTGGAGATCGTAACAATCCGGCCTTGCGCGGCCTTTAAGAACGGCAACGCCAATTTGGTACAGTACACGCTCCCGAAAAAATTCACCGCCATCACGCGTTGATACAGCTTCACGTCATGAGCATCCTCCACCGTCGACCACATGGATATCCCGGCATTATTTACCAACACATCAATCCGGGAATACCGAGTCACTACCTGTTGGATCATCGCGGAACAGGCATGAGGATCCGTCACGTCCGTCGGAATGACCAGTGCAGAGGCCCCCAGGTTTTCACAGGCGAGCGCCACCTCCTGCAACCTTGCCCGATCTCTCGCGACAAGCACCAGCTGGGGAGCCTGTGGCGCCAATGAACAGGCGAGCGCTTTTCCTATACCCGAAGACGCTCCGGTGATGAGAATCACCTGGTTTGTAAATTCACTCATCGTCCCTTCCTCAAAAATCGAAATGGGATGGACCCTATTGACAGATTTTTTTAACGAGCGTAGCATTACATCTGCGCTCATGAAAAACGATTATGAAAGGAAGGAGAGAATGAGCGTACATCTCCTTTCAAACCGTAAAGAGGAAAGGGGGTCTCAAATGGACGACCTTACTCCACCGGATCATGTAGGCCCATCGGCGGCGAAACCCGCCTCAGTCTCCTGACGGGCCTTCTCGTTTTCGCCGAATCATATCCCTACTCAAACACAAGCACGCCTAAGGGCATCTGCCAGCAGGCATTGCAATGAGCTTGATGATAATGAGTCACAGGAGGGATCTTCAACCTTCACATCTGGAAAATTCGGCCAACACCTTAACGAGAAACGCGTCATTAGCCTACTGATGGGCCACGTTAAACATGAGGTTCACATTTTGTGGTGTATGCCACATAATCCGAGGGGCTCCCTTTCACGGGACAAGCCCCTCGGGTTGTTTTTGATGCCGGCACCACAATCAGATAACCGTTCTTCACATCTTTTATCACTCACCCCCCCTGGCTCCCTGACATGAGTATCCCTTCTACACGGTTTCAACCATATTGTCTTGAGTTACCAGGCTGGATCACCGATTATCTTGAACAACAACCTGAGACCTATCCGACTCCGAAAGCACGGATGGAACTGGTCATTAATCTGGCGCAACTCAACATTCAGTATAAAACAGGAGGCCCATTTGGGGCAGGGGTTTTCCGGTTGGACACGCAACAACTGGTCGCGCCAGGCGTGAATCTTGTCCTTTCGTCGAAAAGTTCAATTGCCCATGCTGAAATCGTCGCGATGATGATGGCACAGCAAATCGTTGGTTCCCATAACTTAGGGGCAATCGGGCATCCCACACACGAATTGGTCACCAGTTGCGAGCCCTGCAGTATGTGCCTGGGAGCAATTTCCTGGTCCGGCGTTCGGCAAATCGTCTGTGGCGCCAGAGGAAGCGACGCCGAAGCGGTGGGTTTTGATGAAGGCCCTAAACCTGCGAATTGGATTAGGGAACTTGAGCAGAGGGGGATTGCCGTCACCAGGGATATTGAGCGAGCCAGCGCATCTTCCGTCCTACAGCAATATGTCCAAAACGGCGGAGAGGTCTATAACGGCCGGAACGGTAGATGATGGCTCTCATTCCTTTCCAAATTTCAAGGAGAAATTCTGATGTCTCCTAAACAGAACACGTCAACGGCTTCGCACTCATCACCCATCACCCTCGCAATTGATATTGGCGGGTCCGGAATCAAAGGCCTCCTGCTCGATCAGTCCGGTCAACCTCTGTCTGAACGAATACGAATGGTCACACCGAAACCCGCGACACCACAGGCCATTGTCCCGCTTATTGTGGAAATTGCCCAAACACTCGGGCGGTTTGATCGCGTATCAGTCGGCTTTCCCGGCGTGATTCATCAGGGGTGGGTGAAAACAGCGCCCAACCTGGATGCATCCTGGCCTGGAACCTATCTCGTTGGCGAACTGGAACAACAACTCCAAAAGCCGGTTCGGGTAGCCAATGATGCGGATGTGCAGGGCTATGGAGCGATCAAAGGCCAAGGGGTCGAAATGGTCATTACCCTGGGAACCGGATTTGGAACCGCGTTATTTATTAATGGGCACCTTGTGCCTAATATGGAAATTGCTCATCATCCCTTTCGAAAACAAGAGACCTACGAAGTACAATTAGGTGCCAACGCACTCAACAATGTGGGGAAAAAGAGATGGAATCTACGTCTGGCGAAAGCCATTGAGATATTAGATCGAGTGATGAATTTCGACCATCTCTACATAGGCGGGGGCAATGCTAAAAAGGTGACCATTCCATTGCCATCTCATGCTACTATCGTCTCAAATACAGCGGGACTCCTTGGGGGAATCGCGCTCTGGGCCGATCCCAATGTGGTCCTTCCACCTAAACCCAATAAGTTTGTCAAAGGATCCGCACGAAAACAGGCTCCTCGAATCAAGTCGTCAAAAACCCTCAGAAAGAAAAAGGATTGACTCCCATACACGTCTCCCCACCCAGTTCGCTCCACGCCAAATCGCGCCTGACCTTCATCCTGAGGAAAATCGCCTAACCGGCACATACCGCCATGATTCCTTACGGATTACCGCAACTTCTCTGGGTAGGTGCAGGTGGCTTTTTAGGCTCAGTAGGCCGATTCGTCATCGCCGGCTTCTTTAACCGCCTGAGCCCGGCTCTGGCCTTCCCCATTGGCACGTTGGCCGTAAACATACTCGGCTGTTTCCTGATCGGGTTACTCCATGGGTTGGCCGAGTCCCGGAATATCCTGGGAACGGACACCAGAATTTTTCTGTTTATTGGCGTGCTGGGTGGATTCACCACCTACTCCACATTCGGGTTCGAATCCCTGGCACTCCTGAAAGACGGGGCCATGTTCAAAGCTTCTGCC
>CAZBQO010000060.1:0-11823 GCA_964494125.1 uncultured Nitrospira sp. | reverse complement strand
AGCAGCGCGTTCCCCACCGCCTGTCGAAAAAATTTCTGTCCGTTCGTGACAATGTCCACAAACAAAATAACTCATATTTTCAATCACCCCGAGCAACGGGACATTTACCTTTTTGAACATCGTCATGCCTTTTCTCACATCCTGCAGAGCCACTTCCTGCGGAGTGGTCACGGTAATCGCTCCGGTCAACGGCACTAATTGCGACAACGTTAACGGCACATCTCCCGTCCCAGGCGGTAAATCGATCAATAAATAATCGAGTTCCCCCCAGACCACATCACGAAAAAATTGCTGGATCGCCGAATGGACCATAGGTCCCCGCCACACCACCGGCGTGTCTTCCGGCACGAAAAATCCCATGGAAATGACTTTCACTCCCTGTCCCTCGGCAGGCAGAATTTTGTCCCCATCCTTTCCCGGCTCTTTTGACACCCCGATCATCAGAGGAATATTCGGTCCATACACATCCGCATCCATTAATCCTACCGCAAAGCCTTGCTGCTTAAGCGCGACTGCCAAATTCACGGTGACCGTGGATTTGCCGACTCCGCCTTTGCCACTGCTCACCGCGATGATGTGTTTCACGCCCGGCAATGGATTGCCTTCAGGTTGATTGGGTGGGGTCGCGGGACCGGCCGGATTTTGTTCAGCTGCCATTCAATAATCTCCTTATGTCACAGACACTCATGATAAATTTCACATATGTGACGCCGTCGGCCGTCACCTCTTCTCGCCACACCATTAGACCATGAATCAAAGAGAACCCGAAACCCTCACAGACTCAAGAGGATTTCGGGTCTCTCACCACACATGCACAATTGACAGTAGGGATACGAACACAAGAACGACGGGCAGAAACACCTACCCTAGTTGCGTGGCAAACTTTTTACGCGATCGCCCGATGAGGGGTTCATGATGATGCCGGCGATTTTCAGAAATCACCGGATCCAAAATTTCCCCACAGGTAATACACCGCCAACCCGAAAAATATATGGCCCCGGATTCATCAGCCACATCACCAAACTTATCTTGAATCATTATTCCCTGACAACGCGGACAATCCATAAAAAGCACTCCTTCTCCCAGGAAAAAGAATAATAAAATCAATGCGTAATTAATTAGGTAGAAAAGCAATCCATATGCCGTAATAAATTCCGCATAAGCACTTGATAAATAATGAATTTATATAAAACAACCTTCCGCAAACGTTTCAGAATGAAACCAATTAAATTAAATTACATGAATTGAATCTGCATAAGCGATTGAAAATATATCATTTTAATACAAATGGCACAATTAGGTAACAACGTGGACCAAAATGAAACGTTTTTAAGTGGTTTGAGTTATTCCAAATTGTTTGACCTTCCGCCACAAGGTCGATCGACCGATTCCTAACTGTTGAGAAGCCTCCTTCAGCCGCCAACCTGTTTTTTCCAATGCCCGGCAGATGGCTTGTCGTTCCAAGGCTTCCAGTGATTCAGAATCGGTCCATTCCCGATGCTCCCAGCAATACCGATGGAGGTCGGCTGGAAGATGCTCAAATTGAATTGTATCCTCTTCACAGCACACAAAGGCATGCTCAATCATATTCTGAAGTTCCCTGATATTGCCGGGAAACGGGTACCGGCTGAGGGCCGTTAAACATTGCGGGGACAAGCTGACAATATGCTTACCCATTTCGCGGTTGAATTTTTCGAGAAAATGATTCACGAGCAGGGGAATATCTCCTGTTCGCTCCCGTAGGGGGGGCAGCACAACCGGAATCACTCGTATACGAAAATACAAATCTTCCCGAAACCGTCCTTGCTGGACGGCTTCTTCCAGATTCCGATTCGTGGCCGCGACCACTCTCACATCCACCGTGACCGTGTCATTGGATCCAACCCGCTCAAACTGTCCCCGCTCAAGCACTCCTAATAATTTTACTTGGGTGGCGACGCTCATCTCGCCGATTTCATCAAGAAAGATCGTCCCGCCATTCGCAATTTCAAACCGGCCCGGTTTATCAAAATACGCATTGGTAAACGCCCCTTTGACGTGACCGAATATCTCACTCTCCAGAATGCCCTCAGATAGACTTGAGCAATTCACCACGACGAAAGGGGCATGTTTTCTCGGGCTGTGGGCGTGTAACGCACAGGCAATTAATTCCTTGCCTGTTCCACTTTCGCCGGTGATGAGAACGGAGGATTTCGAAGCGGCAATGATCGGTAATTTCGCCATGATATCCTGCATGCGAGGACATCGACCAACCATATTATCCAGCTTGGTCTGCTCTCCCAGCCGATGCTTGAGCTCCGACACCTCTTCCACCTTGGCACTTAACTCGCGAACCAGCGAGATATCACGGATGACTTCGATTAACCCGATCAGCTTGCCATCCTTATCTAATAAAAAGTCGGTATTGATACTCACCGGAATATGTACGCCATCACGTCGACGAACCATCGCTTCAAAATTTGACACCCGCTCCCCCTGAAGCGCCCGCTCCAGGACACATTCCTTCGTCGAGCAGATATTACTTTGGATCAGGACATCACAGGCTAGGAGGGTCCCCGCCGCATCGACGTTGTACCCCAGCATTTTCTGCATCGCCCGATTCAAAAAGGTCACACGTTTCTGCAGGTCAATCGTAATCACTCCGTCACTAATGCAATCCAGAATGATTTCCGCACCGTTTGAACGAGACGATGATCCCATTTCACCCATGACGTCTACGCCTCTCGTCAAGATCCCGACTTCCGATTACAGCCAACATGCCTTTTCTTTCACCCGCATTTATGGTAGGTAGATGCTGTGATGTCTTCCGAACAACCTGACCGGACCCGTTTCCTGTTAGTGTAAGGCAACCCTATTCTGCTCCACAAACCCTTGCCGATAGCCATTTTGCCACTTTCCAAGAAGAACGAGGTTCTCCCAACTGGCTCGCCCCTGGTGAAGCAGGCGGTACGCCTTCTTCCCATTCGGCCACCCAATGGAGGGGCGCCTTTATATGGAACACCAATGTCTTCCTGGCACCTCTGTCGTGAGGTAAGGCACGTTACGGGATGATGGCGCTCGACCCTGTCTTCATTCTGGCGGACCTTGCGCGGATCCCCTATCCGGATATTGATCCGGTCTTTTTTCGTATGGGGCCCCTGGCACTTCGATGGTATGGCCTCATGTACATCCTGGGATTGGCAGGAGCCTATTGGCTCATCAAGTCCAGGGCCGCCACAAGAAATGTCTCTCTCCCACCACAACAATTATCCGATCTTATTGTCTATGCCGCCTTTGGCGTTTTCCTCGGAGGGCGCTTGGGATATGTCTTGTTTTATAACCTTCCCTTTTATCTGGACCATCCCCTCAAAATTTTTGCGGTATGGGAAGGGGGAATGTCCTTTCACGGCGGGCTGATCGGAACGTGTATCGCGATCTGGATCTTTTGTAAAACCCGCGGGTTTCCTGTTTGGCCCATCGCCGACTTAGCCGCAGGAGCGGCTCCAATCGGGTTGGGATTTGGACGGATGGGGAATTTTATCAACGGAGAATTATTCGGGCGGTCGACCGACGTCGAATGGTGCATGGTGTTCCCCCATGGCGGCCCGGAGTGCCGACACCCCTCGCAACTCTATGAGGCAGGCTTGGAAGGCCTTGCACTCTTTGTTCTTTTATGGGTCATCAACCGCCGGTCAACCCCACCGGGAACCATGTTTTGGACCTTCATCTGCGGATATGGAGTCGCTCGATTTATTGTAGAATTTTTCCGTGAACCGGATAGTCATTTAGGGTTTATTTTCCAGTGGATCACGATGGGTCAGTTACTCTGTATCCCGATGGTTGCGGTCGGCGTCTTCATGATTGTCCGGGGCTACAAACAGGCATAACGCTCCCCCACTTCACGCATGCTTATCAGATTCTGAGAAATCCCGAAAATGCAGCTTAAAACCCCCTACCCCCGCCACCCGGAGTCGCTCCCCCACCGAATCCTGGCATGACCGGAGCCGAGGTCGCTTGCGCAGGGGCATCGGGAACATTGCCATACCGTCGAAGCGGCGGGGAATTCCAAATGACCTTATTACCGGGAGCAAGGTTGGCAGCCTCAATGAAATGTTTCTTTGCGACGGCTTGTTCGCCCATTTTGTCCATGCACAACGCGAGATTATAGTGGGCTTCCGCCAGATCGGCTTGTTGTTGGACGGCAACCTGAAATTGTTGACGTGCCGCTTCCCACCGGCCTGCGTCAAATAAGCGCTTGCCTTCGGTCATCACCTGCAACACTTGGGTATCCACATTTGGAGGAGGGGCCAAGGCTGTCAACGGCGCTGGTTTGTCCGATGCGCACCCTCCTGCCGCCATCATGATGAAATAGACCCCAACGCATACCTTGATCCTCCAATTCCTCATCACTCCCTCCTTCTTGTCATCTATTGTTCGTATTGAAACATAGTTCCCTCGGCTCCTACAGTCACCGTGACCACTTCACCGAGACGAATAAAAAAGAGTTTACACCCTTTGACCGCAGGACCCAAGCATTGGCGTGCGGCCCGCGCATAGGCTTGCGCTTGTTCCCGGTAAGTCTCCGCGCGCTGCTCCACCGTGCGAGAGGATACGCGATCCGTTTTATAATCGCCAACCCACACGTCGCCATCGATTTCATAGACCACATCCATCACCCCTTCCATCACGCAGGTCCGTGGCAAGTAAGACTCATGTTGCCCGACAGGCCATGGCACCGCAAATGGAACCTCCCGACCAAGAATAGTTGCCCTCTGCAATTCCCGATATCCCGGTGAACCGAGAAAGTGATCAAAGAGCGTTTCAAGCTCTCTGACCACCTCACGCTTGTCCAACCCTGACTGGCCTGGTAACTGGCGTTCGCAAAAATCGACAAGCGCACTTTGTACTTTTCCAGGTTCACTCTGAAAATTCCACCGTTGAAGCACCCGATGCATCAAAATCCCGAGACGCTGACCGGTCCCACGTGAACCTTGGCCCCTCTCACCCAGGTCCTGGACTGATCTCGCCTGATGCAGCATAGAGGGATTGACATAGGCCTCCGCTTGTTTGGTCTGTTGCCATCTCATTTCACGTGTGTCCCGCTGTGGCGTCGAGATCACCACCTCACTCCTACCTTCAGGATCAGAAGGTTGCTTCGAGGGCTTCCAGGATTTCAACACCGCGGGATTCACGACAGTGTGAGGAATGGAGACTCCTCCCACCCGCACAACACTCAGTTCTGAATTTCCGAACTCTCCTTCAACAGTCCCCTGAATAAGACTCAAAAGGCTCTCCCCACCCATTTTGGGGAGTATGCCCCCTGATAAGATTAAGCGCTCCCGGGCCCTGGTCATTCCGACATATAGGAGACGACGCTGTTCAGCGGCTTCTCGAATCCGTTGCTTTTCCCACAGAGGCACCTGGCCTGCATTCCACACAGGTGGCAACGTACAACCGTACAAGCCGCTAATCCAGTCAAATGTAATCTGTGCCCCGCGATCCAGTCCTGTGGCTTTCTGATGCAACCCGGGCAACATCACCACGGGGAATTCGAGTCCTTTGGCCTTATGAATGGTTAGAACACGGACCGCATCTAACGTCTCTTCGGCCAAAGGGGCCTCCGGCTCTGAAGGATGGATCATGAGGGAATCGACCAATCGCTCCACCCAGGCAGAAAACGATAGAGAAGGAATGGCCGCCTGTTCACTCATAATGTCACGAAGCTTCCAGACATTCACTACCGCCTGTTCGCCATGGCTTGAGGCGGCGGCCAATTCCACAAGAGGAAGCTGTTGAAACAGGTGATCAAGCAATTCCGGAATAGGAAGTCGATTTGCCTGGGTGTGAAGCCAGGCCAGTCGCTGGAAAAGGCCCTGAATGACTGGCTGTTGGGAACTCGCCCATGCACCAAATCTCTGAGCCTGCCGGATATCCAACGGGCCAAGTTTCATCACATCCATAATCTCCCGATCCGTCAGCCCGCCTAACGAAGAACGGAGAATGCCCACAAGGGCCAGAGCATCGGTGGGGTCATCCAGGACGCGAAGCACATTCACCACGTCAATCACTTCCTGACGCCGGTAAAAATGCCGCTCACCATCGGCCATGCAAGGAATGTTGTGGCGCTGCAACGCTTCAAGATACACCTGCGCATTGGTAAATTTTCTTAACAACACCGCGATATGACCGGGACGCAAGGAGGTTCTCACTCCCTTCTCCATGATCCACTGGCTTCCCGGAAGCAATTGTTCTTCAATCCACCCTGCTAACCATTCGGCTTCCACCCGTGTGGCTCGCTCAGCATCCCATTCGTCTCCCCCTTGAGGGTTGGCCATCACACAGATCTCCATTCCTGTCGAGCCGGAACCCGCCTCTCGCATCCGTCCAACCGCCAGGGGGACATTGGGAGGTTGGACATTGACTTGAGGAATGAATAACCGGTCAAACACCGCATTAACAGCTTCAAGAATGGCCCCATCACTACGAAAATTGGTCAGAAGAGTACACACGATCCCTCCATCATGCGTCACTTTATCCACGACCTGATCAAACGCCTCGATGTCAGCTCGCCGAAAGGCATAAATCGATTGTTTGGGGTCACCCACAATAAACAGCTTCCCCGGCATCAGCTGGATATCACGCCAAAACCTCCCGCACTCATTTGGGCGCTCACCTAGATAAAGTAAAATTTCATATTGAACCGGATCCGTATCCTGAAACTCATCAACCATTATGGCCGCATAGGTCCCCTTCAATTGTTCTCTGACCATGGGATGATCCCGTAGAAGATCTCTAACCCGGATCAAGAGCCCATCGAACCGAATCCATCCCTTCGCCGAAAAACCCTGGCGAACTCGTTCGACAAACGGCCCAAGCACATGAAGAACCTTACCCAACAGGACTTCATTGACCTTCAACAGCTGTTGCGCAGCTTGAATCGCCCGCCTGGCATCTTGAAAATCCGACTCATCCCACTCTCCCGGGGCCTTGCCAATGGTGGAATCAACCAGGGCTTTCTCCTCATCAGACAAATGGAAGTCCATTGGTAGCTCCCCATCGCCCACTCGATCAAACACGCGTTCTGCAAGAGATAAGAGCTTCTCAATTTTTCGAGGTTTGGCTCGATCGTATTGCGTCAGCAATGATCGGACCTGATGCTGTTTACTCTGTAGCCACTTCCGAAAGGCCGGCGAGGAACCTTCGGCACACACTTGCTGATCCAATTCAGGAATTGAAATCTGATCCTGACAGAGCGAAAAGGCAAAGGATCGAATTTCATGCAAACCCATGTGATTGAGCAGGTCCTGCCACTGTGCATGCGCGGAACCTTTCGCACCTAATTCCTGTTCCAACCAGGCATCCCATGCATGTTGAAATGTCTCAAGAAATTGAATTCCTTCATCCTCATGGAAATGAGGATCAACCCTGGCTTCTAGGGGATACAGACGAAGAACATGAGCGGCAAAACTATGGAGCGTGGCAATTTGCGATTTCTCCAGATCACGCAAGGCGACCTGAATTTTCTCTCTCACATGCGCCGTGGACACATGATAGCGTTGCTTGATCTCCTCCAGGTCTGTGCCAGCGGAACCCTCACTTCCGGGTTCCGCCTCACAATCAGCCAGCAGCGCATGCAACCGGTCGCGGAGCCGCGCTTTCATTTCATTAGCAGCTTTATTCGTGAAGGTCAGAGCCAACATGTCGGTCAAGCGTAACGGGTGTGGCTCCCTCAGAAGCGCATGAACCAATCGATTTACCAACAGCGTTGTTTTACCCGTCCCTGCCCCGGCCAGCACAACGACATTACGATCAAACGTGGTTTCCGCCATGAGTCGCGAATGGGCATCGGGAAGACGTTCGAGATTACTCATGGGTGGCCCGTTGCTTTCGCCCTTGCCGAAATTCCTTCGCCAGGGGAATTCCATACGCCCTCACCCACGATGGATGATGCTGAAACCGACAGGCCACCGACCACGAGCAGTCACGACAATAGGAACCAGGTAGAACAAAGAACTGCCCGGTGCGGATGCCTTCGATCCAACGGCGAATGGTCCGCAATAATTGGTCACCCGTTTTCGTTGCCCAGATCGAACTGTGAAACGATGAGAAGGTGAGAGGTGCAGGATGCAATGGACGGATAAACCGGAATTCCACGGCATGCATCGCAGGATGTGGCGACATCATTTCTTTGGAATGCTCTCCGGAATGGCCGGACAGGCTCAAGGAAGACATCAGTGAATATAAAGGAGGTTGTAACCGGCGACCACGCAGGGCTTCATTGACGAGATCGGGGTCGTCTGTTCGAGTCGCCAATCCACCAGAAAATTTATAATCTACAATACGAGTCCTTGGGCCATCGGACTGCCGGTCCACGCGATCCACTCGTCCATGAATCTTCAGCAAGGTCGAGCCTCCCGGCACCTCGCTGACAATCTCTCCCTCAGCCCCTATCTCACAATCCACCGGCACCATGGCCTGATCGACGTACTCCTGTTGATCATGCTCGATCATCGCACAGACCACAGCACCTAATTGCGTTTTCATTCTTTCCCACAGGACCACATACCCTTTTCCATAGTGCATCGCATATGTATCGCAGACCTGATCAATGGTCGAGGCGATCAAGGAAGAGAGATGAACGGACTCCATTGGAGAGACCGGCCATTTATGATCGATGAGATAGCGATAGACGTGTCGAAGAATGGCATGCCCCAACTCCCCCCAAACCCGATTTGGCATTTCCCGCGAAATGGGCTCTCGAACATTCCGTGTACGCAGAGCATGTTCCATCCAATACCGGAAAGGACATTGGGCATAGCGTTCCAACGCTGTCGGTGACAACCCCCGGGACAAGAGCTCCTGCCAATGGGCCCCTTCGACGGCCATGATCCCATCATACGATCCCGCGCCTGTGGACGTGCTTTCAAGAGCAGCCACCGCTTTGAGTCCATGGCGAAACAATTTCCACCAGAACGATGGCTCCAAAGAATCTGTTTGGATCGCCCGCCCCTGAAGCAGATACCGCAGGCGCGTTTCCTGTCCGGTCTCTTCACCCGGAGAAAAGTATGGAACTCTCACCCGCTCAGCCACACGCAACGGCACGCTGATCTCCGACTCAGAACGGCCCGGTACATCTCGTACCCATTCCGTTAGGAGAGGAGACGGCAGCAGCGGACGTCCCTTGTGGTCGGCACGTTGATAGACGAGATACACCCGGTCACGAGCTGAGTGCCGAAGCAACGCAAACAACAAAGCCTCTTCATCAAACCCATGCATTTTTTCATCAATTTTATATCCAAGACTTTCCGCCAACACCCTTCGATCCCCGTCACGCAAAAATGCATCCTCCCGAACCACACGTGGAAAGACCTGATCATTCATTCCGAGAATAAACACGGTTCTAAAGGCATGGCCTCGCGCCGCCATGGCATCAAACACCTGCACCCCTAAGGGGCTTTGTCCTGGAATAGGCATTCTGGTCCCTTCCAAGGCTCCTCGAAACATCTCCACCCATGCCCCCCAGGTCACTTGAGTACCGACCCGATCCAGTTGCTTTAACTGCGTCATGACCTGTTCGAATGCTTGTGCAAGACTTGCCGGATGGGCTTGATCCCGCTCCTCCGTTTGAGAAGATGGCTCTTCTTGAAGCAAGGAAAGATGCGTATTCACGAGTGTTTCAAACGCGAGGGTCAGTTCACCAATCGTTCCTGATTCCGGAAGAGCCTGACAATCGGTCACCAGTCGACCCACGACGTCCGCGCACTGTTGTAAAGAGACAGACGCTTCTTCCAGAGGCACTCCGACCTTCCGCTGCCAGTCACCGATGGCTGCCGAGTCATTCGCGACGGCTGCAAGACGTTCCCAATCTTCCCGACCTTGCATAAGACGCCAATGACGAATGGCCTGGCTCCAGATGTGCTTGTGTTCATGGGTGGAACGTCCATTGACCGTCGGGCTTCGATGATAGGGAGAGGTCACGACATTCAACAGTGCCTGCCAGGGGTACCGCTCTTCACTCAAGCCGGCAAGCTGCCACCAAAGCTTAGCGACCGGTTCTTCCAACAGAGGCAAGGTCGCTGTGGTGCAGAAGGGAATTCGATGCTCCTCAAACACCCGCCGCAGAAATAGCCCATATGGCTCGAGTGTCCTGGCCACCACCCCAATCTCATGAAACGTATGCCCTGTCGTTTCCACCGCATGCAGAATGGCTTTGCAGGTAAAAACCAACTCCCCTTGGCCCCCAATCACATTTACCACCTGCACGGACGGGAATGATTCCGTCCGTTTCGCTAATTCCAACGGCTCCTGCCTAACCTCAAGACGTTGGTGCACCACTCCGGCCTTTAATAAATGTCGATCGAGAAATCGTTGGGCAAATTGATAGGCAGGTTGATCGGTAAGGGGAAAGAACACCTTCACGGAATTCGTACGAGCCACTTCTTCTAACAGCGAAAGCTGAACTTGCGTGATGTCATAAAAACCGTAATAAATGACCGTCGAGAGTCTGGCAACAAACGGTGACGCCCCAACCCAGGGAATCACCGAATTGGCCAAATCTTCCGGCAATCCCACCCCTAATTGTCGGCTCAAATTCCCGATGGCCTCCTGCAGGTTCAGTAATCCCGTTAGGCGAGTGACCGCGATCTCATCGAACAGCCCCTCTTCCACCGCACGGAGAGCCAGGCGTGGTTCAACTTGCGCTTCCAGTAAATCCCGAAGGCTCCGCCACACGGCCTGCCTGAGACCTGCTGAACCTTGAAGATCTGCAAAGGGTCCGACAGTTTGCCCACTCTTTTCCAAAAGTACGGCTAGGAGATATTCATAGAAAAAGTCGCCGACGAGTTCAAATGGAGACATCCCCACTTCCAGGGAATCCAATGCCGCTTGCTCGGCATGAAGATGGAGAGCGAACTGATGGAACGTCAGAACATGGAGATCGAAGAGCGCACAGGAATGCTCGGCGCACAATAACCACTGGAGCTTCCTTCGCAATGATTCAGAAGGCACAAGAATGGCCAGCGGCACGCGGGAATCGGCCGATTTGATCTGCTGGACCGTTTCGACAAGAGCTGATTCGAGGTGAGGAGAGAATGGGCCGCTTACAAGCGTAAACATCCGGACTTTTGCGTTCGATCGGAGGTAGACTACAAGAACGATCCTACCGATTTTTAGCCGGTTTCTGGTCCTATGAGCTCGCCATTACAATCAGGGCAACTCCAATCCCCGTCAATTAGGGACATGGGATCACCACAGAAGGAACATTCCGGCGGAGGACCGGAAGGAACCCTGGGAAGGACGGGCAACTCAATATCTAATTCTATTTCGTCTTCATCTTCATTGGTCATGTGAAAACCTCGTCTATCTTTTGCGGTCGTTATCTCCTCAGAAATTGTATGTGAGAAGCTATCATAGAGATAAAGTCCTGAGATTCTGAGATTACTCCTCAGTTTCCTCTTTTTTTGGTTTTGGCTTCGCCTTCGCTTGCAGTGCTTTCTCCGCACTCTCCCGCGGTGGAACCCCGATAAAGGTCAACCGTCCATTGATCAGGGTTGCGGGCACGGCACGAATTGCATGTCGCTCCGCCAGTTCTTGACCGGCCTCCGATGTAATATCAATTTCCCGGTAACTGAAACTATATTTAACCCGCATGCCCTTCCAGAGCGTTTTCGCATTTGGGCAGGCCGAACAGGATTTGGACACCAACAAGGTCACATTCGCCATTGCATTCACTCCTCCTTGATAAACTTCCCAATATTGTCATGTTAGCACTGACGAAAATAGGCGGGCAAGGTAAAACGAAGAAACCGCGATTCACGCGCCACGAGAGGACAACAGGACGGAGGT
>CAZBQO010000059.1:0-12196 GCA_964494125.1 uncultured Nitrospira sp. | reverse complement strand
TGGTTAACCTTTGATTAATTTTGGAGGGCAGGATCATGGTTAAATTATTCACTGCTTTACTGACCTTACTTGTTGCCTTGTCCTTTGGCGGAATGACTTTCGCCGGATCCTTGGCCGACAATTCGTCCATTCAGAACACCTTTCCCTTGAGCTCAGATGGGGACAAGGATGACAAGGGTGACGATAAAAAGAAGGGCGAAATGGACGATAAAAAAGGCGATGATGAGAAAGAGGAACCAAAGAAGCCCCATTAGTTTTTTCTTCTGGTCTACATAGATCTTCTTTCAGTCTGATGCAAGAACGACCTTCCTGGGCTTATCCCGGAAGGTCGTTTTTTTATGGGACATGTTTTCTCAATTCAAACCTAACCAACGTTCTTTACCAATCAGCCCCTAGCCGATCCAGCACAACCTGATGCACAACCGTATGGTATCCCAATCTCGCCAAAAACACCGCGGTTTCGGCCACATCATAGGGACTGATTTTTTCACTATTGAGGATTTCTTCTTGTGTCGCATCCACCAATTCATCTGCCACACCCCCCGGGCAGATTGCACTCACTTTGACATGAAAGGCACGCCCTTCATCGGCCAGCGACTTGGTCAAGGCCATGATGCCATGCTTTGAAGCGCTGTAGATGCCTGTTCCTGCCCAGGCCTGAACCCCGGCGACACTGGAGATGTTGATGATAAGCCCGCCTCCCTGCTTTTTCATGTGCTGAAACCCGGCTCGACAACAGAAAAAGGTCCCCCGCAAATTGGTACCCACCACCTCATCAAACATTTTTGTGGATGTGTCAGCCACCCGTCCTCCCCCAACCACGCCGGCATTATTGACAAGAATATCGAGGCGCCCAAAGCGCCTCATGGTCTCCTGCATGAGCGCGTCGACTTGTTCTTCCTGCGAAACATCCGTTTGTTGAGCATGGGCGGTTCCGCCACCCTCTTGTATTTGCGCCGCAGTCTTTTGACATAAATCGAATCGTCTGGCGGCCACCACCACCGTTGCTCCCTCTTCTCCGAATCGAAGGGCAATGGCCTTTCCAATCCCGCTGCTGCTTCCCGTGACCACCGCGATTTTCCCTTCTAACCGTTTCATAGCTCTCTCCTCCTTAAGCCTCTCCTCAATATACTGTTTCAGCCCCTTTCGCCAGACCAACCCTTCGATTGACTGTAGACCACCCCGTCAGTCCAGGCAAACCATGATGGGAGTATTGAATACTAATAATTTCCAAGGACATTTTGACCCACAGGCACGTTGCATATTAGAGGCCTCGGGGCGGTTCAAAAAAGTTCGTCCAGCAAGGCCGCAGTCATTTTTGCGCGCAGAGCGTACTTCCAGTACGTGAGCACGGAAAAATGGCGAGAACGCCGCTGGCGGCTTTTTTCAACAGCCCCATGATGAACCTTACCCGGTTAGGAAGAGTTCTCATTCAGGTCTCGACAGCCATACGAAAACCTCCTTGAGAGAATGTCCTTCATTTCAGAGAAGTCTTTTAACTGAATAACTTGGGCGCAACCCCATCATAAGCGGACAGGAATGAGAGTGGACTCCTTCGGCCAACAAAGAGGGCAGTCATTCCTGCCGCCCATTGGCCAGACCTCGATAAGTTGACCTGGAGCCCCTCCTCACCCGGCTCCCTTTTTCTTTTTTTTTCAAATCCGATACCCGGCCTAACTAGAGAATTCTCAAGGTTGTTTCTCGAAAACCGACAAGTTGAGACATGGCTCACTCTACGATCGCGCCTCTTGCACAAGAGAGGGAAACCCTCCGTTCCTTCCTCGCCGGTCAATTGGAACGAGGAAACCTGGATCTCCCTCTCTTGCCCGTTGTAGCCAATCGAGTTCTTCTGCTTTCAAGCGATCCGGATGCGGACGCCTCAAAGCTGTCTTCATTGATTCAACAGGACCAGGCCCTTGCGGGACAAATCCTCCGCATTGCCAATTCCCCTGCCTATGCGACTCGCACCCCAATCGTCTCGCTGCAACAAGCCATTACATGGTTAGGGTTGACGATGTTGGCCGGGTTAGCATTTTCGGTGTCGGTTCAAAGCGGCGTATTTCAAACGACCGGCTATGAGAAAGAAGTACGGAACCTCTGGCGGCACGCCTTAGCGACAGGACTTTTCGGAAAAGAAATCGCCAGACGAATCCGTCATAATGTGGAAAACGCCTTTTTGTGCGGGCTCCTGCATACCATCGGAAAACCTGCCATTCTTCACCTGCTCTCCCAATCCCCAGACAAATCAGCGGAACCGGTTTCCTGGACCATCGTTGAGTCCCTCTTCAAAGAGTTTCACGTTATGGCAGGCTCTAAATTGGCCGCCATCTGGCAACTGCCCGATCCGGTTCAGGAAACGATCCGTTATTACCAGGACGACCACTACCACCAAGGCGTCTCCCCGACAAAGGGAACTATGATCACCTGCCTTGCTCATCATCTGGCCTCTGTCATGCTTGGGGATTCAACGCATGACGAAGATACCCTGATCACACTTCCCGTCGTACAGGATCTGAATTTTTACCCTGAAGACATGACGGCCCTTCTGGAATTACGGGAAACCCTCAAGGCAAGCGTGGAGTGTTTTTTGCCATGACGTCACCTACCCAATTTGATCTCATTGTGATCGGCAGCGGCCCCGCAGGACAAAAAGCCGCCATTCAAGGCGCCAAAGCTGGAAAGCAGGTGGCCCTCATCGAGCAAACCCGCGAGGTGGGCGGGGCTTGCGTCTATCAGGGCACCATTCCCAGTAAAACGTTACGGGAAAGCGCCCTTCAAATGGTGCGATTTCTCCAGGCAACTGAGGTCTTTGAGTTCCGCATGCGCGACGATGTCAAAATCACCAACTTGATGTCCCGCTTGGACCGGGTCGTGCGCGCGCATGGGAAGTTCATGAAGGACCAACTCACCCGAAATGGTATCCACTGCTTTCATGGTCGCGCTGGCTTTGCGTCCGACCATGAAATACGAATCCAAAAAATTGACGGCACTGCCGCCCTCGTCACGGCTCCGACAATCATCATCGCCACCGGCTCGCGCCCACGCGTGCCTGACAATATTCCCATCGACCATGAACATATTCTGGATAGCGACTCCATTCTCTCCCTGGTGTATTTGCCGAAATCCCTGACCGTGTTGGGAGGTGGCGTCATCGCAAGTGAATACGCCTCAATTTTTGCCTTACTGGGAGTGCAGGTCACCATGGTGGATACGGCGGACCGCCCGCTCAAATTTTTGGATCAAGAACTCACCGATGAATTTTGTGAAGCGTTTGAGAAAACCGGCGGGCACTATCGGGGTGGACAAAAAATCGGCACAGTCCAGTGGGACGGATGTTCTAAGGTGACCACCATTTTAGAAAACGGTGAAACGCTGGAAAGTGAAAAGATGCTGGTGGCTCTCGGACGAGTGTCCAATCTGGAACATTTAAACTTACAAGCCACCGGCATACATCCGACGACTCGCGGGCTCATTCCGGTCAATAACCACTGCCAAACTACGGTTCCCCATATCTATGCCGTCGGTGACGTCATTGGCCCCCCGTCGCTGGCATCCTGTTCTATGGAACAGGGGCGACGTGCCGTCTGTCATGCCCTGGGCCTCAACTCCGGCGGCGCTCCGGAGCATATACCCATGGGAATCTATACAATCCCTGAAATGTCGAGCGTAGGATTAAGCGAGCAGGAAGCCACGGCTAAGTATGGCGGAGCCACGGTGGGAAGAGCGAGGTTTCATGAAATTGCACGAGGACAGATCTCCGGCATGACCAATGGATTGCTCAAAATGGTCGCAGACCCAAAAGGCGAGCACCTGTTAGGCATTCATATCGTCGGGGAAGGAGCAACCGAATTGATTCATATTGGCCAAATGGGATTGCTTCACCATATGCCTATCGACCGATTCATTGACAACATTTTCAATTTCCCGACTCTCGCCGAAACCTACAGGGTCGCCGCACTCGATATCGCCAAACAACGCCATCGGTAAACGGCGATTTTCCTTTATTCCGATGTGAATTTCCCAGGGTAGAAGCCGTCATCGGTGCGATGATGGATGTTTCGGCCACTGAAAGATATACACGGTGAAGGAGGCAAGCCTGAACAATGCCCTACCCCCATGCTGGCAGGAATCTTCGCAAACGCCCTTAGAACCGGTAGCTGAGTTCAAGCATATGTAGATCAACTCCGCGATTATTACTCCCGTATATTGCGGCATCTGACATATGATGGAATCGATACCCGGCAGATACGTTCCAGGGAAGATGATAGGTAAGGCCACCATGCCCAATAATTTGAACGGGTCCTCCTATGTCCTGGCGGCCATACTTCTCCTGGCTCAGATACGCTGCACCGCCGCCAATATCGAACGTGAGTCTCCAGCTTGACTTCGTGAAGGCAAAGCCGGGGCCTAACTCTCCAATGAACCCGGAATCTCCGGCTGCCCTCAACGTCCCTGCGGCAACATTAATCCTAAAACGGATATCCCATCCCGAAGAGGGAAAATCCCACATCCAAGGCGTTCCAATAACAGCGAATACATCGTATTGCTCAAAATCTTCCTTTTCGGTCGGCGGGATGCCAATCGTTTCAGAATTAATCCCTCCCCGTATCCCAACGGAGACCAATTCAGTTTCTTTTGTGTGGGCCAAGCCCGAAAGGATTACCGTGAGCCACACTGTCGCCACAAGGACACGAGTTATAGTCGCTGGGACTTTGGACACAATTTTGCTTCTCTCCACAGTTGGTCCTTTTGTTGAGTTGTGACAACGGCCAATCACACTACCACTTGACAATAACCTGCATGCCCCATGACTTGAGTACTGCATGGTCTCTTCCTTCACACTTCGCCACTTGAGGCCATAGCGACGGCTTTCACGGTTTTTCCACACGTGAAATTTCTCTCTGCTCGTAGCCGAAATCTATGAGAAAAAATTACAAGAGGGGATTAAGAAAAGAATGCCAAGGGTGCAATGAGAGGGTAAACACTGCAGAAAATATATCATATTCTCATGTGTCTGTCGTCCCCTTATATGTTTTTAGGGAGGCCCCAATGGCGCTCAATGAACTTTCCGATTCTTTTGAGGCGGTCCATCCAGAATATGAATGTGGTTGCGTATTCCCCTTCCTTCTATAAAAGCCTACCAGGTCTTCTTCACTCTGACAAAAAAATTTTTGGTTAGCCAATACCAGGGGCAAGATCTTCATCAAGCCGCTCTTTTTGGGACTCGTTATAGGCTTTCTCAGCATCCTCTAGGGCCGTGGATTGTTGAATATCCAAGACCTCTTTGGGAGTGAGATATTTTAATGCCGTGGCTCCAAGCACCTTTTGCTCAGCAGTTCCCTTTAATTGAATATGAATCAAGGCATCTGCCCCCATACGCTGCGCTTTCTTCACAAGGGCAAAATGGAGCTCATCCCAATTGACTTTCGATTTATCAGAAGATTGTTCTACCTCTATTTCATCCAACGTTTCAAAGGGGACAATGGGTTTTTCATCAAGTATTTCAACAACTTTATTGAGGTAAGCATGATCCTCGGTTTGGGGAACATCTTCAGCAACGGGTTCCGGGCGTGGAAATCGGGCCACCTCCACATCAAAATCTTTCAATCGCATGGCGGCCAAGGCCGCCTCGTGGGGATTACTGCTTTCTGTTAACCGTTTGAGTTTCTCCACTCGTGCAAGGGCTTCTTGCAGACTCATTCTCGCCCCAGGTTTTCGCAGAGCATTCACCGGCATTGCACAACTCCATGATCGTGTAGCATAGACCTTCCGATGCTCATTTCAAGAAGAAAGGAAATCGCTCATTAAGGTGGCTTTAAGTCCTAAATGACGACGAGAATGCCCAATAGCAGACGGACCTAAGCTTTTGGAGTGTTTTTCTACCTGGCTAGGATTCAGGTTGTCAAATGATCTTTTGGCAATGAAACAACGACTCCATACGCTGTTCACTTCCCCCTAGGGCCTTCCCTTCCTAAGGCTGGTCATCCAATCACGGCGAGGAAATAATGAGGCGCTGGTCTGAAGCCACCGAAGACCTTGATGGACCTCGATTGATCAGCAAACAGCTTCTTCTGAATACAATAGAAATTGGCGTTTTCTTTGCCAAGAGAAACCATTGTGGATTGAGCACCGATCCCCTCAAAGCCTCTAACGTGGTCAATTTACAGTGGTGCGGCAAACCGGATCAACCCAAATAAACCTAACTCTCTAAACAGAAACCCCATGTTGCGCATGGGCTTATTCCAACTTCCGCTCTGGAATTGTGCACAGAACTTGGTGATGTCTATAATTAGTGGCTTGACCAAGGGTATGGTATGACCTCACGATTGCCTGGGGTTCCCTATACCATCCAACATCATTCATACGAAGGAGATGGGGAAAAAACTGGTTATCCCTGGCACAACTCAAGAATAGGGTGAAAAAGGCAATCCACCAGAAATGTTCAGACTGTAAGGAGGAAGCAAATGAGTCTAGCAGATAACACATGCGTTCCTTGTCGAGGGGGCGTACCTCCGTTGGAACCTCAAAAAATCCAGGACCTGCTTGGTCAATTAGAAACAGGATGGGCCCTCAATGCTCAAGGTCATATTGAGAAAACCTATACTTTTGACAACTTTGCAGATGCCTTGGCTTTTACTAATCGAGTAGGGAATGTGGCGGAACTTGAGGGCCATCACCCTGATATATATTTGGCCTGGGGCAAATGCAAGGTAGAAATTTGGACTCACAAGATTCAAGGCCTCACCGAAAGTGATTTTTATTTAGCCGCCAAGGCTGATCGCGCCTTTCACCTTCCTGCTGCCTATTGAAGGCTCTTATGGCCACCAGTCCGATTTTGATCCACCCGGTCGCTTCAGAAGCAAAACGAACCCAGACTGCGGCCTCTCAGAACACCACCGATTTCCGATCTTTCGGAACGAAGGTCGCACTGGTAACCATGCCATTTAGTTATTCGAAATTTCCCTCGATCCAATTAGGGACCCTCTCGTCCTTACTAAAAGCGCAAGGGATTGGTACCAAAACCTATCATTTCAATCTCCAATTCGCCCATAAAATCGGGGTACCGTTATATGAAATCTTATGCGAAAAACGTGGCCTATTTGGCGAATGGCTGTTCTCTGCACTCCTGTTTCGGAACAATCCGAAACACCGGGAATATCCTATTGTGTTTAAACCCATCTTCGAAGACACGGCTCGGGAAGCCGGCTGTTCGATCAGTCATTTAGAAGAGATGGCCCGATCGATCGCTCCTCAATTTTTAACCTGGTGTCTGACATCAGTGGATTGGAGTCAATTCGACGTGGTGGGCTTCACCTCCACGTTCGATCAAAATGTCGCAAGCTTGAGTCTGGCCAAATTGATCAAGGACGTATATCCCGATGTTCGGATTGTGTTTGGGGGGGCAAATTTCGACGGAGAAATGGGGCTGGAACATTTTCGTGCATTTCCCTGGATTGATTACGTCGTGATCGGAGAAGGCGAACAAGCCTTTCCTCCATTGGTTCAACGAATCCTCCTGGACGATGAAACGGATATTCCTCCCGGAGTAGCCTTTCGACGGGAAGGACAGATCAACTTTACCCCTCAGGAAACCTTATTCACCAAGTTTTCAGAAACGCCCCCACCTGATTACGACGATTATTTTGCAGAGCTCCAGGAATTAGCCAAGCAGGGATCCACCGGATTGAACCGGATTCTGCTCTATGAAGGATCTCGCGGGTGCTGGTGGGGAGAAAAACATCATTGCACCTTTTGCGGATTAAATGCTCAAGCAATGGAATTCCGCGCAAAAAATCCTGCTCAGGTCGCTTCAGAATTGGACTATCTTTCCAGCCGCTACGACACCACCCGTTTTCGCTTGGTCGATAATATCATTGATATGAAATATGTGGACGGTGTCTTCGGGCAACTGGCCCAAGAACACGTGGACCTGGATGTGTTTATGGAGACGAAAAGCAATCTCAATAAACGACAAATTCAGACACTGGCGAAGGGTGGGGTTAAATGCATGCAACCGGGCATCGAAAGCTTGAGTCCGGCGCAACTAAAGGAAATGGATAAGGGTGTCAGCCCACTACAAAACATTGAATGCTTAAAATGGAGCCGCTATTACAATATTGACCTCTCCTGGAATATTTTATTGGGCTTTCCACAGGAAACAGATACCGATTACCAACAACAAATCCAACTCATTCCCTCATTGATCCACCTGCAACCTCCAGAATCCACGGCCAAACTCTGGCTTGAACGGTTTAGTCCTTATTTTAAATGGCCTGAACGCTATGGGATTCGCCAAACAGGACCGGGGTTAGCCTATGCCTATGTGTATGACGAACGGCAGGTTGATCTCAACAAAATCGCCTATGATTTTGAGTATACAATCGATTGGAAAGTCGATCCACATCTCTATAAGGAACTCGTCAGACTTGTTGAAGAGTGGAAACAGCGATATCACTCTTCTAATCGGCCCTTTCTCTTCTTTGCAAAAGCCTTGAGCTATCTCACCGTTTATGATGGGAGGGGCTTAACGCCGACCAGCGAACGATTTGAAGGACCACAGGCCTTCATCTTAGAATTTTGCAATGAGCAACCCAAGTCCGTCGAACAGATTCGTAAAGCCTTGCAGGGTTGCTCCTTTTCAGGATCGGAGGAGGACATTATTGTGCCCATCGCCGATATCCTCACGACATTGCAGGGAAAAAGACTATTACATGAGGAAAGGGGCCGGTATTTTACTCTGGCCCTACCGGTCAACCCTCATCGTTGACTTTTTTGCCTAATAAAACTGGAATAAAAACGCCACTCTCATTCACCGGCCCACCATATTTTTTCTTCTTTTCAAACACTTACTTTCTGGTGCGGTTCGTGCAAGATTTCTACCCATGAACAAATGTAGAAAATTCATGAATCTGTTTGACAATTTTTCCTTACGAGGGTAGCCTATCAAGTTGTGCACAGATTTGCCGAAAACTCTTATAAAATGAGCCACTTAGATAAAACGTTACAAGATCAACGCTCCTTCATGCCTCTGCGAGCTGCTGGCTTTACCCGCAACTTACTGGTTGGCTTCAGTGTGACTTTGATCACGTTAACTCTCTGCCCTCAACCAACCCTCGGCGAAACCTCTTTTTTACCGCCCAATGATTCCACTGAGACTCTTACGTTTAATTATGCAATTGTGAATAGGTACTCTCGGCCAGCGACCTCAATTGAGACCAAAACGTTTGAGACGAGCACCAACCATAACAATCAACAATCGTCTATTCTCATAGATCAAAACGGGGACAAAACTCCGGGCATGCCACGGTTATCAACCAAAGATGCCCCGAATCAATCTTCTGCAGAAGCCCTAGCTCAAACCCCGTCACACCAGCTTCAATCATCGGAGGCTGGAAAACCCGCTGCTCCCTTATCCGTTGATGTCCCTCAGGAATCTAACGCTTCCCAGGACCAGCGGATTTTTTTGTCTGACGAGAACGAGTTTGAAGCGCACGACACTCAAACTCAATTTTCAATTAACGCCTCTACGAAATTACGTTTTTACCCCGCTGACTCCTCTGAGCAACGGTCGCAAGTTGCCTTAGCTCGATTTGCCAAAGTTTTCGATCAAACATGGGAAGCCCCTCACCAGAGAAAGCCGGGGACATATGGCACCATTCCCCTTGTCCTGAACGATTCCGTAGAGAAAAATCTTGAATATTTCCAGTATGGAATTCATGAACGATTTCAATCGTATCTTGACCGCTTTCATCATTACCAAGATCTTGTGGAACCCGTTTTTCGTGAACTGGGTCTCCCGCCGGAACTCATGTATCTTTCCCTCGTTGAAAGTGGGTTCAACCCACGAGCATTTTCTCGATCCCGTGCTTCCGGTCCCTGGCAATTTATGAAAGGGACAGGTCGTGTGTATGGCCTGGATGTCGACTGGTACTTGGATGAACGGCGGGATCCGATTAAATCCACCGTTGCTGCGGCTCATCATCTTCGTGATTTATATGACCAATTTGGCTCCTGGCCTCTGGCCCTTGGTGCGTATAATGCGGGAAGCGGAAAGATTTCGCGGGCCATCAAAAAAACGGGCACCCGTGACTTTTGGACGATTCGACGGTCACGCCACATAAGACGGGAAACTAAAGACTATGTGCCTCGTTTTATTGCGGCAACCCTTATTGCCCAAAATCCCACGGCCTATGGATTTACGACTCCGGACGGTGATCGCCATGAATTTGAAGAAGTTCTGATTACGAAACGCGTGCATCTTTCGGCTGTCACCCAACAAACTGGGATTCCGGTTGAGGAACTCCAACGGCTGAACCCTGAACTTCGACGCAGTATCGTGCCCAACCTTACGGCTCCTGGTTATTATCTGAAGGTACCCCTTGGAATGGCCTCGCTTGTTGAGGAACTCCATCCGACACTCGCTGTCTGGACCCAACCTCCTCCCCCACCAACCGAATGGCATACGGTCAGACGAGGAGAGAGCTTATCGGTTGTAGCCAAACGATATAGAATGAAAGTGAGTCAACTGAAAGAAATGAATAACTTGCGAAGCAATATAATACGAGTCGGAACCAAACTCCGGGTTCGTGGAGAGGTTGGTGACGATGATGTTGACACTGAAATCACCTGGTACCGCGTTCGATCCGGGGATTCCCTTGGAAGCATTGCCATTCGATTTAGAAAATCCGTTAATTCACTAATGAGACTGAACAATCTCTCCAGCCATATCATTCATCCAGGAGATCGGTTACGCGTAAAAGGGGAACCTTCGGTCAGCCCTTCGAGCAAAAACAACTCTAAATGGTATAAGGTCAGACGGGGGGATAGTTTATGGACGATTGCTCAGCAATTTAGTATGAGTGTGAACGATTTACGAGCACTCAACAACCTCTCTTCCAGCATTATCCAGGCTGGCCGCATGTTAATGGTGAGCCAATAACCCACCTAATCGGGTTAGGCGACTAAACCCATACTATTTTCCATCTTCTTTATCCTGAACCTGTGGAGTTTCAGGATTGCCCTTCTCAATTCCGCCCTGGTCATTTGTTTCCGATGAAGGAGAATCTTTGGCTTCTTCGGGCGCTAATACCTTCACCCGAAGAGCGGCTTCGGAGGCAAACGGAGATAAAGGAAATTCCTGGATAACCTTTTTATACTGCTCCACCGCTTCCGTAATATTTTCATCCGCCTCTGCAATCTTCGCCAGCTCAAAAACTACCTGGTCTTTATTTAACGCATGTGGATTGGCCAGTACTGCGTCAAAAGCTTTTAGGGCAGCCTCTCGATTGCCATTAAGTAAATAGGCAAACCCCAATCGTTGCTGGACTAACCCGAGGAGGATCTGATTTTGCCCATATTCCTTGACCCATGAAGTATATACATCTATCGCCCCCTGGTAATTTTTCTCCTCAATCATACTGTTTCCCAATAAAAATGAGGAGACTCCCGCGCTAGGCGTACCTGGGTATTGATTAAGGATGTCTTTGAACATGCCTGAAGCCTTTTGGATATTCTCTTGGCCCTTTTTGACATCATCCAGAGGACGATCCAAATAGACTGTTTGCGCCTGGCCTTCTAATTCCCAGGCATGCTCTTGGTTATTTTGATTGAGCCAACTCAATGTCACAATCGCCACAATCACCGCCAGACCAAGAAAAATTCCTCCCCATACCAAAGCTCGGTTCTCTTCGACAAAAAACAAAAACCGTTCTTTACTAGACAGAAACTGAGCTTGTTCCACCATCGGAGGTTTATTGCCAAGGTCTTTAATTTTATATCCCATAATTATTTTTCCCTCTCGTCACAAGGACGACCACATATTTTTTTCAGGCATGAGGCATTGATTAAGGCGTGATGCCTTATACCCACGTGCCCTGATCATGTCAAACAGTATTCCACACTATTCCATTTAAGTTGACAAGACCTAACTCACTGTTATAATAGAATAATTGTAGTATTTTTATTTTTAGGCGGATAGCTCAGCTGGCAGAGCGCTGCCTTTACACGGCAGATGTCGCAGGTTCGATCCCTGTTCCGCCTACCATATATATTTCTTTGGCTTATGGACTTCTTGATCTGATATATTACCAAATTCTTCATCGACTCCATTTCCGCTTTTGAATGAATGTGTGGGCTATTTGCCCAAGATCAAAAAAATTTTCGGGGCCGTCGTTCAGCTAGGTTTAGGACGCCAGAT
>CAZBQO010000058.1:0-12524 GCA_964494125.1 uncultured Nitrospira sp. | reverse complement strand
CGCTCTCATGCGCCGGCGGGCCTTGTTTGAGCCATGCGAGTTGGCCCGCTCTTCCATAGTTCGCGTCCGCCCCGTCCGGTGCGGCCGGACGGGGCGTCCCTGGTTTTGGGTCCTTTTGCCGAAACAAAAGGACCTCGGCCGCCGGGACGAACTCCGGCTTAATAGGATCTCTGAAACTTTTGTACCTATACATCGGCGAAAAAATTCCTAAGACTAAAATCTCCCCAATGATAGCTCCGTTCGCGTGGGCTCCCTCACCCTCGTCGGCTTCTACAGGGAGCCTGCCTCCTCCAGATTCCCACCAGATTCATTTAATGTTTGATGGACGATGCCTATCCTCAGTGACATTCGCATTTCTCGCTTCAGGGTATTTAGCCTCATTTTTCGGCATAAATCTCCGGGTTGAGAATCTCACAGAACCCTTCATACAAAAACACCTGCGAAGACAACGGAGAGACGTTTGAGGTCGTGGAGGTTTCGAGTGGCAATGGTGGGAAGCATGATGGTTATGGGAGGGTTGTCGGCCTCTGCCAGAAAATGAAGGGGCTCAGCAGACGATTTCCTCTCCGCGCAATGGCGATACTTGGTATCAACGGTTGAACTGACGTATGCCTTAGGAAAAGGGACGAAAGGCGACCACGTGCATGACTTTGTCGGCGGCCAATATCAAAAGGGATTCGAAGGCACGCTTCACCGACTCAAGCCGGGAAAGCATCAGATCATGGTCACAGTGGCCGATCATGGCCATGCGCTTCTTGCCACATCGAATTCCATCGAGATTGAGGTGAGATAACCAACGACGGAGGAGGATGACCGCCCAAGGTGCCGATGAGTCGTTGGCATGCGGCGAACGGGTCGGACAATTTCTCAGGGAGGATTGAGGAGCTGAAAACAGAAACTATGGATGGGGATTATTGCCGGATATTTTCTTAGGCAGTTTGAGTCGAGTCCGGTGTGGACCCCTTACCCAGGATGTCCCGGAGCGCAAGAGCCAGAGACAGTCCGTTGACCGGCTTCATCAAAAAGGCCCGAATGCCGAGTTGCTTGGCTTTTTCTTGAGTCATGGTGTGGCTAAACCCCGTACACAACAGAATGGGAATATCCGCTCGAATACCTAACAACGCCCGAGATAAGGCCTCCCCGCTCATCGTCGGCATGGTTTGATCCGTCACGACCACATCAAAATCCGAGGGGTGTGCTCGAAACAGATCTAACGCTTCATACGGATTGACACTCGCCACAACGGCATAGCCTAAATGGCTGAGAAATTGCGTTCCCCAGCGCGTCAGCATTTCTTCATCATCCACAAATAAAACCCTACCCGATCCGGTCGGCCAGGCAATGACTTCCTCCGGTTTGTCCGGCGCAATTACATCCAAGCGCGGCAGAAGTACCGTGAAGGTCGTGCCCTCCCCCGGACGACTGGACACCGCAATCCCACCCCCGTGATTGTGGATGATCCCGTGGACAACCGCCAGCCCGAGTCCCGTGCCCTCCCCGGCAGGTTTTGTGGTAAAAAATGGCTCAAAAATTCTCTCGACCATTTCAAGAGGAATGCCCTTTCCGGTGTCACGAATCACCACCTGAAGGTAGGAACCGGCTTTGCATAGGCCCAGGCCCGGCATTCCATCATCAGGAATACACTCATGGCCTAAGGCTATTTCCAACAGACCACCCTCTTCCCGCATGGCATATTCCGCATTGGCACACAGATTCATAATCACTTGTTGCATTTGCGTCCGGTCACCATAAATCACCGTGGACTCAAGATCCAAGGACGTTCGAATTTCGATCGAGGACGGAAAGCTGGCTCGGACCATTTTCAGAACATCCCCAATAACCAATCGCAGATCAATGGCCTCTTTATCCTTTTCCGAGCGCCGGCTAAAGGCTAAAATTTGCTTCACAAGATCACGGGCCCGATTCCCGGCGGCGACTACTTCGTTTAAATATGATTTTAAGCGTTCATCCTGGGTGGCATAGGCCATCGCCAATTCGGAATATCCCAGGATCGCACCTAAAATATTATTAAAGTCATGGGCAATGCCCCCGGCCAAGGTCCCGATCGCCTCCATTTTTTGGGTATGCCGCAATTGCATCTCACTCAATAATAAAGCCTCTTCAGTCCGTTTCCGCTCTGTAATATCCTCACAAGACAGCAACCACACCCGAGGCCCTGACTGTTTCTCAATGGCCTGAATCGTCTCTTTCACCCAAATGATGGTCCCATCCTTTTTTACTTTTCTAAATTCAGGAAGAATACCTTTGGTGGATTCACGCAACCCCTTCTCCAGACCGGATTGAAACAGGCCACGATCCTCCTCATAGACCACGGAAAACGCAGAGGTGCCCAGCAATTCCTCAACCCGATATCCCAACACTTGAGCCCCATATTGATTCACGGAGAGAATGATCCCCTGACTATTCACCGTAAAATAAATTAAGGGAGTCTGATCGTAGAGTTCACGATACTTGTCCTGGCTATTTTGGACTTCTTCCTGTGCCCGCTTGCGCTCAAGTTCCGCTCCAGCCCGTGCGGCAAAAATCTTCAAAAGATTATGCCCTTGAGAGGAAAGCACATGCGGATTCGTATCCAAAATCGCTAGATTTCCCACGACCTCATTCTTGGAATTAAAAAGCGGCGTTCCATAATACGCCTCAACTCTCAACGCTTGAATCGCTTCACTGCGAGGAAAAAGTTGTTGGACACCGGAAGGCTGGTCCACAGGGTTACCCCCAAGTACGAGTTCGCAAGGCCCACCCAGACATTCATACACCGTTGAAGGCTCAAAATGGTCCTGGTTCCAAAAAGCCAATGTCCGGGCTTTGCTGGCATTTGGCTCAATCCGCTCTGACAAAAACACCATGGGCACCTGAAGAGCCTTCGCCAATTCACCGACAAGGACTTCGAAGAAATTTGGAGAGCCGGGAATCACATTGCCTTTAACAATCGCCTCCAGCGCATCTTCCCATTGTTTTCTCTGTGTGATATCTCGCGAGATGACGACAGCGCGCAGTTCCCCAAGCGCCGTTTGAAAGGCTCGTCCGGTGCTTTCAAACCAGCGGTACTCCCCATTCTGATGCCGATAGCGGTAGACTGAACGGCCGGAACCGTGGATCTTCATGCCTTGACAAAACTCCTCCACCACCCTGTCTCGATCTTCAGGATGCACCGGGGCAAAGACACTCGTGCCAAGCAGATCTTGGGAGCTATACCCAAGAGATTCTTTGAAATTTGGACTCACATAGAGGAACCGTCCTTCTGCATCGGTTTCCGTGATCAGATCATAGGCATTTTCCATAATGGCCCGGAAGCGTTTTTCTCGTTCCTGAATGATGAGCTCAGCGGCTTTTCGGAACGTAATATCGCGAGCAAAACCCAAGACCCCGTTCTGACCATCCGGTAAAGATCCAAACGAGTCTTTGGTCACTAAAAACGTTCGGGACACAGGATGCTGCTCCTGAACCTCGACCTCAAATGTCTGAGTCCCCGCAGATTGCATCACATGGTCATCCCCCTCCACAAACAACGCATGCGGCTGGGTGCCGAATATTTCCTCATCGGTTTTTCCGATGACCTCATGGATGGCCTTTCCCATAATCTCCGCGCCCGAAGGATTCACCAGGAGGTAACGACCATCCTGATCCTTGACGTAGACCACATCACTCATTTCTTCGAGGACAGCATCTAACAGAGCGTGGTTCCGCCTTGATATGTCATCCGCCAACTTGCGCTCCGTGATATCGCGTATGGTTCCTCCCCCTCGAAGTAACCGGCCATCGGCACCAAAGGTTCCCTCACCGGTTGCCTCAAACCAACGGTACCCCTTTGATTTCGTGCGTAACCGGGATTCCACATGATAGGGAATCCTCTTTTCAATATGATTGGTTAAGGCCTCAAAGACTCGCTCCCGATCGTCAGGGTGTAACCGTTGCTCCCAACTCCCCATCACTCCAGGGAACTCAGATTCCTCATACCCCAACATCGCGATAAACTGAGGGGAGTACCATACCGGACACTCAGGAGAGTACCAGGGAATATCCGGACAAATTTCAGCCACCCACAATCCCTCACGAGACCCCTGTGAGGCCAGAATGAACCGCTCCACTTGCTGTCGGAGAGCATGCAATTCCTCTTGCAAATCAGGTTGTGGGCTAACTGGCGACAGCTTGAATTGGCGAGTCTCGGGAAATCGGGTATTGTGACTCGAAGCTTCCAATTCCGAAGATAATTGTCCAGGTGACCCTTGGGAAGACCCAAGGGAAAGCGTCAGATCTCCCAGCCGCTTTCGATGAATTTCTTCATCGGAAGGAGGAGAAGACTTTGAAGGATGGGGAGATTCCATACAGCATCTATCCTTGAAAAGCCCGGAATGACCAGGTCCTCAAGGAGTGACTCTATAATCACACACCATGAAATATTTTTCCTATTATGTCAAGAAAAAATACGGAAAAACACCAGATACTCAGACATAAACTGGAACAGCAGGTTTTCCACGCCTACAAATCATAAGAATGCGGCATCCCTGGATCATCAGAATATGACATGTTAAACTCACTGTTCGTCTACACATATTCCATTCGCTAACACACATGAAAAAAGCTGTTTGCACCATCGCTGGCTCTGATTGTAGTGGAGGGGCCGGCATTCAAGCCGATCTGAAAGCCATGTCCGCGAACGGGGTGTTCGGGATGTCGGTGGTAACATCCATTACCGCACAAAATACGCGCGGCGTCTCTGCCGTTTTTCATTTGCCTATCTCGATCATTACCGCACAACTCGAGGCGCTCTTTTCCGATATTCCTGTCACCGTGATTAAAACCGGGATGCTGGCGACCTCCGACATCATCACAACCGTCAGTCGGCATCTGGCCAAACAACATCTCGAACACCTGGTTGTTGATCCGGTTATGGTCGCAAAAGGAGGATATCCACTGCTGGAACAGGAAGCGATGGCCACCCTGAAAACCGAATTGCTGCCTCAGGCTTCCCTTCTGACCCCCAATATTGCCGAAGCCGAAATGTTATCCGGCCTCTCCATTAAAACTCTGGCCCATGCCAGAGAGGCTGCGAAAGTCATTCATCAATTCGGCTGCCAACATGTCCTGATCAAGGGCGGGCACCTACTGGAACAGCCGGGAACCGACCTACTCTATGACGGCAGGTTTTTCCGGATGTTTAAGGGGGAATTTATTCAGACGAATACGACTCACGGAACCGGGTGTACCCTGGCCTCTGCCATTGCCGCCAACCTTGCCAAGGGGAAACCCATCCCCGACGCGATTGAAGCCGCGAAACACTATACCATTGAGGCCATTCGTCACGGCCTTCCCCTTGGCCAGGGAAATGGCCCGACCGATCACTTCTACTTTCTGCAAGCATAGCCAACTCGTGGAGACCGCATCGCCCACAGAAAGCTGGGACGGGAGGACTGAAGCTCCTGTCAGCTTTACCGGTTCATCCGGCATTGTGACGACAGGGATTTTCGCTCAACCGGCTGCTTTCACGAATCGAGCGGTGATCCTTTGTCATGGATTTCCCTCCGATAAAAACAGTCGAACCAATCGGCGGCTGACGGACCTTCTCATTCCTCAATCCATCGCGACGCTTCGATTCGATTGGTATGGCATGGGTGACTCACCGGAGCCCTTGTCACAGCTCCGCATCAAAAAATGTGAGGAACAACTGGACGCGGCCGTCCGCTTTCTCACCGAAAGATCCATGAAGGCTCTCGGACTCATTGGATCCAGTTTTGGTGGATTCATGGCCATACTTTCGGCCTCCCGGTATCCTCTCCTACAAGCCCTGGGCTTGAAATGCCCCGTGGTCGATTTTTCTGAAGTGCTTCGCCAGGAATTAGGAGCAGACGCCATGGACCAATGGAAACGCACCAACCACATACCCGACGTCTTCGGTGGCGACCTTCCGACACCCTTGCCGTATGCCTTTTTCGAGGAATGTCTCACCTATAACGGCTACCACTCGGCTTCGCGCATTCAAGCCCCCACACTGATTGTGCATGGGGATCAGGATGAAATCATTCCCGTCCATCAGATTGATCGATTACTGACGTCTCTAAGTGCGCCCAAGGATTTTCGTCTCATTCCCGGTGCAAACCATCAATTCGGACGGCCTGAAGATTTTCGTCTCATGACCACCCATTTGGCCAAGTGGATGATCGCTCATCTGCCTCTCTCCTGAGGTGACCGGACCCGATTTATGCCTGACTCACCACACACCAACCGGGAATTATCCCAAGCGCAACTCGAAACCATCCGTATGCTCTATCCGTTATTTAAAAACGAGGTGCTCCGGCGGCGAGAATACATGAGCCGGTTGTCGGTATTTCACAATACCCTATTAGTGTTCCTGATCATGATCATCGCGGTGGTTTCCCCTGGACACCCCGACTCCACCATGCGATGGTTAACGATTTCCGGTGTGGTCATATTGTCAGGGTTTGTGGTCTATCTGATTCTTCAACAAGCCACTCGACACCGAATGGCCAAACAACAATTAATCGAACTCGAGAGGGGAATGGGACTGTACCAAGAAGACTGGATGTTTTCGGGAAAACCCACCTATCCGCAACATTGGCAAACCGAGTGGCTCTCAGACCGAAGCGTGGCGACGTACCTCACCATCCTCATTGTTCTTACAGGACTGGCAATCGGCGCTATGCTCATTCGCCTCTAACCTTCACCTCACGTCCTCACATGGAGATCCTCTATTCGGCGAAAGGACCGCGCTCATGTTAAGAACATATCGAGGGATTGCCCCAACTGTCGCGACCAGCGCATTTATCGAAGACACCGCCGTCGTCATCGGGGATGTGGCCATCGGATCGGAATCCAGCGTCTGGTTCAATGCCGTCATACGCGGGGACGTGAATTCTATCCGGATTGGCCATCGGACCAATATTCAGGACCTCTGCCTGTTGCACGTCACACATGACACCCACCCTCTCACTCTTGGGGATGACATCACCGTGGGCCATCATGTGGTCCTCCATGGATGCACGATTCATGATCGGGTGCTGATTGGTATGGGCGCTATCATCATGGACGGCGTTGTCATTGAAGAAGACTGTGTCGTTGGCGCTGGAGCCTTAATCACCGGGAATATCCACATCCCTTCGAGGAGCCTGGTCATGGGTTCTCCGGCTAAAGTGAAACGCCTGTTGACGGATGCTGAAGTGCAGTGGATCAAAGAATCTGCCGCGAACTACATCCGATACGCCCAACAATATGTCTCAGAACAGAATGAGTAATGTCGGAATTCCAGAAAGCCCCAATCAGGTTATGCTCTGGCTTTTGAATAGGTTCTCTTTCCAACCGCACATTCGGATAAGACTTCTCCCTTGAGCCCTTCTTTTCTTCGACACTTTCCACTGGTCATTTTGGGAACCGGCTACACCGGTCGACGGATCTATCACCAGGCTTGTGAAGCGGGGTGGAACGTGTTCGCAACAAGCCGAATGCCGGATGTTCATCTCTCAGATATTTCACCTGACCATCGCATTCATTTTGACCTGACCCGACCTGAAACCTGGCGATCCATTCCCACCCCGGCCCATCTCATTTGGTGTTTTCCTGCGACGCCATTGAATGTGGTCCAGGAATTCTTCGCCGGCCGCCCCAGGGAGTTAGGTAGAATTCTGGTGATGGGAAGCACATCCGCCTATGGCACGAACTGCGGAGCCGTCACGGAACAGACTCCGGTCAACATGGACCTTTCAAGGGTTCAAGGAGAAGAATATCTTCGGACACAATTGGGCGCTGTGGTCATCCGCCTGGCCGGATTATACGGGCCAGGTCGTCATGTGTTGGATTGGATGAGAAAAGGCAGAATTCGCCATACTCCGAAATGGGTCAATCTCCTCCATGTAGAAGATGCGGCAGGCATCTGTTTGCGAGCCCTTGAACGGGCTCAGAACGGTACCACCTATCTGGCCAGCGATGGGACCCCACGGACCTGGTCAGAGATTTTCTCAATGGCGTCGGAAAAATGGAGCATGGCCATTCCCCCAGCCACGCCCCTTCGGGAAATCGGCAAACAGGTCTCCATTCACAAACTCCTCACCGAACTCGACTATACTTTTCGATTTTCTGACCTCTATCAGGCCTTGGACGACATTGAACGGCATTCATCATCATGAAAACACCTCACTCCAAGCAGCCACATGATCACTCTTAACGGAAAAATGCGACAAGAGAATACACCACCACCCCGTTATTGACGGCATGCGCCACCATGCCAGGAATCACACTCCCGGTTCGTTCGTAGGCCCATGCCCACAACAACCCACTCCAGAAAACCGTCAGAAACGCAATCAGCCCATAGCCATGGGCCAAGGCGAAAATCAATCCACTTGCGACCATGGAGAGGAGAAAACTGAATTTGGTTCGAAGTGTCGTATAGAGAATTCCCCGGAAAATGAGTTCTTCGAATAAGGGCGCCAGAAGAACGAAGTCGATTGTGGTTTTGATAAGTTCCATCCGCGTTCCCCAAATCAGCTGTGGGACAAACCATTCTGTCCAATGCACCGAAGATTGAAACGCATCCCCCCCGAGCACAATCAGCCAGTCCCCAACAAGGCCAAGCGTCACCAACATCACCACCAATGGCAAACCGGATTTCAATCGTTGCCACACATTTGAACAGCCCACCACCTGTAGCAACGATTGTTTCCTGGGTCGACACAACAGAATAGCGGTCAGGACGACAGGAGGAAGATACAGTAAAACAATCCCGAAATCCTCAATAATTCCTATGCCATCAGGCGTGACCGCCACCAGCCCCATCAACAGAATCGTCAGGGCCCCTCCACGGGCTAAAACCGCGATACCCTCCCGGAATGTCCAAGGAATGCGCCAGACAGCCACGTTGATTGGGGGCTGTGAAATCCGTCCTTTCAACCGGGCGAAACCCAGACGAAGAAAGAACGCCAACCCAAACCCAATCACCACAACCTCACCCATCAATAGCACACGCCATCTCCATAATGGGGGGTCGGTCAATTGATACTCTTGTAATTGAAGATTTTCCTGTAGATCCCGATCGCCGGCCTGAACGGCGATTCGTCGCGCAAGATGAAAGTAAAACCAATTTGCGGGGACCTCTTCGGCCAACCTCGCCTGCAAGAAGACATATTCAGCAGGCGACGTTTCGCTCTGCCCATATCCCACTTCCAACAATCGACGAAAAAGAGCAGGCGGATTGTGCTCCATACCCCAACTCATCACAAACTGGTTGAATTGGTCGGTCAACCCGGCTTCGCCATAGAGCATGCCCAAATACAATTTATCCAATGGTGAGGATTGATCATCCACCCTTTCTTCATACCAAAGTTGGATTTGCTCCAGCGTTTCCCCGTCCTGTCCCCCCAAACGGTACATCACTTGCTCAAACGGGGAGAGTTCAGGCAGGCGAGATTCAAAACCCAACATCCGACTGGCGATCCTCTCCAGATCCCGGCTTGCAGGTGATGCCAGGCGCACATCATCGGAAAGCGTCACCGCCCAAATGAGCAATCCCAGCCCACCTCCGCAGAACAACAGACACAGGCCGGTCAGCCAACGGAAAAATTGAATTTCTTCTTGAAGGTCCGAGCGGGTATCTGGGAGGAGATCGACTGTAGTATCTGGTTCCATAAGAGAAGGTTCACAGATGCAAGAAAGTTACTTACCTTAACTACCGGATAAGATACCATGATCCGCAGGCGCCCTGCCGAAACAAACCATACCGCACCTGCCACGGATACACTCCACACTTCCTGTCCAGGAATTATGACAAAGGCAACTAGCTATCTCACTGACCTACTCTATTTTTAATTAACAATTATATCGGCCATGCGACGTAGCCAAGAGGCGGAGCTCAATCCAGAGTTATGGCGAGCACGGCCTGAGCAAACCGAGTTGTGCCGTCGCTGGATTCGGCGGGCATCAAAAGGTTTCCCGCAAACCACCCCCAGGGCCACGGGTTTTGTGCCCTGTTGCCGAATGTAGGGTCGGGCCCTATGGAGCGCACTCTTAAATTTTGCTCGCCTCCCCGGAGGAACCCCGTCCTTATTTTTATCATTCCTCAAACGATTTCCCGCCGATAGTAATGGCCTTGTTCAGTCTCCAACACATACCCCTAACTCGGATAATCCGATACAATATAAGAAAAAGGCCTGTAGCCGATGGATAATCCGATCAAAATTGATCCATTGCGCAACTGAAAAGGAGGGACTCCTTGGTGTGGAATTTTTTTAAGCGACAGCAAAACGGGCAAAGTTCCTCGCAAGATATCGGCCCCTATTCTAATTACCGGATGGCCGTGCGATTAGAATTGACCCAACGCACCGGCGTCTTCGCCCAATTAGCCACCGCCATTGCAGAAGAGGGTGCCAGCTTGGGCGCGTACGATATGGTCTCGGCCACTCGCACCAAAGTGATCCGGGATATTACTCTGGATGTCCAGAGTGAAGAACATGGCGAACGGGTGATGAAACGCCTGAATTCGTTGGCGGATGTTCGGGTCATCGCCTCATCGGATCGGATTTTCCTCATGCATTTAGGCGGGAAAATCCGGGTGGAGAGCAAGTTCCCGGTGAAAACCAGAAATACCCTGTCCATGGTCTATACGCCTGGAGTCGGGCGCGTCGTCAAAGCGATTGCCGCGGATGAGAAAAAAGCCTATTCCTTTACGACGAAAAATAACAGCATCGCTGTCGTGACAGACGGATCGGCCATCTTGGGCTTAGGAAATCTCGGCCCTCTCGCGGCCTTACCGGTCATGGAAGGCAAAGCCATGTTGTTCCATCAATTTGCCGGTATTGATGCCTGGCCTCTCTGTCTCAATACCCAGGACCCGGAAGAGATTATCCGGACGGTGCTCGCCATCTCTCCGTCATTTGGAGGCATTAACCTGGAAGACATCAGTGCCCCCCGATGCTTTGACATTGAGCGACGACTGCAAGCCGAACTGGATATTCCGGTCATGCATGATGACCAGCATGGAACGGCTGTGGTCATTTTGGGTGCGCTTCTTAATGCCTTAAAAGTCACACGCCGAACCATCAATGAAATTACCGTCGTGGTCCTCGGATTGGGAGCCGCAGGCACGGCCTGTTGTGAATTACTTTTAGGAGCCGGAGTCACCAGGCTCAAGGGATGCGACAAGCAAGGGCTGGTGTTGGATCGCCCCGTGGAAGAAATTCTGCCACATCGCCATACGCTTCGCAGCATCATTCCGTATGATCAGCCAACCGGAACACTTCAGGACGCCCTGAAAGACGCCCATGTGGTAATTGGTCTTTCCACAGCCAACATTTTAAAGCCCGAAGACTTAGCCCTCATGGCCAAGGATCCCATTGTGTTTGCCTTAGCCAATCCCGACCCTGAAATCCTACCCGAGGCCGCCATTCCCCACTGTCGCGTCTATGCCAGCGGGCGATCGGATTATCCCAATCAATGCAATAATCTCTTGTCGTTTCCCGGCATCTTTCGTGGAGCCCTTGATGTGCAATCCAAAACGATTAATGAACCGATGCTCATTGCTGCCGCTCATGCCCTCTCCAAGATGATTCCTGACTCCGCACTCAGTGAGGAATATATCATTCCCAGCGTGTTCGACAAACAGGTGGTACCCAAGGTCGCCAAGGCCGTCTCTCAGGCTGCGATTGACTCCGGCGTGGCACGCCGGACAAAGAAGGACATGGAAGAGGAGATGTAAGCGCAGTGAATGACAGAGGTTAAGGAGACAGCAGGATCTATTTCAAAGAATCCCAAAGAAGGATGCTTATTCCGAGTGGCCACAAATAATAAGCGAATAAATGGAAGTGATCCTGTCTGACGAGTTTAATGATCAACGAAATAGATCCATACCCCACCAAAGCCGCAACGACCATTCCGACCAGATAGACACCTATCGGGTCATGAATCTGATCCATCCCTTTCCCAATTTCTAGGATCGTCGCCCCCACAATAGCAGGCATGGAAATCAGAAGAGAAAACCGGGCCGATAATTCCCGATCCAAACCCAACAACACTCCACTGGCTATGGTTGATCCGGACCGGGAAATCCCGGGAAGGACCGCCACACCTTGTACCATGCCAATCGCCAGAGCATCCCGGATGCTCATGTCCTGAATGCCCCGGGCACGACTTCTCCCGTGCCCCAACCAGAGAATCACACCGGTAACCAACAACATAACGGCCACGACGGAGGGCTGAACCAGCGTTTCAAGACCAATCGATCGAATACCTAATCCAATGATCGCCGTAGGGATGGATGCGATCAGAACATAATGAATGGTGCGTCGCTCAAATCCTTGAAACAGGCTGCCTTGTGTTGTCGTCCATCCAACATACCCCAAGCCCAAGGTGAGGAGATCATGACGAAAATACACCAGGATCGCAGTCACCGTCGCGAGATGCAACATGATGTCGTACAACAAATTGGTCTCACTAAAATGACCAAACCAGTGTTGAGCCAGAACTAAATGTCCGGATGAGGATACCGGAAGGAATTCCGTGAG
>CAZBQO010000057.1:10310-12700 GCA_964494125.1 uncultured Nitrospira sp. | reverse complement strand
TCCTTATTATTCAACACTCCCCTTCTGTAAAATTGTGGAGCGCGAAACCGACAGACCTGCAGGAAGATTAGGCTAGATCCCCCATCTTCATGGGCGATTATGTGTGGAAACGAGGCTGTTACAAACGGAGGGAGGAGGTATTCCCAAATGGATACCCACAAAATAAGTGAAACGTTCTGAGGGTTTGGGGTTTACCCTTTGATCGTAAATTCCATGGTGCCGATAACGTTGACGGCATGCAGCGCCTGGCCTGGAGAACCGTAAAAAATCTTGACCTGATACTTCCCCGGTTCCCATCCCTCTGCCGGCTTTGAAATAAGAAAGTATCCGGATCGCTGATTCATTTCCAGTTCGATCACGTCTTTTCCGATGGGCGTATTCGACGTCACATGCCCATCCTTCATTCGAAACCACGCAGCTGCGAATTGGCCAGGGGCGTCTAAGGGTTGTGCCTCGAAGACGATGTAAAACATCTGCGTGTCTACGGGGAATTCCGAAACGCCTGGGTTAACGGGCTCAACATACGCATCCCCTGTCGTCATCCATCCTGGCCGTCCAAGGGAATCCCAAGGAGTGTCGTATCCCGTGGCCATGGTAATCCACGTAAAAACACCTTGCGGGCGTTTCCAATTGACCTGGTCAAACGCCATGTCTTTGACCATATCGTTTTTATTGGGTGCGAGGGTCGAGCTGCCAAACGGATCGTCTGCCCAACTGATGCTGCTGAACAGGCCAACAAAAACAAGGGCCGTCGCAGTGCGAAAGAAGCAGGAACCGCCGACAGACTTACGAAACAATTTCATAAAAAAACTTTCTATAATGTGCATGGTCCACCTCCTGGTGGGAAGGCCTTCTCTGTCTAGTCCATTTTTCTTATTTTACAATACTTGACCCACAAGTGTTGCGCAATCAGGCGACAATTACGACCGGGAAGGAAAGAATGTTGAGAAAATGGAAGAACGATTAAGGCAGAGGAGCAGGCACCCGGGAACCTTCAATCCCTTGCCGTCGACTATCGACAATTCTATCGGCAACCTCGGCAATGTGCTTTTCCAGAATGAGACGGAGATGGCTACCAGGCCGATAATCCGCGGGAGCCATGAAATGGACCCGGTCTGCGTGGAAGGTCAGTTGATAACATTTTTCAAATGACCGACGGGTCTGATCTTCCGGGTTATAGACCGCCAAGGCGAACCCGCCATTTTTCTTCATGACGGTAAAGCAGGGGACGTCTGTCGGTCCATCGCCTACATAGATCATCTGTCGGAACGGCACCCGACGGCTTTCCTCAGGCATATGATCATTCACATCCTCTTTTAAATCCGTCAATCCTTTGTTAACCCGAAACAGGAATTGGGTTTTCTGTGTGTGGCTGATGGTGCGTTTGGGGAAACTGATGTGTCCATCTTCTTCGTCGAATTCACAGCCGAAAATGGCGCGGACCTGGCTGGCGACCACGCTTCCTTCCAAGATAGCCTTGAGTCCGGAACTGACGACATAGTGTTCCAATCGGATGGGAACTTCCTCGTATTTGGGTTTTTTTAAAATCCCATTGAGTTCTTCAAAAAATGAGGGAACACCCGGGAAAAAGGACAATTGATTGCCCATGTCACGGAGGTCCTGATTCGAAAGTGTCCGGATGCGGGGTTCTTCAAGCATCCGTTTCATATACGCCAGCTCCTGATCGTAATCCCGGGATTCAATCAGAGCGGTGCAGCTTTTCCAAAATGTGGACGGGTCAAGTTCGGCGTGCCGCAGAATCGTGTGATCCTGCATGTAATGCGGGCTCAACGTATGATCGAAGTCATAGACGATAGCAATAATGTTCTGGGGTTGATTCATGAGGCTTCCCTTCCCGATTCTTGGGAAAAGCAGTGTAAGTTGAGGAGCGAAAGGTGTCAACGAATGAGCCTTCGCGAGGAAAGAGAGCCCTGAAGGCCTTTTTCGTTTGTGGGATGCTGTCAAAGAAGGAATGATGCTGTGTGAAAGGCGGATCAGAACAAGGACGATCTTTTATACGCCATAGCGCATACGCGTGCCCTGCTGGTTCGAAAGAAGAATTTCCTGAGCACTGAGTTCTTTGGGAAAAAGCGTGCCGGATATCTTGGTGCCGTGAATGCTGGCCCCTTCCAAATTGCATTGAGAAAGATCTACTCCTCGAAGATCGGCCTGCCGGAAATAACTTCCCCGGAAATCCATCCCTGCCACTTCAATGCCGCGCAGATCCACACTCCGGAAATCGCAATTGGTCAGATCAGGTTTCTCACCGGCCTTGAAGCGGGCATTGAATTCAGTAATTTTCCCGTCTCGAAGCAGGGTATACATGGGGTGGTTGGTCATTTTAGGCTTCATACCGTGATCTCTGGTTCTGTTGAGGTCATATGAGGATG
>CAZBQO010000057.1:0-10210 GCA_964494125.1 uncultured Nitrospira sp. | reverse complement strand
TGTCGCGTGTTGGGCAGTTCGGATTAAAAAATTGCCTTGACGAGTTCCTGAATGCTGCGTTGCATATCGGTGTCGTCCGTAATCGGGCGGGTAATGGCGGCATCGCAGGCCCGGTCGGGGGCCACGCCTTGTTGCATCAAGGTCCCTGCGTAAATCAACAGTCGGGTACTGACGCCTTCTTCCAGGCCATGGTTACGGAGATTTCGTACCTTTTCACCCAATTTGACTAACCGGATGGCCACGTCCCTGGAAACCTTTGCTTCATGCTCCACGATCCTGGTCTCGATATCTTTGGGAGGGTAACCAAACTCAATGGCCATGAAACGCTGCTTGGTGCTTTGTTTTAATTCTTTTAAGACACTTTGATATCCGGGGTTATAGGAGATCACCAGCAAAAAATCATCCACCGCCTGAATCATCTGCCCTTTTTTCTCGATAGGCAAAAACCGTCGGTCATCACTCAATGGATGGATCAGCACGGTAGTATCTTTTCGGGCTTCAACCACTTCATCCAGATAGACAAGGGCGCCATGCTTGACTCCCAGGGTGAGCGGGCCATCCACCCATACGGTTTCTTCCCCTTTCAGCAGGTAGCGTCCGATCAAATCGGAGGCAGTCAGATCTTCATGGCATGCGACGGTAATCAGCGGCCGATTGAGTCGATGAGCCATATGCTGGACAAACCGGGTTTTCCCGCATCCAGTGGGGCCTTTCAACATCACTGGTATTTTGTTTTTGGCACCGACGGTGAACAGATCGATTTCCCCGTTCACTTCTTGATAGAACGGCTCCTCGGTTACCCGGAATTGTTCAATACCGAATTCAAGACCCTTCATAACATCTCATCCAAATTTAGGAATGAAACAGCGAAACACATGGACGGCTAAGAGAGCATTATACGGGTGTCATTTCAGGGAGGACAACCTGCAAGTGCGATCGATGCATTTCCATGGAAGACTGTTGAATAATTCAAAATTTCCACCGGTTCCTCTCATGACCATTTTATGACGGAGCAATCGAGAGCAAGATAGGGAGGGTTCAAATAATCCATCCAGTCCCGCCCTGAGTCATGCCGAAGGGAAGTCAACACTCCCCTGGGGGTAATCCTAATCGCTCATGAGGGCTGGGCAATATAGTTAGGCACTAATTGACAGGGATGATAGGCCAGCTTTGTCCTTGCTAAACTCGGTAGCCCTGAATCATCCATGGTATTCACCAATGGATATGCCTGAAACTCGCGACAGAATTCACGGAAAAGATATTGGGCTAAACCATAGACTGATCGATCGGCCACCTCCAGCAAGACGCAAAACACCTCCGGGGAGCGTGGGAACCCGAACGTATACGCTTTGACAGCTCCATCCACCCAGACGATTCGCCCGGTGAGACCGAGTTCACGATACTCCTGGAGTGCCACTCGATGGGCATTGGCGGCATCACGAAGCATCAGGCGAGCCACATCCTCGTTGGGTCCTGATCGGGAAATAGAAATATCTTCCTTTTGATGGATCCAACGGTGAAAAAGGGCGAAGCACTCATCACGATCGATGATCTGGTAGGGGGCAATCCGGATGCGGGGCCCGCGAATAAAGCGATTGCACGCGGCGCGTTGGGATTTGTAAGGATTTCCTTTCAGTTGGATGAGATCGGCAGTGCGATAGAGGTAATCGGAGTCCTTTGGTAGGAGGGTGTATCCCCATTGTTGAATTTCTTCTTTTAAATCAGCGGGAATGTTTTCAATTCGCGTAACGCTGGATCCACGATTCCGGGTCACCATGTACGCAGTCACTTGACTCAGCACGTCTTTGAGAGGGCTGCTGGAAGAGGATCCGACTGCAGGATAAGGCCCGACGGGTGGAAGAGGCATGAATATCCCGTCGGAATATTCCGCGAAGAGGCACAGCCAGCCGTCAATGTCCGTCCAGGAAAAGGTAAATAGATCTTTCCAGATATAATGCGGTGGAAATGACCAGGTGCTCAAGGGAGTTTTCCCCCCGATACTTGTGGAGGCAATGGCCTGGTTCAGACGAGACTGATCGTTGATGGTCAAGGGACTGAGATGAATGGACATGAAAGATAGTTATACGGGATGGAGGTTCTAAGGGAAAAGAGCGAGTCCCTGGCCGTCACCGCATGTCGTGCGAATTGGAGGATCGAAGAGTCGCGGTCAGGCGGTCGAGTGTGTGCAAGACGACGACGTCCGGTTGAAACGGAGTCACTAATCGAGGATGAACGGCAAGGCAATTTAGAACGTGATCAGATTCCAGATAGTTTGCAACTCTTTGGGCTTGTTCCATGAACGCCTTTGGAAGGGTCAGTGCCGAAGGTTCTAGGCCAGCTCTCCTGAGAGGGTTTTCTTCCACGGCTTGCTCGAGAAGAAACGGGCACAACGTATCCCAACCAAGCACGACCTTCTCGTGTTGGGCATTCCACATGAGCGCGAAGGGATACAATTGGCAATCCAGAGGACGAATTTCATAAATGCGACAGTGTTGTGTGACGGGATCAAATGCCGGGCAGAGAAATCCTTCCCCCTTGGGATGTCGGACGACTTCAATCTGACTGCCCCGATGATCAGGAAAGGAAGAGGGAGAGATGCCGTGTGTGACCGCCTGTCGAATTTCTTCTTCAGTAAAGTACGGTCTGAGGATACTGTCTTGTTCGGGAAAACGACAGCACACGTCGCATCGAAAACAGACGGCGGAGGGAACGACCTGTGGGCCAGGAATGACGGGGATGGCCTGAGGCATAAGCGTATAACTTTCATGGCGACTCGGCCCGCCATTTCACTCGGGTGCGTGCCTTGTCTGGTTTCAAGAGAGCATGCTACGATCTCCCTTATTCTAGCAAAAGATCCGTCATCAAGGTCCAAGCTTTTCATGTTAAGCTCGAATTGAAGTATTTCGTGCAGGTCCAACCTCTTGTGATCGACGAGTGAAGGACGTCAGGGTGCCTGGTCCGTTTCACCCGTCTTCCACGATTAACCCAGGATCGGTTATTTCTTCCCACGTAGAACAGTCCAGCCCCATTCTGCCATTGAGTCCGTCGACATCTGACAGCCCCTATCCTCTATTTCGGGACAGGCTGATCAAGGACGGATTATTTGTGAATGGGCAGGGTGATCATTGGCGAGTGGCATGCGGACCCTTTTTGCTTTCCACTGAGGAAGCCAAATTTTTTGAAGCATTAGGGCAGCATCTGTTGGTGTTCTACCAGGCGTTGAACCGGTTGTATCTTGAAAGCCTGAAAGGTCTGCAACCTGCGTGGGTTCATGAATATTTGGATATCGGAAAACCGGAGGATCTTCTGGCCCTTGCACGGATGAATCGATTCAAAAATCACCTTCCAGGTGTCATTCGTCCCGATATTATTCCTACCAACGCCGGCATGGCCCTGACGGAACTTGATTCCGTCCCTGGAGGGATTGGCTTAACCGGCAGCCTGAGTCGGATGTATGCCCAGCAGGGCTTTCCTGTGTGGCCGCAGGCCGACGGGTTGGTTCAAGGGTTTTCCCTTATGTTACGAGGGGCGTTGCACGGGCAGCCTCCACGGGTGGCCATTGTGGTCTCGGATGAAGCTGAGGACTATCGCGCCGAAATGCAATGGGTGGTGACCCAACTCCGTCAGGAAGGTTGGGAGGCCTATTGCGGGCATCCCCGTGATATTCGATTTACGGAAGAGGGTCTTTTGATTCACCATGAGGGACAAGAGCAGCCTCTTTCTGTGGTTTACCGGTTCTACGAATTGTTCGATTTGAAAAATATTCCCAAAGGGGAATTGATTGCCTACAGTGCCAAAAAAGGCCGGGTGGTGGTCACCCCGCCCTATAAGCCCTGGATGGAGGAAAAGCTGGCCTTAGCGTTGTTCCACCATCCGATGTTGGAGAAATTTTGGGAGCACGAATTGAAATCCGACACGTATGACTGTCTTCGTGCCATCATCCCCGAGACCTGGATTTTGGATCCCAGACCCCTTCCGCCTTCTGCGGTGATTCCCGGCTTACGTCATGGAAATCGTGCGGTGTCGGATTGGCAGTGGTTGGGAGAAGCTACCCAAAAAGAACGTCAGTATGTCATCAAAGTGTCAGGATTTTCCGACCAGGCTTGGGGGAGCCGGGGCGTTTCGATCGGGCATGATATGTCGCAAGTCCAATGGAAAGAGGTCGTGTCCCATGCTCTGGGTCAATTTGAGACGAGCCCTTCGATTCTTCAAACATTTCACAAAGGGCGACTGGTTGTGGTTGAATATTATGACAGCCATTCAGGTGACGTCGTCAGTATGGAAGGACGGGCGCGCTTATCTCCGTATTATTTCGTGAATGAGGGACAGGCCCAGTTGGGTGGTGTCCTGGCGACGGTGTGTCCCAAAGATAAAAAAATTATTCATGGAATGCGGGATGCGGTCATGGCTCCCTGTTCCACCATGGGCGGTCACCTAAGCTCATAAGGCCTAGGGCGCCCGGTTCTTTCGGCCCTAGTGTATTTTTCCTCTCATGGGGAAGACCCCAAGTTGACATGTCTGATACTCTTAACCGCATGAAACTGTATCACACGGAATGGTGCCCGGAATGCCAAGTCGTCCGCGAGAGGTTGGCTGAGTTGGGTCTGTCCTACGAAGATGAAGTTGTGCCCGATGTTCGACCTTTCCGGAAAAATTTGTATGAAGTCTCGGGACAGAATTATGTCCCGGTGTTGGTTCATGGAGAAACGGTGTTGACGGAGACATCCGATATCCTGGCATATCTGGACGACTACGAAGACCATGGGACTCCCTCCGGGGAAGCCACCAAGCCACCCTCCAGCAACCTTGATGAAAGGAATCATTAAGCTATGGATGATTGGAAAAAGGTCCTCGCCGCAAGTATCACCAAACCCAAGGATTTAGCCAAGTATCTGGGGGTCGATCCCAAGGAGGTGGAAGCCGTCGTCGGGCCCTATCCAATGCGAATTACCCCGACAGTGCTGGCCACGATTAAAAGTAAAGGGGATGCGATCTGGAAGCAGGTTGTCCCCGAGTCCATCGAATTGGATGATATTGATGCCCCGGACGATCCGTTAGAGGAAGATACGGACAGCCCGGTTCCTCATTTGGTCCACCGATATCCTGATCGCGTATTGTTGATGGTGACCAACCAATGTCCAATCTATTGTCGGTTTTGCACGAGAAAACGACTGGTGGGGAAACCGGGGTTTCTCAAAAAGGGTGAGCTGGATCGAGCGGTGGCGTATCTCAGAGAGCATACTGAAGTACGGGATGTCATCCTGTCCGGCGGTGACCCGTTGTTGCTGCCTGATCGTCTCATTGAGAGAATTCTGAAAGGCCTTCGGTCCATCCCGCATTTAGAATTGATTCGGTTTGGGACTCGCGTGCCAGGGACCCTCCCTCAACGCATTACTCCAGAATTGTGTGAGATCGTGAAGCGCTTCCATCCCATTTATATGAATTTGCATTTCAACCATCCGGATGAGTTGACGCCGGAGGTCAAGGAGGCTTGTGGTCGGTTGGCGGATGCCGGGGTGCCCTTGGGAGCCCAAACCGTCTTGCTGAAAGGTGTCAATGATGACCCGGAAATCATGAAACGGCTGATGCATCAACTGTTGTTGGCCAGAGTGAAACCCTATTATCTGTATCAAGCCGATCTCACCAAGGGGACGAATCATTTCCGGACTCCGGTAGAAACGGGGTTGAAAATAATTCAATCTCTTCAGGGGCATACGAGTGGCATGGCCGTTCCCCACTTTGTCATTGATGCGCCCGGAGGTGGCGGAAAGATCCCGCTATTGCCTAACGATTATTTATTGAATTTGGATGAGAACGGGGCCGTATTAAAAAATTACGAAAATAAAACCTATCATTATCCTCAGCCGACATCGGGAAACGGGCGTGAACTCCCCATGGTAGGCGCCCCTGCATCCCAGGATATGTGCGGTGCCGGCGCCATGGATGACTATTAATGGTCGATTCTAAGAAGACGGGCATTCTGTCCTTTCAACACCTTCGTGCGCTGGTTCGTCAGCAGGTGATCCGGGCCGATGTGCCCATCACCTCCCGCCAAATTCAACCGGCCAGCCTCGATTTACGGTTGGGAACGAAGGCCTACCGTCTCCTGAGCAGTTTTCTGCCAGAACCCTCTGATCAGCAATCCCAGTTTACGATTGAGGACCTCTACCGGTCCGATATGGTGATGTACGATATGGATCTGACCAATGGCGCAATTCTGGAAAAGGGCCATGTCTACCTCGTGCCCTTGATGGAGAGGGTGAAGCTGCCCAAAGATATCCGCGGTCGAACCAATCCAAAAAGTTCCACGGGGAGGTTGGATATTTTTACCCGCGTGGTGACCGATCTGCATGTGGGCTTTGATGAAATTCGGTCCGGGTATGAAGGCCCGTTATTTTTGGAAATTGTGCCCCGGTCGTTTACCATACGTGTGCAGGCTGGATTGGCCCTCAACCAATTACGATTAATGTCTGGCAAACCCATGGTCTCGGATTCAGGGCTGCGAGCCGTTCATCGCAAGACCCCGTTGCTATATCACAATGGAGATTCCGGGAAAACGGATCTGGCATTATCGGCCAAGGAACTCCGGGTAAACAACGGTCTGTTTTTAAGTGTCGATTTGCAAGGATCGAGTGACCATTCCGAGGCGATTGTGGGGTACCGGGCAAAAAAGAACAGTCATGTTATTGATCTCAGTCTGGTGGGCCATTATGCGGCCTCCGATTTTTGGGAACCGCTAAAACGCAATGCCACGGCCACGATGCTCTTGGAGCCGGAAGAGTTCTATATCCTGGCCTCCAAGGAACGAATCCAGGTTCCACCAGGCTATTCATCGGAAATGGTGGCGTATGAAGCCGCGTGCGGGGAATTGCGAACCCATTATGCGGGGTTCTTCGATCCTGGTTTTGGCTATGCCAACCGCAGCCGGAAAGGCACCCAGGTGGTCTTGGAGGTCCGTCCTCACGATGTGCCTTTCCGTATTCATGACGGACAAACGTTTTTTAAGGTCGTCTATGAGAAAATGCGGGATATTCCCACGCAGTTATATGGATCGGCCTTAGGGTCTTCCTATTACCAGCAGGGGCTCACACTCAGTAAACATTTTAAGTGGTAACTATGAGTACAGAAACCGAACAACCTCAGTCGACCGACCCTGTTGCCCCCAAGCCAGTGCCTCCCCGCCCGCCAGTCAGGGATGAGGACCCGGAAGATCAAGAAAATCTGCAGATGCAGGTGGCCATGCGTATGGTGGGATCCGCCATGGTCTTTATCGGGTTTTTGCAGGTTTTTCTGTCCGCCAGTACCGGTGCCGAAATCAGCATCTTCCCCATGATTATTTATTTTTCAGGAATGGCCATGTGGGCGTATTCCTCCGTGGACAACCTCACCGTCCGTTATACGATTATGGCGGTGTCTCTGCTTTGCGCGATGGCATTTATGCATTTCGGGGAAGTGTTATTTTGGCATAAGTATCTAATTTACTGGGGCACGATCGGGGTCGTGGTGTTTTTTATGTTCAAAAACCCCAAGAAACCCGCCGGCTCGTAGCCCAACGTTCTGAATTTTTAGTCTTTCCTATTGTGTGCCAGCCATTTGGTTTTTCATGGGCATTGCCGTGATCGTTCCGGTCTTGAATGAACAGAAGGCTTTGCCGGCTTTGTTGCCCGTCTTAGTATCACTGGGGTTCGAAGAAATTATTGTGGTAGATGGAGGAAGCCGGGATGGCACGGTGGATGTGGCCAGAAAGATGTTGGAATCGACATTCGACTCCCGCTATCGGATCGTTTCCGGTCCATGTGGACGGGCTTCCCAAATGAATGCCGGGGCAGCCCTGGCCAACTCCGAAATTTTGGTATTTTTGCATGCTGACACCCAAATGCCCGACAATGCCAAGCAAGTGATAGCAGACGCCATGGATGATCCGCAGTGTGTCGGTGGCCGGTTTGATGTACGATTTCCACGGGACACTGGGTATGCATGGATGGTGAGCCGGCTCATGAATCTGCGCTCACGCTGGTCGGGGATTTCCACCGGGGATCAGACCATGTTTGTGCGACGTGCCGTGTTTGAAGAGTTGGGGGGCTTTGCGAATATTCCTCTTATGGAAGATATAGAATTCAGCCGCCGGTTGAAGCGAGTTGGCACGATCGCGTCTCTGCGGGCGAAGGTCATTACCTCATTTCGACGGTGGGAACAGCACGGCCCTCTCCGCACGATCGTGCGCATGTGGACACTCCGCGCGTGGTATTGGCTAGGATGGGATCCGCGTCGTCTTCAGCAGTATTATGACACCGTCCGGTAACGACCCAGCTGTACGTCGATCACGTCCATCACACCAGAGCCAGGGTGGAAGACGTCGATCTCTCCCGCCTGCAACGTCGGCGATTATTGTCTTTGCGAAGGCACCGGTTGCCGGGCAAGTCAAAACACGCCTGTGTCCGCCTCTCACGCCTGATGAGGCAGCCAGTCTCCACGGAAGTCTCGTCTTAGATATCCTGGAGCGATGCCAATCGCTCAGGGGCTATGATCGCATCCTGGCCGGAACGCCCTCTCCCCATCATCCCTTCTTTCGGGCCATGGAGGCTCGATTCAAGATTCCGGTCTGGGATCAAATAGGGGACGATCTGGGAACTCGCATGGCATTAGCATTCAAACAAGCGCTTGGTTCCCCATATCGTTCGGTTGTGGTCATTGGAACGGACATTCCCGGCATAAATGGTCCGCTTCTCACAACGGCACTCGACAGTCTTCACGATCATGATGTCGTGTTAGGTCCCACCATGGATGGCGGGTATTATTTAATCGGGCTGCGCACGCCCGTGCCGGAACTGTTTGAGAATATACCGTGGTCCACGGGGCAGGTGTATGCTCTCACAGAGCAGAAGGTAAAAATGCTGGGCCTATCGTTAAAAATCCTACCGAAACTTCGTGATCTCGATACGGTGGAGGATCTTCACATGTGTATCCGGGATTCCAAAGATCCGCAGAATCAGATGTTTTCTTCCCGCACCAAAAATGTCTTGCAGGAGTTGGCCAAACGATTGACCAACCGCGATTAAGGGAACAATCATTCTTTTTGAATGACGACGGTGTCCATACGACTACCACAGGAGAGATGAGAAATGATTGACCGTGTGGCGTTGATCACTGGCGGAGCCAGAGGAATCGGACGGGGTATCGCCGTGGACTTGGCGGACAAGGGTTGGAGGGTGGCTCTTTGCTATCGTACCAGTCAGCAGGAAGCTGAGGAAGTCAAACGTGGCATCGAGGGACGGGGTGGAAAGGCGTTGGCCATTCAATGTGATGTCTCCGACCCTGTTGCGGCAACACAGCTTGTTCAGCATGTGGAGCGTGCCTGGGGCAGGATTGATGCGCTGATCAATGGGGCCGGGCCCTACCATCGCATCTCACTGTTTGAGGAAACTGTTGAGGGATGGTCGGACATGTTCACAAATAATCTCCACCCGATCTTTTACCTCGCGAAGGCCGTGGCGCCGGGAATGAAAGCCAGAAAATCTGGCCGCATTATTTCGTTCAGCATGGCCAACGCGGACAAAATGGAAGCCCAACCGCATGTGACCGCCCATTATATTGCTAAAGCCGGCGTGCTTATTCTTACCAGGACCCTGGCGAAAATGTTGGCCCCGGATGGTATCACCGTGAATGCGATTTCACCGGGATTTATCGATTCCGGGAGCGCACCACCGGGAGAGCTGGATGGCATGGCTAAGAAAATTCCGGCAGGATATATTGGTCAGGTTGAGGATACTGTCCAAGCTGTTCGTTATTTCCTATCTGACGAAGCTCGATACGTGACGGGAGCCAATCTGCACGTGAGCGGCGGCTGGGGAGTCTGAAGCCTCGAAGCTGTCATCAATGAACAGAATACAGGCTTTCTCAATAATTACCCTCCTTGTGCCATGCTAGACAATGGCAGAGCGTCTTTCAATGTCTTGCCTCTCGTCCCGCTTCTTGCTCGTACCCGGGTCCGTTTTGTTCCATCCAGGTGATTCCAAAAATCTCCCCAAAGTGGTGGGCGATTTGAGTCCGCACCCTGTGTGAATCTATTGGTCTCCCAAGGTTCTTTGCCATGGAAACCATCGTGCAGCCTTCAATCCCGCATGGTGATAAAAGAGTAAACGGTTGGAGATCGGCGTTCACGTTTAAGGCAAATCCGTGCATGGTCACCCCACGGGAAATTCGTACGCCG
>CAZBQO010000056.1:0-12983 GCA_964494125.1 uncultured Nitrospira sp. | reverse complement strand
GGAGAAGGATAAAGAGGTAATGCATTATTTCCTTCCCCGTATAAAATTGGACTGACGGTTCATCTCAACGAGCGCGATCGCAATAAATGGTTAAAGAAAAGGGTACACACGGGTACGAGACTTCTCGTCTATTAAAGAGGTAGACGAATGGTTCCGAAAAAACCCGACCTCCGTTTTACTCAAACTCGCCATTCCCGCGTTAAATGGAATTCGACTTACATCAATCGAGGCGGATAAACGATGCGGTCGGGAAATAAGGAATTGCGGCAGGGTTCAATGGTGAAGAAACACCTGACCTATCCCTCCATTCAGTTCACTCGAGGTTATCGCATTTGCGGAAGGCTGACTCCAGCTCCGGCAGGTATGGGCATGACATCTTCCACCGGCGGGCAGGAGGGAGTTGATGGGTTGCTGCATTGGTCAAGCGGAGAGGCATCTGTATGACGTAATCTTGTGTGGGGCTGTTGAAAAAAGCCGCCAGCGGCGTTCTCGCCATTTTTCCGTGCTCACGTACTGGAAGTACGCTCTGCGCGCAAAAATGACTGCGGCCTTCCCTTCGGCATGACTCAGGGCAGGACTGGACGGACCCTTCGGGAAGACTCAGGGCATGCTTTTTTGAACCGCCCCCGAGGCCTGTGATAGGCAACGTGCCTGTGGGTCAATATGCCCTTGGAAATTATATTCAACACTCCTACAGAGAGAATTCCGCGCACAAGACGGTATGGTCCGAAGGGCTTTCCGCTCGACGAGGCTGAACATCTACCTTCACCGTGTGAGAATAGGGAAGAAGCGGCGGGGTAACCAGAATGTGGTCTATTCGCCACCCACGGTTAGCTTCTAAAGCACCTGGACGTCGATAATCCCAAAACGTAAATTGCTGACGACGCGGAAAATGATGCCGAAACACATCCACGAATCCCCAGGACACCGTCTCCTGATAGGCCCGACGCACTTCTTCATGAAAACACACATGCTTGAGATGCTTTTCGGGGCTATGTACGTCAACCGGTTCAGGAGCCACATTCATATCTCCACACCAAATCACGGATTGTCCTGGTGAGACCACACGCGAGAAATACCGCCTTAATCGCTGGAACCACCTTAATTTATAGGCATACTTCGGCGAATCAATCGCAAATCCCTGTGGAACGTAGGTATTAATAATCATGATGCCATTGACCACCACTCGAATCAGGCGAGTGGAATCCTCCGGTAGTTCCCCGTCCTCAAAACCAAATGCCACCGTTTCCGGAGATGCCCGGCTGAATATGGCGACGCCGTTGTAGGATTTCTCACCACAAAAGTTGATGACATAGGGTAAGTCGGAAAATGCTTGAAGGGGAAACTCAAGATCCTGTACTTTAGTCTCTTGAAGGCACATCACATCGGGGTTGTGTTGCCGTAACCACTTGTGAAGAATACCGATCCGCTTTCGAATTGAATTGACATTGTAGGTCGCAATTTTCATTCTTCTTGAAACTCCTATTCACCACTCACGCTGCAGACATTCCTCAAAGAGAACAAAGGCAGATACTCCTTCACAACCAATCCTAAGGTATGTGAGGTACATGAACGTATGGCTACCCATCCTTTCTTCACTCCTGATGAATTGGCCCTCTTGAGCGATCAGGATTTTTTTCGGAAGAAAGCCGAAATTTCGGTCAAAATCAAACAGGTCCTGGAACACCTTCATGACCGGCTCGTGGCAGAAATCGGCTTACATCACCTTTTGGCTCCTGAAGGGTTCGACCCTCAAGCCAGTCAATTTGTCAAAGGCGAACATCTGGAAAATTTCCCATACCAATATGTCGATTTCCCAAGATTTTATACGCGTGAGAACAAATTCGCGTTCCGTTCCCTCATCTGGTGGGGACACCACATGGTCTTCGCTCTGATAGTTGAGGGCCCGCTTGTGAAGCAATATCGACGCAATTTATTTAATCGATACTCGGAGGTGGCAGACCATCATCTCTGCCTGTGTCTCAGCCCCTCTCTCTGGGAGTGGAAAACGGGACCTGGGTTGACACTTCCGATTACACACGGTCGACGATCAGAAATTGCGGCAACACTCGACCATCGTACATTCTTTAAAATTGCCAGGTTTCTTCCAATGCATGATCCGGCAGTACTAACAGGTACCATCGTAGATGAGGGTTTGAAAACCTTTCAGGCGATCCTACCGGTCATTACGGCCTAGCCAGAAAACCTTCCTCGCGCACCAGGACCTTACCAAAAATGTCCTTTGGTTCCCGGACCTATTCTTCCTCAGCCAGGCCAAGTAATCCGGTGAGCTGATCCACCGAATAAGTCTGTGTGGTCTGAAGAATGATCGATTGAATTCCCGCCGCCTTCAACAGGGTCTCCACAAATCGATCTCGGTCTTCGCGTCCTGCCGTAGTAGGAACCTCCTTGTTCAAGGTAATCACTGTCATGACTTTAAGTGTCCCGGGGTGGGCAAGAACGACATCACAGCGAACAGGCTGAATCGTTCGCAGGGCTGCCTTTCGAGCTTCTTCATCTTTATCGACAACGGACAGGACACTGAGAAGGGGGATTTTGGCCAAAACCAACATATGATCACGAGCCGCCAAGGTAATTAAATTGTAGAGAGTCGCTTCTTCCGGCGACATGATGGGTCGAGCGGTTACCACACTCTCACCGGATTCAGGATTCAAAGCTGGAAGAACCCCTGCTGGAAGGGGACGGCGCCAAATCCATCGCAACAAAAACACAACTCCGAGCATGAACCCAGCCAGGAGAATCAGTGAGAGTCCGTTCTGAGACATGAATCTGTCCGTCATTTCACCAGTGGAAAAAAGCCCGTAACAATAAGGAACATTCTAGGGAAGTCCATGAATACCGGGAGTGACCGTCCCCAAAATAACCGAATGGCGAGCACCCGTGACCTTAGGCAGATTGGCACAGACACCCTTCACGGTTTGATACGCCAGCACCGCAAAGGCCTGCGCCTCAAAGGCCTGGCTGGATGCCCCACATTCAGCCATGCGTCTCACGGGAATGGGATCGAATATACCGGACAGTTCTGACCAGAGCCGGGCATTTCGCACCCCTCCACCGCCAAACACCAACTCAGCAGGGACTTCCCTCGTCCACTTTTGCGCTTGGTGAATCACCTGAGCAATAAACCGGCAACTCGTCGCTAAGAGGTCAGAAATAGTCAAATGTCGACGCTTCGCTTGAGCCCACACACGCTGAATATAGTCCTCTCCAAACATCTCACGCCCAGTGGACTTGGGAGGCCTTCGAGACACATAGGGATGTCCCAGCAGCCAACGAAGCAAGCCCTTATCCACCTGCCCCTTCATGGCAAGACGACCACCCCGGTCAAATCTGGCTATACCCTTTGTCTCCATCGCCACCAATCCATCCAACAACATATTGCAGGGCCCTGTATCAAACGCCCGAACCGCAGACAGGTTTCCCCCACCGGGCAATAGGGTCACATTCGCAATCCCTCCTAAATTGACCACCATTCGTGTGGCATGTTTCTGAGCAAAAAGAAGGGCATGGACATAAGGAGTCAATGGAGCTCCCTCTCCACCGACCGCCAGATCTCTGGCTCGAAAATCCGATACAGTCGTGATTCCGGTACGTTCCGCAATCACATGGGGATCTCCAATTTGCAGTGTCGAACGGATCTGACCAATACCAGGCTCATAGATCGCGGCAGGCCGATGATGAATCGTTTGACCATGCGAGCCGATCAACGCCACTCGTTGAGGAGAAATGCCGGAATGCTTGATGGCTAACAACGCGGTTTTAGCAAATACTTCGCCCAGGACCACATTGAGGTGACAGATCTGCCCTACGGTTCCCTGCTCACACACTTGTAAAATTCGTTGCCTAAGCTTGGGAGCATACGGACGACCAACATGTTGGAGCAGGACACTCTTGAGACGATGTCCGGTTCCCCGAATATCCACAACTGCGGCATCCACCCCATCCGCCGATGTCCCTGACATCATCCCCACAACAATCATCAACGACCTCGATTCATTGGCCTGCCCGCCTCAATGGAATGAAACCCGATTTGTTGCAAGCCCCGCCATGGCCCATCTCTACCCATTCAATGGTTTCGTGGGAGGAGCGACATGCTTGCTCCGATCCCAGACCATACCAGTCTGTTCTTTATCAGAAAATCCCAAAGAAGCGTAAAACCCCTGATAGCGCCTGGTGCAAAGCCAAAACAACTCCACCCGGTCCAACTTGGGATGCGTTAAAATTCGCTGGATAATCCCTTTACCAATATCCCGATCCTGATAGGCCCGATCCACGATCACATCCCAAATCGAAGCCCGATAGATAAAATCCGTCAACACCCTCCCAAACCCGACGAGTCTTGAGCCATCCCAGGCGGAAATGGCCACATCCGTATGAGCGAGCATGCGTTCAGTGTCCTCCAGTGAACGATGACAAGCCCAATCCGTTTGGCAGAACAATGCCAAAAGCTGTTGCGCCTTGACGTCATGGGAATCCAAAAAATTGATCATGCGTTGGCAGATTGTGGCAAGATGTATTACACTAAGTCTACTAGAAATACGTAATAAAAAACTGGAGTCGTGCCGATGTCGATGCTAGTCAGAAAATGTCCAAAATGCAGTAAGTTATTTTGGAAAAAAGAAGAAGAGATCCAATATGCCGACGAGAATACCCTGAAAGTCGTCTGCAATCACTGTCACCAGACCTTGCGAATTCCGCTCATCACGGAAGGCGCCAATGCCGGCGCCCCGAAAATGGGACATTAGGGTTTTTAAACGTTCCCCTTCCAGCATCAGAGTTGCGTGTTTACCAAATCATCGCCAATTGAAAATTTTCCCCTTCTCTCTTCCTCATCATTAGACTTTTGACTGTATGCGATACGAACATTGGGCCGGTCTAGATGTCTGTATTACAGGTGGTGTGGATCGCCAAGGGAGCGGCGAGGGACCACTTGTGGTTCTCTTGCATGGATTCGGAGCACCAGGGGATGATTTAGTCGCCTTGTGGCGGTATCTCAATGTCCCGGATGACGTCCGTTTCCTCTTTCCTGCCGCTCCACTCCAATTGAGCATGGGCATTGGGGACGCCCGAGCTTGGTGGATGCTGGACATGGAACGCCTCGCACAAGCCAGGGCCCAAGGGCAGTGGGATGCGTTGTCACAAGAAATCCCCCGTGGCTTGCCTCCGGCCCGCACCCAAATGCAGGATGTCCTCTCTCTTGCCACAGAAACCCTGTCCGTACCATCACCATCGCTGATCGTTGGAGGGTTTTCCCAGGGAGCCATGCTGGCGACCGATCTGGTCCTTCATACCGATATTCCCTTCGCAGGACTGGTACTACTATCGGGCACCCTCATTGCCAAGCAAGAATGGCTCACTCGCCTACCCAATCGCCAAGGTCTCCCGGTATTTCAAAGCCATGGCATCGACGATCCTATTTTATCGTTTTCCATGGCACAGCAACTTCGTGAGCATATCCAAAAGGCTGGATTACCCGTCAGTTGGATAGAATTCCATGGAGGCCATGAAATTCCCATTCAAGTATTGCAGGGCCTCGGAGCCTTTCTGCAATCACATCTCTATCCTTCTCCGCTCTAGAAAAATAATACGGCAAAAAATTTAGGAGGCAGGAGACAAAAGGAGGACTCTCTCCTCACCTACTTCCTGACCTATCTACATTTTTCTGCCTCACACCTCACGTCTGACCTCACCTCGGATCACGGTCTCTCTCCACGCCGCACGGACAGGACTAAACATCATGCCCCATTAGGAACCATTCATTCTGAGAAGATTCCAGACCCGCATTGCGCAGAAAATTCTCTCTCGGGTATAGTGGGATCTGGATATTCCATCATTTTTCACCAGGATAAATTTTTTCTATGATGACATTTGAAGAGCTGAGCACTCAACTTCAGCAAGCCTTAGGCGATGCCGAAGTTTCGGTCCTTGATCGAACCGGTACCATGGACCATTTTACTGTCAAAGTCATTTCCAATGCCTTTGAAGGAAAGAATTTGTTGGACCGTCATCGAATGATTTACCAAGCACTCGACGCGCCCATGAAAGACGGACGCATTCATGCCCTAGAAATTCAGGCAAAAACCCGCAATGAAGCCCAAGGAGGATAATCGTATGAGTACGCCCATTGAAGACGAAATTAAGAGAGAAATCGCCCAACACAAAATTCTCATTTACGGGAAGGGCACCAAGTCTGCTCCACAGTGCGGATTTACCGTGGAGACCATGGAGTTTTTCAACAAATTCGGCTATCCCTATGAATTAATCAACGCCTTGCCAAATCCTGAAAAACGGGAGGCTCTTTCTAAAATGACCAACTGGCCGACTTTGCCAAAAGTTTTCATTAATGGCCAGTTTTATGGGGATACGGATGTCTTGGGTCCAATGGAAGAAAAAGGGGAATTGCAGCCACTTTTAAAAGCCGCGTTTCCCGATCAAGCCACCTAACAATCAAAGCAAATTTTACCTGGCTCAACAAAGCCCACCTCAATAACAGGTGGGCTTTGTTATTTCTCTCAGACCTTACCCAGTCGGAACACTCCTCCAGCAAGACCCGACCTTTCCTATTGTCAATCACGGAACCTCACAACCCACCTCAGACGTTTCCTTCATTAATACCCTAAGGACCCTGTGGCCGCTCATTGACTCAGGGTTTGAATCGTGTCAGGACTCTCGTGCTTCTCTCAGCCCTCCGATTATCTCTCAACCACACGTATTCTTTTATTGGCGGTTCCTAGCTTATTAAGTTGGGTTTTTGCAAATTTGGTCAACACTTCACGCGTAATCCCTTAAGCATGTTGCCTCTTGTCCGATAGGTTCAACCTGGAACCACTGAGGCAACGAGCCATCATGAGACACCCCATCTTAGTATCAAGGGCAAAAGCCAAAGGAACATCTAAAACCCTAGGGTCATCTTCGGTCCCGTTCATCCTCAGTATCATCATTGGTATAGGAATAATGACCTGGTCTTCCGCCCAGGGAAGTCATTTGACGCTCCCCGGCTCCCAAGACTTGAATCATGGAGATGAATCTGACCCTCAGCCTTTCATCCGGCAACTAGAAAAGATCAATAACTATATCCCTCCTCACGCTCAGCCTGATCGCCAAAACGCCACCTCACCAAGGATTGAGCACTCCGCTCTTCCTACCAATCCCCTTCACCTGTCGCCCACCGAACTCAAACCTATAGGATCTCAGCAATCCCCTTCTCCTCCATCAAAGAAACCCATACACATCGCAGTTTTGCTTCACAACAATGACACACAAGACCAGACGAATACAGGATGGCGGTCATTGCTAAATGGTCGGCCGGAAGACGCGATAGCGGCTTATCAAGAATCCCTCAGGACCAATCCCAAATCAGCCGAGGCATATCTCGGCATGGGGATCGCGCTGAAAAGCCTGGGCTTTATTAACCATGCCAAAGATGCCATTCAACAGGCGCTTGAACTCAACCCTCATCTCTCTTCAGCACTCGTTCATCTGGGATACCTCTATGTAGATGGCCACATCGGCCATTCAGATCCCAAAGCCGCTCGCCGACTTTTCAATCAAGCATCTCAACTCGGGGATCCATTTGCCAGCATCGCACTCCTAGACCTGCAATCCCGCTCACGGCCGCAATCCTAATTTCCGGACAACGGGTGGGGTTAAGAATGCCATCCCGTATGCCGATGGATTTTTTATGGGCGTGTCATCCATACCAGTTTCCATATTCAGCCTGAAACACGGCCAAACGACGCGCCCTTCGTAAAGGAGAACTGACAGATGCCCAGAAAACTATTCCAGCCGCTTCATCATTCCCAGGGGTTTACCCTGGTGGAAATGATCGGGGTATTGGCTATCATCGCCATACTAATTGCTTTGTTACTGCCAAAAATTTTCACCCTGATTGCGTCGTCTAAAGCCAGTTCCCTTGCTGCCGCGGTGAGAACGTATGAGACTGCCGTCACAAAGTATTATGGAGACATCGGAACCATCTGGCCTCTCAATGCGGCTGGAACTCCAGCACAAGAGAACGGAGGTAATAGTGCTACTATTACCTCTCTTGGAGCTCGTTTAACGCTCGACGCCTCCGATCCGTTGAATACCGGAGCGAATCAATGGAGCCGATTTCGAGGACCCTACCTGGAAAAATTCAATACCAATACCCCTCCGGGACTGGGCACAACCATGTACATTCCAGCACAAGCGGCAATCGCACTCGGAACAGCGACCACGGCGACAAATGTGGGATGGGATTTGAAGGGCGACGATGGAAACAGCGATCTGCCCACTGGAGCTCGAGTGGCCTACCTCAGGGTCGATGGAGTTTCCGATAACGAATTCAATGAAATCGATGGCATCATTGATTCCGGTGTTGGAACAACCTTAACGGAACGCCAACTCCGCGGACGCGTGAAATACTCGGCGGCGAATGATCGCCTGTATATTTATCTTATGCATCAATAATACAAATAAACCTTCTCGATCATTGGGGGGAAGAGTGAGGAAATTCCAACAATGTCTGTGCTCTCTCCTCCTATGCGTTCCTCACAGGCGGAGACCCATTTCTTGCCGCCAATAATTTCCTCTTAGGGCCTGGCCCATGCCACCCACACCCACACCTCCCACAGCCGTACGGCCTCTCCTCGGAACGTCTCTCCTCCAAGACGGCTGGATCACTCAAGAACAATTGGACTTGGCGATCCGCGAGACGAAGAGAAAAGGGGTCATGCTCGGCCAAACGCTCATTGGCCTGGGATTCATTACCGAAAAAGTCCTGGCCCATTATCTGGCTGAGGGCACCCAAACCGGCTTAGTCGACCTCTCCACGATTTTCATCCCACCGGACATTGTCAATCTCATCCCCTACGACATTGCCACCCAGTTTCAAGTCCTCCCTCTGAGCAAACAGGGAAATGTGTTGAACCTGGCCATGGCAGATCCGTTGAATATTGTCGCGGTGGATACCATTGAAAGTCGCATCGGGCTCAACGTCCACACCCACACGGCCCCTGCCCAAGAGTTAATTGAAGCGATCGAGCGGCACTATGCGCACCGGGAATCCATCAAGCAACTGCTTGATGAACTAATGGTCAAAGGGATCTCCGATCTCGGGGAAGATGGAAGCCGGGTGGCGCCGATGATTCGCTTATGCAATCAACTCATTACCGCCGCCATTCAATCACGGGTGACGGATATCCATGTCGAGCCGGATGAGTACTATTTACGGGTCCGAATGCGCATTGACGGCATTCTCACACAAGAAATTCTCATTCCAAAACCGCTTCAAGCGCCTATTACCGCTCGGTTTAAACTCATGGCCAATCTTGATCTCACAGAAAAACGAACTCCCCAGGACGGCCGGATCCCCTTTACGTTAGGCACTCGCCGAATTGATCTTCGTGTGTCGACCCTTCCAACGAATTTCGGAGAAAGCATTGTCCTCCGAATTCTGGATAAAGGGGCATTGAAGTTAGAATTCCTGGCGTTGGGGTTTACACCCAACGACCAATCGCGCATCCAATCCCTGATCCAACGTCCCCATGGCATTATCCTCGTGACGGGTCCCACAGGAAGTGGAAAGACCACGACGTTATATACGGCTCTTCGTCATGTCGATGCGAAAGAAAAAAGTGTGTTTACGCTGGAAGACCCGATCGAATACCAAATGCCTCTCATTCGCCAAACGCAAGTCAATCCAGACATCGGCATGACCTTTGCGGCCGGACTTCGTGCCCTACTTCGACAGGATCCTGACGTCATTCTTGTTGGTGAAATCCGTGATCAAGAAACGGCTGATCTGGCCATGCGCGCGGCCTTAACCGGACATTTGGTTTTTTCCACACTTCACACCAACGATGCGCTGGGGGCCATTCCCCGTTTAATCGACATGGGTGTGGAAGCCTTCCTCCTCGCCTCCGCCCTGACCGCCATTATCGGACAACGACTCGTTCGGTGTATTTGTCCCGAATGCAAGGTTGAACGAATAGATGCCTCCACGGTCCTTGCGGATCTTCGAGTGGAATTGCCGGGAAACATTCCTCCGACTCTCTGGACAGGGAAAGGATGTCACGCATGCGGTCAGACAGGCTATAAAGGCCGGGCAGGTATTTACGAAATAATCCAGATTTCAGAGGAACTACATGGGCCTATCGTGCACGGCCCGGATATGGCAGGTATTCGTGCAATCATCCGGCGGGATCGGATGCCAACGATGTTTGATGACGGACTCATGAAAGCCCTTCAGGGAATTACCACTCTCGAAGAAGTGGTGAGGGTGACCGGTGGCTAATTTTCAGTACCGCGCCATCGACGCCCATGGGAAGCCGATTGAGGGAGAGATGGCAGCGCCGGATCTTTTCCACCTGGAACGCCAGCTCCAGGACATGGGACTCTGGCTCGTGCGCACATTAGGATCCAAACCGAAGTCCCTCGCACGAACCACTCAAAAAAGAGGGAGAGTCAAACCCCGCGATCTCATGGAATTCTCCACACACATGTTTACCCTCCTCGAGGCCGGCATTCCCCTTACCCAGGCATTAAAAAGCTTGTCGATCGAGACACCCAACCTTCATTTGCGTACGACCTTGCAGGCAATCTTTCAACAAGTCGAGGCCGGAAACACCTTGCATGATGCCATGAAGCAACACCCCAGGATTTTTCCTCCTCAAATCACCAATCTGGTGCATGCCGGAGAAGACAGTGGCACCTTGACCGAGACCTTCAAGGAATTAGAACGATATCTGGATTGGCTCGATCAGATCCGTGCAGATGTGCGTCAAGCCACCATTTATCCGAGCATCGTCATGGTCGCGGTGATCGGATTACTGGTCTTGCTCTTTACGTTCGTCATTCCCCGATTTGTCCCTATCCTGGAAGGTCTCCATGTGCCTCTCCCGACTATCACCATTCTCATCATCACCCTCAGTGAACTCTTCGTCGGGAGCTGGTGGCTCTGGAGTTCGTTCCTCCTGCTCGGCCCACTGGTGTGGATCCTGGGGCGAAAATCCCTGCCAGGATTTGCTCACTGGCGGGACCGCATGATCTTACAACTCCCAATTCTGGGGGAACTTATCCGGATGCTCACGATATCCAAATTTGTTCAAAACTTTGCCGTCTTGTATCGAGCCGGCATCCCTGTTCTGCAAAGCCTGCAACTGTGCCAGGGCCTGGTGGGCAATTCTGTCATGGCGCGGGCGCTACAGGACACGCAGCGCGCCGTGTCCGAGGGCTCTACCATTAATGAATCATTAAGCCGTCATCCGGTCTTTCCGCCAATGGTGATTCAAATGATCTCGGTCGGGGAAGCCACCGGGACATTACCCCACACACTCATGAATGTGGCGAATTATTATAATCGGGAAATTCCCCGCAGAATCAAAAAAGTTTTCGGCATTCTCGAGCCCCTGATTACTCTAGGATTAATCGCGATCGTGGGAATCGTCGCGCTATCTCTCTTTATGCCCATGATGAGTTTAATGGGTGGAATCCATTGACAGGCTGCCTGGGCCACCTTGACGTCGCCTTACCTTCCCCACCCCCTCAACAAAATGCCTCTGACCCGGAAGCCGGAATGACCCTTATTGTCGTTATCGGCTTGTTGGCGATTTTATCTATAGGGCTCGCTCTTGTGTCGCCCTCCATGGTCAGAGTCTGGGATCGAACGAGTGAAGACCGTGAAACCCGTGACCTTCAACTCATCGCCAACGGTGTCATCTCGTATCTACGACAGAACCACGCGTTCCCCTCTTCGTTACCCATCCTTTCTCCTGACTTTGTGCCATTGCCTCCGGCCCAAATGACGCGAAACTCACGAGGATTCCCCCGCTATTATGCGGTGCATCCCTCCATAGCCGGATTCCAAAACTCGACCGGACTGACCGCCGGGGAACTCGTCAATGCCCGTTTTCTTCTCATATCCAATCTCGCACAAGATGCGGCCACGGCCATCACTACACCCGCCTCCTTTGAAACCTGGTGGAACATGAATGACAGCACGACTCCTTCACTCATTATTCATCGTGGGACGGTCAGCCATCTTTTTTATATCGTCAATCTTATCCCCAAGGGGAATGGAGGAAGTTTTTCCATTGACCACCAACCAACTCATTCCAATGGCGCGCTTCTTCCAACGCATGGCCGCCTTCACCTTCTGGGCACCGAAATCGGTTTGGACGAGGACAATAGCTACAACACCCCTGATATTGCATTCTCTCTCACCACCACTACCGGCTATTGGTTCGATCCCTTGTGCGTCGCCACCAAACAATGGAATCCTCTGTCTCCTCCCTGTTAGGCGGAAACATCCTCAAGACATTTTCAATCCCTGACCCGGCAAAAAATGACCGTTTTTCCTCCTCCATCACCTGACTTCCAACTGATCGTCCCATCCCTTGTGATCCGCGTCAACCCGCCATGATCATTTGAAAAGTTTAAGAAAATTAAGATTGGCTTTTTAAACACCGAAAGAAAGGTTGGTGGACTACCAGGCGGGATATGCCCGATGGAGAGAAAAGCGCTGACACGCACCCCCGAGACAAAAACCTCGCTGAGAAGGAGCAAGACGGGATCGGACTCATGACAAGACGCCATGACTTTCCCACTCAAGCCATAGGGCTCCAAAGGACCTCGATCGCATTCGAGACAGGCTGGCGTCCCGGCACCGGCCTCCAATTCACTCAGTGCGGAAACCGGAACACCGTTCAAAGAATAGGCCGGAATTTTTTCAGAATATTTGAGGCCTCCCGTTGTCTATCTACAAATGGATTTACGCTTGTGGAAATGATTGGCGTCATGGCCATTATCGCCATTCTTGCCAGCCTCATTGCGCCAAACGTGATCAATCAACTGGCCGCCGCGAAGCGGGATGCGGAGAATGAACAATTGGCGACAATCGCCCGAGGCATTGAACTCTACATTCGGCAGACCCGTTCCTTTCCGGCAACACTCACCGCCCTGAGTCCGGATTATGTCGCGGCCGC